>CALMIF010000077.1 GCA_937864045.1 uncultured Aquabacterium sp. | reverse complement strand
TCGAAGATCTCGTCCAGCGTCATGCCGATGCGGAAGGCGTCGGCCACGAACAGGATGCGCTCGGGGCCGGCCTCACCGATCTCCTCGACGATTTCATCGCGTTCGGTCGACCGTTCGGTCAGCCCGTCGATGCCGGTCTCCAGGCCGCGCAGCGCCTTCTGGAACGATTCCTGGAAGGTGCGGCCCATCGCCATCACCTCGCCCACCGACTTCATCTGCGTGGTCAGGTGCGGGTCGGCGGCGGGGAACTTCTCGAACGCGAAGCGCGGGATCTTGGTGACGACGTAATCGATCGACGGCTCGAAGCTGGCCGGCGTGGCGCCGCCGGTGATGTCGTTCTTCAGCTCGTCCAGCGTGTAGCCCACCGCCAGCTTGGCGGCGATCTTGGCGATCGGGAAGCCCGTGGCCTTGGACGCCAGCGCCGACGAGCGCGACACGCGCGGGTTCATCTCGATGACGACCATGCGGCCGTCCTTCGGATTGATCGAGAACTGCACGTTGGAGCCGCCGGTGTCGACGCCGATCTCGCGCAGGATCGCGATGCTGGCGTTGCGCAGCAGCTGGTATTCCTTGTCGGTCAGCGTCTGCGCCGGGGCCACGGTGATCGAGTCACCGGTGTGGATGCCCATCGGGTCGAGGTTCTCGATCGCGCAGACGATGATGCAGTTGTCGGCGCGGTCGCGCACGACCTCCATCTCGAACTCCTTCCAGCCGATCAGAGACTCCTCGATCAGCAGTTCGTTCGTCGGCGACAGGTCGATGCCGCGCTTGCAGATGGTCTCGAACTCCTCGGGGTTGTAGGCGATGCCGCCACCGGTGCCGCCCAGCGTGAAGCTGGGGCGGATCACCATCGGGAAGCCGCTGCCGCCGATCTCGGCCTGGATCGCCTTCTGCACGGCCCAGGCTTCTTCCAGCGAATGCGCGATGCCCGACTTGGCCGAACCGAGGCCGATCTTGGTCATCGCATCCTTGAACTTCAGCCGGTCCTCGGCCTTCTCGATCGCATGCTCGTTGGCGCCGATCATCTCCACGCCCCACTTCGCCAACACGCCGTGGCGGTGCAGGTCGAGCGCGCAGTTCAGCGCCGTCTGGCCGCCCATGGTCGGCAGCACGGCCATCTTGTCGTCGGGCCGGGCCTGGCGCTCCTTGGCGATGATCTTCTCGACCACCTGCCAGGTGATGGGCTCGATGTAGGTCACGTCCGCCGTGTCGGGGTCGGTCATGATCGTGGCCGGATTGCTGTTGACCAGGATGACGCGGTAGCCCTCCTGGCGCAGCGCCTTGCAGGCCTGGGCGCCGGAATAGTCGAACTCGCAGGCCTGGCCGATGATGATCGGGCCGGCGCCGATGATGAGGATGGATTGCAGGTCTTGGCGCTTAGGCATTCTTCTTCTCCGCTTGCGTGCGCATCAGCGTGGTGAAGCGGTCGAACAGGTAGGCGATGTCGTGCGGGCCGGGGCTGGCTTCGGGGTGGCCCTGGAAGCAGAACGCGGGCTTGTCCGTGCGGGCCAGGCCCTGCAGCGTGCCGTCGAACAGGCTGACGTGCGTCGGCCGCAGGTTGGCCGGCAGCGTCTTCTCGTCGACCGCGAAGCCGTGGTTCTGGCTGGTGATCGAGACGCGGCCGGAATCCAGGTCCTTCACCGGATGGTTGGCGCCATGGTGGCCGAACTTCATCTTGAAGGTCCTGGCGCCCGAGGCCAGGGCCATGATCTGGTGGCCCAGGCAGATGCCGAAGGTGGGAATGCCGCTGTCGATCAAGGTGCGCGCGGCGGCGATGGCGTAGTCGCAAGGCTCCGGGTCGCCGGGGCCGTTGCTCAGGAAGATGCCGTCCGGCTTCAGCGCCAGCACGTCGGCGGCGGACGTCTGCGCCGGCACGACGGTGACGCGGCAGCCGCGGCTGGCCAGCATGCGCAGGATGTTGCGCTTGACGCCGAAGTCATACGCGACGACGTGGAACGGCGCATCGGCGACCTGGCCGTAGCCGGTGCCCAGCGCCCATTCGGTCTCGGTCCAGGCGTACGCCTTGTCGACCGAGACGACCTTGGCCAAGTCCTGCCCGGCCATGCTGGGCGCGGCCTGGGCGCGGACGATGGCCGCGTCGATGTCGGCCTGGCCGATGACATGGCCGGCCGCGAAGCTGGTGATGCAGCCGTTCTGCGCGCCCTTGGTGCGCAGCACGCGGGTCAGGCGGCGGGTGTCGATGCCGGCGATGGCCACCGTGCCCTCGTCGCGCAGGTAGGCCTCGAGCGTGCGGCGGGCGCGGAAGTTGGACACGCGCAGCGGCAGGTCCTTGATGATCAGGCCGGCGGCGTGGACCTTGGTGGCTTCGACGTCTTCGTCGTTCACGCCGTAGTTGCCGATGTGCGGATACGTCAGCGTGACGATCTGGCGGCAGTAGCTCGGGTCGGTCAGGATTTCCTGGTAACCGGTGAGCGCGGTGTTGAACACCACTTCGCCCACGGTGTGGCCGGCGGCGCCGATGGAAATGCC
Organism: uncultured Aquabacterium sp.; assembly: GCA_937864045.1. Classification (GTDB taxonomy): domain Bacteria; phylum Pseudomonadota; class Gammaproteobacteria; order Burkholderiales; family Burkholderiaceae_C; genus Pseudaquabacterium. Next base: position 21,950 of record CALMIF010000077.1, on the reverse strand, counting down.
CTGGAAGACCGTGCCGTCCGCAAGGGCGAGGAGAGCAGGGGGCAGTGCAGGCAGCAAGGGATATGGCTCCGGAAGTCGCGCGCGCCCAGCTCCTTCTGCGGCGGCCCCAACAGTGCTGTCAGGGCCTGCGCAGCACGGCCTCGACGGGGAGGCGCGTGCGGAAACCGGTGGTGAAACTTCGCAGGAGTTTCGCTAGGCTGCGGTGGTGGCGGGTAAACCTTGGAATTCTAGCAGGTCGGGGTTTGCCCCGATGCCATCACCCTCCGCCAGACCTCAGGCCAGCGCGGCGATGCCGGCCTTGGCGATCTGCACATCCTCGGTCGACTTCACGCCGCTGACGCCGACGGCGCCGATGCACTGGCCATCCACCATCACCGGCACGCCGCCTTCGAGCATGCCTTCGAGCGTCGGCGCGCTCAGGAAGCTGGTGCGGCCCTGGTTGATCACGTCCTCGTAGACCTTGCTTTCGCGCCGGCCCAACGCTGCAGTTCGGGCCTTGGCCGGGGCGATGTGGGCCGAGATCGGCGCCGCGCCGTCCAGGCGCTGCAGCCACAGCAGGTGGCCGCCGTCGTCGACGATGGCGATGGTCACCGCCCACTGGTTGGCGAGGGCCTCGGCCTCGGCAGCGGCGGCAATGGCACGCACGTCGGACAGGGTCAGCACGAATTTGGTCTGCATCGGGCGCTTTCGAACATTCAGGGAGCGGCAGTGTGCCCCAGCATGGCCTGCGGATTCCCCGCATGCGGGCTGCGACTGCCCTGCGGAACTTACACTGTGAAGCGTGGTCTACTGCCGCATCCCTGACCAACCCCCATTCGGAGGCTGACCATGAACGACCAACGCCTGCAGACCATTCCCGGCTTCGGCTCCGCGGGCACATTTGCTGCCGACCGCAACCGCGTCCTGCGCAACACCTACTGGCTGCTCGCCCTGTCGATGGTGCCCACGGTGCTCGGCGCCTGGGTGGGCGTGTCCACCGGCATCACCGCCGCGATGGGCAACGGCCTGTCGGCCATCATCTTCCTGGCCGGCGCCTTCGGTTTCATGTTTGCCATCGAGAAGACCAAGAATTCGGCGGCCGGCGTGCCGGTGCTGCTGGCCTTCACCTTCTTCATGGGCCTGATGCTGGCGCGCATGCTGGCGGTGGTGCTGGGTTTCAAGAACGGCACCTCGCTGGTGATGACGGCCTTTGCGGGCACCGCGGTGGTGTTCATCGGCATGGCCACCCTGGCCACGGTGATCAAGCGCGACCTGTCGGGCATGGGCAAGTTCCTGTTCGTCGGTGCCCTGATCCTGCTGGCCGCGGGCATCGTCAACATCTTCATGCAGAGCACTGCGCTGATGATGACCCTGTCGGTGCTGGCCATCGTGATCTTCTCGGGCTTCATGCTGTTCGACATCAAGCGCGTGATCGACGGCGGCGAGACCAACTACATCAGCGCCACGCTGGCGATCTACCTGGACATCTACAACGTGTTCCAGAGCCTGCTGGCGATCCTGGGCATCGCCGGCGGCGAGCGTGACTGATTCGCCTCGGCGAACAGCACAAAGGGCTCCCTCGGGAGCCCTTTTTCATGGCGGCGACGCCGCTCAGGCGCGCTCGAAGACCGCCATGCTTTCGACGTGCGCCGTGTGCGGGAACATGTTCACCGCACCCGCCGCCGCGCAGCGGTAGCCGGCCTGGTGCACCAGCAGGCCGGCATCGCGGGCCAGCGTGGCGGGGTTGCAACTGACGTAGACGATGCGCTGCGGCGGCTGCCAATCCGGTCGCGGCGCCGCATGCAGGTCAGCCAGGGCCTTGGCCAGGGCGAACGCGCCTTCGCGCGGCGGGTCGACCAGCCATTTGTGCGCCGGCCCCTGGGCGACCAGGTCGTCCGGCGCCAGCTCGAACAGGTTGCGCGCGGAAAACGCCGTCTTGTGCGCGAGGCCGTTGCGCGCCGCGTTGTCGCGGGCGCGCTGCACCAGCGTCTCGCTGCCCTCGATGCCCAGCACCTGCGCCGCCTTGGTGGCCAGCGGCAGCGTGAAGTTGCCCAGGCCGCAGAACCAGTCGATCACGCGCTCGTCCGCCGCCGGCGCCAGCAGCCGCACCGCGCGGCCGACCAGCACGCTGTTGATTGGGTGGTTCACCTGGGTGAAGTCGGTGGGCTTGAACGGCATCGTGATGCCGAACTCGGGCAGCGCGTACGCCAGTTCCGGCCCGCCTGCGTCCAACAGGTGCACCGTGTCCGGCCCCTTGGGCTGCAGCCACCACTGCACGCCATGAGCGGCGCCGAAGGCCCGCAGGCGGTCGCCGTCCGAAGCCGTCAGCGGCTCCAGGTGGCGCAGCACCAGGGCGGTGACCAGTCCGTCCATGCGCTGGCCGATCGCCAGCTCGATCTGCGGCAGCCGGTCGCGCTGGTCCATGCTGCCGATCAGCGCCCGCAGTGGCATCAGCATCGCGCTGACATGCGGCGGCAGCACCGGGCAGACCTGCATGTCGGCGAGGTAGCGGCTCTTGCGCTCGTGGAAGCCGATCAGCACCGTGCCCTTCTTGGCGACATGGCGCGCCGACAGCCGCGCCCGGTAGCGGTAGCCCCAGGCCGGGCCGTGGATGGGCCGCAGCAATTGGTCGGCCTGCACCTTGGCCAGATGCTGCAGGTTGTCCTCCAGCACCCGCTGCTTGACGGCCACCTGCGCGGCGGCATCCAGGTGCTGCATCTTGCAGCCGCCGCAAGCACCGGCGTGCAGGCCGAAGTGCGGGCAGCCGGGGCGCACGCGCTGCGCACTTTCGCGCCGCATCGCCGTCATTTCGCCCTGCTCCCAGGCGTTCTTGCTGCGGCCGGTGCGCACCTGCACCTGCTCGCCGGGCAAGCCGCCCTCGACGAACACCACCTTGCCCTCGGCATTGCGGGCCACGCCCTGGGCCTCCAGGTCGAGCGATTCGACCTGCAGCCATTCGTCTTTCGCTGTCATCCGCGGATTATCCCGGCACCATGACAAAGGCCACCCGAAGGCGGCCCCGGCACCAGGTGCGGCGGGTCACTTGATGTCGTCGCCCACCACCTTCCAGCGGCCGTCGACGATCTGCGACAACCGCGACAGATCGTTGCCCAGGCGCTTGGTGGCGGTGCAGGTGGTCTGCGGCGAGCCGACCATGTCGGGCTCCACCGTCAGCGTGTCCATGGCCTGGATGAAGCTGTCGGTCGACAGGTTGGCACCCGCCTTCTGCGCCGCCTTGGCGAGCAGGTCGATGATCACGTAGCCGTAGACCGAGAACACCGTCGGGTCCTCGCTGAACTTGGTCTTGTGCTGGTCTGCTCGGCCAGTTCCAGCCCCAAGGTCTTCAGGCCGGCCTCGGCGCCACGCCGCACCTCCAGACCGAACTCGTCGTCCTGGTAGAGGGTGCAGGGCTTCTTCACGCCCTTGTCCTTGGCCAGCTTGGGTGCAGCCAGGCGGATCAGCTCGTAGTAGGTGGCGGCGAACGAGTACTTCAGCCGATGGAAGGGCTCGTGCATCTCGCGTGCCGCGATGATCGGCAGGAAGTTGATGACGTTCTTCTCGAACAACACCGGCATCGCCGCGTTGTTGTGGGCGGTGCCGAGGTGGCCGGCCAGCAGGAAGATCTTGTCCTGGTTGACCAGCTTCTGCGCCGCCAGCACCGCCCGCTTGGGGTCGTAGGCGTTGTCCTCGACCAGCCGCTTGAGCTTGCGGCCATGGATGCCGCCCTGCTCGTTGATCTCGTCGACCCGCAGCTGCATGCCGTTGCGCGACTGCTTGCCGAAGGCCGCGACCGGGCCGGACAGGTCCTGGATCGTGCCGATGACGATCTCGGTCCTGCTGATGCCCTGCGACTGGGCCAGCGCCGGGCTGGTGGCGGCAGCGGCCAGCACGGCCAGGGAGCCACCGCACGCGAGGGAGCGATCAGCGTGCGGGCAGCAGGCGCGCCGGATCGACCGGCTTGCCCTGGCGGCGGATCTCGAAGTGCAATTGCACCCGCTCGGCGTCGCTGGAGCCCATCTCGGCGATCTTCTGGCCACGCCGCACGGCCTGGTCTTCCTTGACCAGCAGGGTCTGGTTGTGGGCGTAGGCACTCAGGTAGGTGCCGTTGTGCTTGACGATCACCAGATTGCCGTAGCCGCGCAGGCCCGAGCCGGCGTAGACCACCCGGCCATCGGCCGCGGCCAGCACCGGATCACCCGCCTTGCCGGCGATGGCCAGGCCCTTCTGCTTGCCTTCGTCGAAACCGGCCAGCACCGAGCCGGCAGCGGGCCAGGCCCAGGCCGGTTCGTCGTCGGACGCTGCTGCCGCGGCGGGCGGTGCGACAACCGGCGCCGAGGCTGCCGCTGCGCCTGCCGGCGCGGGCCTGGCATCCAGCGGCTTGGCCTCGACCCGCGCCGGCGCCACGCCCTGGGTCGCCAGCGCAGCGGCGTCGACCTGCGGCGGCACCACCCGCAGCACCTGGCCGACCTCGATGAGGTTCGGGTTTTCGATCGCGTTCCAGCGCACGATGTCGCGCCAGTTCTGGCCCTGGTCCAGGCCGATGCGGATCATCGTGTCGCCGGGCTTGACCGTGTAGTAGCCGGGCTTGCCGGCGTTTTCGGCACCGGGCAGTGGCTTGGTGGCGGCCTCGGTGGCAGCGGGCTGCGGCACGGCAGCCGGCTGCGTGGTCGACGCCGGGGCGGGCAGCGGCGTACGCGGCGCAGCCTGGCGCACCGGCTGGCGGTCCTCGACCGGGGCCTTGTTGCGGCTGGTCGCACAGCCGGCCAGCGCCAGGACGGCGCAGATCGACAGCAGCAGGCTCGGGGAACGGACAGGAAGCATGGGGTGGCAAGCGCCTGGCCGCCTGCACGGGTGGCAGGCCGCCCCGGGCGCGGTCAGACGGTGCCTGATTTTAGAGGGACGAAGTGCACGGCCTCGTGCTCGGTGCGCACCAGACCGCTCTCGCGCCGGTCGATGACCACCAGCACCTGGCCCCGGCCGCCGGGGCGCTGCATCGGCGCCACCAGCCGGCCGCCGACAGCCAGCTGGTCGAGCCAGGCGGCGGGCAGTTCGTCACCACCGGCGGCGGCGATCAGGCTGTCGTAGGGCGCATTCGGCGGATGGCCCAGCATGCCATCTGCAAAAACCAGGCGCACATGGTCCATGCGCCACGCCGACAGGTTGGCCTGCGCCTTGTCGAACAGCGGGCGCAGCCGCTCGATCGACACCACCCGCTTCGCCAGCCGCGCCAGCAGCGCGGTCTGGTAGCCGCAGCCAGTGCCGACTTCCAGCGTGCGGCCCAGGTGGCCGGTGTCGCGCGCGCTGCGGCCGTCGAACAGCAGCTCGACCATGCGAGCGACCACCGAGGGCTTGGAGATCGTCTGGCCATGGCCGATCGGCAGGCTGGTGTCCTCGTAGGCCTGGATCGCCAGCGCGGTGTCGACGAAGTGGTGGCGCGGCACCTCGCCCATCGCGGCGAACACGGGCTCGCAACGGATGCCCTCGGCGCGCAGGCGCTGCACCATGCGCTGGCGCACCAGGGCCGAGTCCAGCCCCAGCCCCTGGGGGGTGGCCATCACGCGGGCGTCGCGGGCGGCCTCGTGCAGGTGGCGCTGCGGGCGCAGCGGTTCACGCGGCTTGGGCGCCGCGGCCACGCCGCGCCCGACCTGGTCCAGCGCCAGCGGAAAACGCGGCGGCCGGGTGGTGGAACTGCTCAACCAACGCTCCCGGCCTGGCCCAGACGACCGCGCCAGGCGTCGAGCCGGGCATGGTCGGTCAGGTCCACCTGCAGCGGCGTGATCGACACGCCGCCGCCGGCGGTGGCGTGGAAGTCGGTGCCCTCGCCGGCCTCGCGGGCGTCGCCGGCCGGACCGATCCAGTAGATCGTCTCGCCGCGCGGGTTGACCTGGCGCACCACCGGCTCGCTGGCATGGCGGCGGCCCAGGCGTGTCACACGGCGCGGCAGCGCGTCGGCGTCGGGCCGGTTGGGAATGTTCACGTTCAGCAGGAAAGGCTCGGTGGGCAGGCCCTGGGCCAGCACCTGCTGCACCAGGCTGCGCACCACCCGGCCGGCGGCATCGAGATGGGCCCAGCCCTTTTCGGTCTGTGAGAAGGCGATCGCCGGCACGCCGAACAGGTAACCCTCCATCGCAGCGGCCACCGTGCCCGAATAGAGCGTGTCGTCGCCCATGTTGGCGCCCTGGTTGATGCCCGAGAGCACCAGGTCGGGCCGGTAGCCCAGCAGGCCGGTGAGCGCGACGTGCACGCAGTCCGACGGCGTGCCGTTGATGAAGCGCCAGCCCGGCCGGCCGGCGGCGAAGACCTGCAGCGGCCGGTTCAGCGTCAGCGCGTTGCTGGTGCCGCTGGCGTTCTGCTCGGGCGCCACCACCTCGATCTCGCCCAGGCCCTGCACCGCCTGTACCAGCGCGGCCAGCCCGGGTGCGAGGTAGCCATCGTCGTTGGCGATCAGGATCTTCATGAGAACTCGATTGTAGGCACCCGTCACCCCGGCGACGGGCCGGCCGACGGGGTCGTGCCTAACATCCAACACCCTTGAAAACCGCCCCTGGACAAGCCCGAGAGGACACCCCATGCACGCCTGGATCTGCCACAACCCCGTCGGCACCGACGCCCTGCAGTGGGAGGAGGTGCCCACCCCTGCGCCCGGCGCCGGCCAGGCTCTGGTGGCGGTCAAGGCATCGAGCCTCAACTTCCCAGACATCCTGATCTGCCAGAACAAGTACCAGTTCAAGCCGACGCCGCCGTTCGTTCCGGGCAGCGAATTCGCCGGCGTGGTCGAGGCGGTGGGCGACGGCGTCACCAACGTGAAGGCCGGCGACCGGGTGATGGTGATCGGCGGCACCGGCGGCTTCGGCACGCATGCGGTGGTGCCGGCCGAGAAGCTGGTGCCGATGCCGCCGTCGATGAGCTTCGAGCATGGCGCGGCCTTCCTGATGACCTACGGCACGACCCAGCATGCCCTGCTCGACCGCGGCCAGCTGAAGGCCGGCGAGACGGTGCTGGTGCTGGGCGCGGCCGGCGGCGTGGGCACGGCGGCGGTGCAGATCGCCAAGGCCGCCGGCGCCCGGGTGATCGCCGCCGCGTCCACCGACGAGAAGTGTGCGCTGTGCAAGCAGATCGGCGCCGACGAGACGATCAACTACAGCACCGGCAACATCCGCGACGCGCTGAAGGCGCTGACCGGCGGCAAGGGCCCCGACGTGGTCTACGACCCGGTGGGCGGCGACCTCGCCGAGCCCGTGTTCCGCTCGATCGCCTGGCGTGGCCGCTACCTGGTGGTGGGCTTCGCCGGCGGCGGCATCCCGGCACTGCCGTTGAACCTCAGCCTGCTCAAGGGCGCGGCCATCGTGGGTGTGTTCTGGGGCGACTTCGTGCGCCGCGAGCCGGCCAACTTCCAGCGCGACCTGCAGCAGCTGGCGCAGTGGTACGCCGAGGGCAAGGTGACGCCGGTGATGGACAAGACCATGCAACTGGCCGACCTGCACACCGCCTACGCCCGCATGGCCGCACGCCAGGTGGTGGGCAAGCTGGTGCTGCTGCAGCCGTAACAGGCGAGACCAGCGTCCGCCCGGCATGGGAGCCGTGCGGGCAAATGTGACGTCGGGCGACACCGGCCGGCCGGGCATCTGCGCTAGCATCCGCCGCGGGAGAAACGCCATGGCCGTCAAGGTCCTCATCCTCGAAGACAACCCGGTCGCCCGCAGCTTCTTGTGCCGGGTGGTGCGCGAGAGCTTCAGCGACAGCATCGCCATCACCGAGGCCGGCGACCTGGAAGCGGCACGGGCCCAGGTGCGCCTGGCAGGCGGGGCGAGCGGCCTGCACGGGGTCGACCCGTTCAAGCTGATCCTGGTCGACCTGGAACTGCCCGACGGCAACGGCATGGAACTGCTGGCCGAGCTGACACAGTACCCCGCCACCAAGATCGTCACCACGCTGTACTCGGACGACGACCATCTCTTCCCGGCCCTGCAGTGCGGCGCCGACGGCTACTTGCTGAAGGAAGACCGCTTCGAGGTGCTGGTCGAGGAGCTGCAGAAGATCGTGCGCGGCCAGCCGCCGCTGTCGCCCGCCATCGCCCGCCGGCTGCTGACGCACTTCCGCCAGGGCGGCCGGGCCGACGGGCGCGACGGCCGGGCACCGGATTCGGGCTTCAGCACCTCGCCCGACCACCTGACCACCAGCGCGCCAGTGCCCATCGGCAAGCTGCCCGACCACGAGCGCCTGACCCCGCGCGAGAGCGAGGTGCTGACCTACCTCAGCAAGGGCTTCACGATCAAGGAAATCGCAAGCCTGATGGGCATCAAGTGGTTCACGGTCAACGACCACATCAAGTCGATCTACAAGAAGCTGAACGTCTCCAGCCGCGCCGAAGCCGCCGTGCTGGCGACGAAGCAGGGCCTGGTCTGACCCCATGACCGCGGGCGCGCCCACGCCGCTGGCCGGCACGGGCATCGCCACGCACAACCGGCTGGCGGCCGGCCGCAGGCGGCGGGCGCTGGCGTTCGCCCTCGTCGGCCTGGCCGTGCTGATGCTGTGGCTGCGCCTGCTGGCCACCGAGCCCCACCTGCCCTTGCACCTCAAGCCCGGCCACGGCAGCCAGGTGTTGTTGGCGCCGGGCAGCGCCGTCGACCTGCCAGCCATGATCGGCCAGCCCCTGCAGGCCCTGCTGCTGCCCGACGGCACGCGGCTGGAGGCCCGCCGCGCGCTGCTGCCGCAGTCGGCGCGCTGGACAGTCGACGACGACGAGCGGCGGCAGCTGCTGGCGCTGCGTGCACAACTGCGCCTGCCAGTGGACGGCGCTGCCGTCACCTTGCTGCTGGCCGACGGCGGGCAGACCAGCGCCAGGGCGCGCCCACGCGGACTGGCTGGACTGGGCGCGCTGTGCTGGGCGTTGTGCGGCCTGGCGCTGGCGCTGTACCTGGCGGCGGTGCGCACCGTGCTGCTGCAGCCTGGCGCGGCGGCACGGCTGTACCTGCTGGCAGCCGTGGCCCAGGCGCTGAACCTGTTGCTGATGGCCGCCGCCAGCCGCCCGGGCCTGGCACTGGCCGCCACCGGCGTGCCGTCCGACCCGGTCTGGCGCCTGCTGCTCGACGCCTTCACCGGCGCCGCGTTGGTGCATGTGCTGGCACTGCACCCGCAACGCCAGCCGCACGCGCATGCCATCGGCCTGCTGGCCTGGGGCACCACCGGTGCGCTGGGCGCGTGGCTGCTGCTGGCCGACCCGCCCGGCCTGTGGTGGTGGTCGCAGTTGCTGGCGCTGGGTTGTGGGGTGGCAGCGGCCTGGCTGCTGCGCCATCGCAGCGGCCAGGCGCGCAGCCCGCTGGCGCGCCTGCAGCAGCACCTGGTGCTGGCCGGCACCGGAACGCTGGGCCTGCTGAGCCTGGCCGTGGCACTGGATGGCCGCGCTCTGCCCGACACGCTGGCCAACCTGGGCACGGTGGCCTGGTATGTGTTCTTCGCGTCGTTGCTGATGCTGGGGCCGCATCTGTCGCGGGCGCGCCAGGTGCTGCGCGAGTTCATGCTGCTGGCGGGCACCTGCACGGTGGCGGCATCACTCACCCTGCTCGCGCTGGCGGTGTTCGGCCTGCATCCGCTGGGTGCACTGGTGCTGGTGCTGGCGGCCACCCTGGGGCTCTATGCCCTGGCCCGGCCCTGGGTGCTGGGCCAACTCGCCGGCCCGGCGGCGCTGAGCCCCGAACGCATGTTCGATAGCCTGTACCGTGCCGCGCGTGCACTGGAACAGTCACCCGGCGACACGGCACGCCAGCTGGCCACGCTGCTGCGCGCCGTGTTCGACCCGCTGGCGCTGGACACCAGCAGCCGCCAGGCTGCCCGCGTGCGGGTGGCTGGCGATGGCTCCACGCTGGTGGTGCCGGTGCCGCGGCCGGCAGGCAGCCGGGGCGGCGGTGCATCAGCCGGCACGCTGGTGCTGCGCCACGCCCGGCGTGGGCGGCGGCTGTTCACCGCCGCGGACGGCCAGCTGTGCGAACAGCTGCTGGAACAGCTGGCCCGGGCAGTCGAGCATGACCGCGCCGTCGAGCGAGGCCGCGCCGAGGAGCGTGCCCGCATCGCGCAGGACCTGCACGACGACATCGGCGCCCGCCTGCTGACGCTGATGTACCAGGCGCCCAATCCCGAGATCGAGGGCTACATCCGCCACACGCTGCAGGACCTGAAGACGCTGACGCGCGGCCTGGCGGCATCGGACCAGCGCCTGTCGCACGCCGCGGCCGAGTGGAAGGCCGACATCACCCAGCGCCTGGCCATCGCCGGCTGCACCCTGCAGTGGACCTTCTCCGCCGACCGCGACCTGCGGCTGTCGGCGGTGCAGTGGTCGGCGCTGACGCGGGTGCTGCGCGAACTCGTCAACAACATCATCACCCACGCCCGCGCCAGCCGGGTCGAGATCGGCCTGCACCTGGACAACGGGCACCTGTTGCTGGATGTCGACGACGACGGCATCGGCACGGAGCCTGCCGCCTGGTCGCATGGCCTGGGCCTGGGCGGCGTGCGCAAGCGGGTGAAGCTGCTGGGCGGCCAGGTGGCCTGGTCGGTGCGCGACGGCGGCGGCATCCGCTGCGAGGTGCGCGCACCGTTGGGCGAGGCTGCCGGCGACGCCCGGCCGCACGGCTGAGCGCCCCCTCTAACGGCCAAACGAAGCGGCACGTCCGGCGCCTGCTGGAGCCGACGTCTCGCCGTCCATGTCCTGCCGGTGACTGTGGCGCCGGGGGTGGCGCGCCGACCATGCGCCGACACCAATCGAGGAGACGGCACCAGTGATAAACGACACCAACTTCAGCGGCCAGCGCGTGCTGGTCGTGGGCGGTTCCAGCGGCATCGGCAACGGCGTGGCGCATGCCTTCCGCCAGCGCGGCGCCGAGGTCCATGTGTGGGGCACACGCGCCAGCGCGGCCGATTACGACGGCATCGAGGGCAGCGACCTGGCCGGCCTGCACTATGCCTGCGTGGACGTGGCCGATCCCGACCAGATCGAGCGTGCACCGCAGCCCGGCGGCGCCGGTGCCACGCTGGACGTGCTGGTGCTGTGCCAGGGCACGGTGGCCTACAAGCGCGCCGAGTTCGAGCGCGAGGGCTGGGACCGCGTGATGGCAATCAACCTGGACAGCCTGATGCACTGCTGCCGCCGCTTCAAGCCGGCGCTGCTTCCGAGCGCGGGCCGTGAGGGCGGCAAGATCATCATCGTCAGCTCCATCGCCGGCCTGGGCGGCTCGAATGTCGGCAATCCCGCCTACGCAGCGTCCAAGGCCGGCGCGATGAGCCTGGTGCGCACCCTGGGCGTGGCCTGGGCGCCGGACGGCATCCGCGTCAACGGCATGGCGCCGGGCCTGGTCGACACCAAGCTCACCAAGATCACCACCCAGAACCCCAAGCGGCTGGAAGGTGCGCTGGCCAACATCCCCATGCACCGGCTGGGCACGCCCGCCGACATGGCAGGCGCGGTGCTGTTCCTCGCTTCGCCGCTGGGTGCCTACATGGCGGGCCAGAACCTCAACTGCGATGGTGGCCTCTCGCTGGCACGTTGAGTCAGGCGCAAGACGCGTTAGTTCATTTTTCCAACCCAATCAGCCATGAACTTCGATCATTCCGACAAAGTGCAGACCCTGTTGGCCCAGCTGAAGGCCTTCATGGACGAGCACATCTACCCCCGTGAGCGCGAGCACGACGACTGGGTTGACGACACGGCCAACCTGTGGCGTCACTGGCCAGGCCTGGAGCCGCTGAAGGCCGAGGCGCGCAAGCTGGGCCTGTGGAACCTGTTCCTGCCGCATGAATACGGCGCCATCAGCCCGGGCCTGACGAACCTGGAATACGCGCCGCTGGCCGAACTGATGGGGCGCGTTCCCTGGTCGAGCGAGGTGTTCAACTGCGCGGCGCCGGACACCGGCAACATGGAGGTGCTGGCGCGCTACGGCACGCCCGCGCAGCAGGCCCAGTGGCTGCAGCCACTGCTGGACGGCCAGATCCGCTCGGCCTATGTGATGACCGAACCGCAGGTGGCTTCGTCGGACGCGACCAACGTGGCGCTGCAGATCACCGAGGACGGCGATGACCTGGTGCTCAATGGCCGCAAGTGGTGGATCAGCGGCATCATGGACCCGCGCTGCACCCTGCTGCTGGTGATGGGCCGCCACTTGCCTGACGGCCCGCGCCACGCCCAGCACAGCACGGTGATCGTGCCGCGCGACACACCCGGCCTGACCATCGTGCGCAACCAGAAGGTCTTCGGCCGCATGCACTCGCCCGGCGGCGAGGCCGAACTGCGCTTCGACAACCTGCGCGTGCCCAAGGCCAACCTGATCCTCGGACCCGGCCGCGGCTTCGAGATTGCCCAGGGCCGCTTGGGCCCCGGCCGCATCCACCACTGCATGCGCAGCATCGGCCAGGCCCAGCGCGCGCTGGAGACGATGTGCCGGCGCGTGGCGAACCGCACCGCCTTCGGCCGCAAGCTGGCCGAGCAGAGCAGCATCCGCCAGGACGTGGCCAGGAGCTTCTGTGACATTGAGCAGGCCCGCCTGCTGACGCTGAAGGCCGCCGACACCATGGACAAGCACGGCAACAAGGTCGCCCGCGACCTGATCGCCGCGATCAAGGTGGTGGCGCCCATCATGGCGCAGACGGTGATCGACCGCGCCATCCAGGCCCACGGCGGCATGGGCGTCAGCGACGACACCGAATTGGCCTACTTCTGGGCGATCAACCGCTTCGTGCGTATTGCCGATGGCCCGGACGAGGTGCACATGGGCCAGCTGGGCCGGCAGAAGATCGCCGAGTACGCGGCACTGGCGGCGCAGGGCCGATCGCCCGCCGACCCCTCGGGCGTGGCGCCGGCCCATCCGGCGGGCACGGCAGGCGCGAGCGTGGTGCAGGCGGCCGCGCGTCGCGCTTGAACCAGCCGTTGCGCACAAGGGTGTGAGCCGAGGGCCTTCGATCAGGAAGCGCTGGGGTGGCTGATGGGACTTAAAACGGCGACCTAAGCTGTTGATCTCATTGAGAAATCTGCCGAGAGAAACTGCGCTGTTCCCCTGTCTGTTCCCCCAGTCCGCGCGGGACGTCTTGAGACCACCAACTGCGCTCATTCTGGTGCGAACCCGCGGCCGTCGCAATGGCTCCTGCCTGCCACAACGACGTCAGTGAGACCTGTTCGACGCAAGCTCAGTCCGCTGCCCCGAAGCCGCTGCGAACCAGGTCCGCAATCCGAACCGCCATGCTGTGCGCAGGATCGAAGGGAAGGTCCTCGAAGCCAAAGGACGTGTAGAGCGCACGCACATCATCGTCCAGCGGATGTGTGAGCACGCAGAAGCAGCCGACCTGGTCGGACAGGCGCACGGCGGTGGTCAGCGCATAGAACATCAGCGATCGCGCGATGCCCTGCCCCTGCCACCGCAGGTCGACCGCCAACTGACCCAGAAGGACTGCGGGCAGCGGATCAGGTCGATTGCGTTGCTGAGACTTGGGTAACCAGGCTCGCTCGATCTGCGCCGTCGACAGGCTCACGTAGCCGACGATGCAGCCAGGTTCCGCATCGCAGATCACGGTCGTCCGCGAGACCCCTAGTTCCTGGTTGCGCCAGGCGTAGCGGCGGAACCAGTGGTTCAGCGCATCGCGCCCGCAATCGAACGTCGCCGTGTCGTCATTAGCCGCCAGGGGTCGCGGCGGCGTGAAGGCGGCCGTTGTGCCCGAGGTCACGTCTGCCAGACGGGGCGAGTCTTGGACAGTTTCCGAAGTGCCGGCACTTCCCTCGCCGGAACACTGGCCCAAGCCTCGAACCTTGCCCAGTCTTTCGCCGGAATCGTGACGATGCGACGGTTGAGCAGGTCGGTCTCGGCCGCTTCGAGCGCACGCCGCCGCACAAAGTCGCTGAGACTGGTACTGGCCTGTTCGGCCGCGGCCTCCAGCAAGGCACGTTCGCTGGCATTGACGCGAACACTCAGAACGGCGGCGGAGGCGGTTGGCATGACGGCATCTTCCAATGAATGTATGACAATAGCATACAAGACCACGAAGCACCATGCGCCTGCAAAGTCTCCCGCCTTCGACGAGCGACGTGCCGTGACCTTGTTCGACAACTGCTCGCAAACCTTCATTCCCTGCACCTGACATCGACCATGAACGTTCATCCCTTGCGCCCGCGCGATCACGAAGACGCGGCCCGCGTGGCCATCTCCTGGCTGAGCGAACGTCATCGCAAAGGCTGGCGCAATGCCTTCGAGGCCCTGCTGGACCTCTGGCGGCCCGAGGGACCACGGGACGGCTGGCAGCTGGACGAAGACGGCATGACCATGGTGTCGATCAATGCCGGCGAGTGGTTGATCGCCCGCGGGGAGATCCATGCCCGGGGTGGCCCGCGCGAAATCAACGCCTACCTGCTTGGGCGTGATGGCCCGTTTCTCACGCCCGGCCAGCGCGACTGGATCGTCCAGCTGCGCGGACGGCCCCTGCGCCTGTACCGGATCACCGACGTGCAGCCCGGCACCGGCATGACCCTGATCGACGAGTTCGACCCGCAGGCCGATCCGCAATCGGTGCGCGAGATCAGCGGCAGCCGAACGGCGAAGCCGGGCATGCTGATGGGCGCTCGCATCATGGAGGTCGCTACCGGCGCGGGCATGGCCGGGCACCTGGAGCTCTCGGGGGCCATCTATCCCTTCTCCAAACTGGGCGAGGCGGCCGTGCTGACGCTAGTCCAGCAGGTGCTGGCCGGCTCTACCGAACTGGGCCTTCACAGCGACAACCAACGCGATCGACTTGAGCTCGAGATCGCCCGCGGCTGGCTCGACCAGTGGTTCGCGCCCGCACCGCCGCCGCAGATCCAGGATGCGTCGACCGGCGATCCCCTGCTCTTGGTGACCGAACATTACCGCGTACTGGATGCGGCGACGCTCGCCGCCGCCTTGGCCGCGCAGCCCGACGTCAGCGGCGATGCGCGGCAAGGATGGAGTCGCATGATCGAGGGTGCCGACGGCGCGCACCGCAGCCTGTCGGCCATCAACCCAGGACGCAGCACTGACCGCATCGAACTTTT
The DNA here is from genome assembly GCA_937864045.1 of uncultured Aquabacterium sp. Lineage (GTDB taxonomy): Bacteria > Pseudomonadota > Gammaproteobacteria > Burkholderiales > Burkholderiaceae_C > Pseudaquabacterium. The sequence goes on along the minus strand of CALMIF010000077.1, from coordinate 6,928 downwards.
CCACCGCACCCAACGTCTGGCCGACGAAGGCCGCGCCTGGTTCGAAGGCGTGGCCGGCGCGGCCGTGCAGCACCTGACGCGCGAGATCACCGATCCGGCTGGCCATCTCCCCCGGGCGGGCGGCGGCCAGGGTGGCAACAGCATGGGCCGCATGCCACGATCCTCCAGCGCAAGCACACCGGACCTGCCGCCCGAGGTCATGGCACAGGCCATCGAGCAGGTGCTGCATCGCCACTACGCCAACTGGTCTGACGAGGCGATTCCGGCCCTGGGCGGACGAACCCCGCGCCAGGCCATCACCACACCGGCGGGCCTGGAGCGCGTGAAGGGCCTGCTGCGCGAGTACGAGGAAGGCGAGCGGCAGCAGTCCGCCGCCCAAGGGCGGCCCGCCGTGTCCTACCAGTTCCTGTGGGACGCCTTGGGGATCTCGAGATGAGCATGGACGGCACCCTGCCCGGTCGCCGTGACGATGCCGTACGGATGTTGACCATCGACCTCGAGGAGCTGATCTGGGCCTTGAACTCACGCGACCCTCTCGGGGAGAGCACCCACTGGCTGAACCTCGAGTCCGGGTCGATCCTGTCCCTGATCGGATCCGATACCGACAACGAAACCGACGCGGATCCACGGGATGATGACCGCTGGCTGCTCATCGAACCCATCGAGTCGCCAGAGGCCTTCCGAGTCATGGAGGACTTCGTCGAGCGGTGCGACGATGACCACCTCGCCCGGGCGCTCGGGCAGGCGCTGCAACAGCGCAAGCCCTTCCGTCGCTTCAAGGACGTTCTGGCCGCGCACCCGGCGCAGCGAGAGGCCTGGTTCGCCTTCGAGCGGCAGGCGATGGAGGCGATTGCACGCCAATGGTGCGAAGCCCATGGCATCTCGCCCCGGTGGGCCGCCCGGCCGAGCGGGCCTACGCCTTGAACCGAGTCAGATCGTCGAGGTCCGCCCGTCGCTGCGTGACCCTGCGCTCGTAGCTCGCCTGGTTCTTGGTGCATACCAGCACATGCGGACTGCCCTTGCGCTCCGTGCTGCAGTCGACGTCGCACCTGCCCTGACGGATCGAGTCTTCGACGTGGCGTCGCTCGGCTTCGCGCGCCTTGAAGCGCCAGACCTCCTGGTCGGCACTCTGCAGAAAGCGGCCGAGGGCCAGGCAGTGCTCGCAACGGCAGCTCAAGCGGGCCTCGCGCCGCCAGTCGGCAGGCGGCGCCAAGTCCAGTGCGCAGCGCGCGCGAAGATGGTCCAGCGCAGCCGCCCGCAGCCGCAGGCAGGCCGGCCGGTTCATCAGCGCGGGCCGTTCGGCAAGACGGCGCAAGGCCGGAACGACGACGGCATCCATGCCATAGGCCTTAGGCCAGGCCAGCCAGTGAGTCACGGCCTGTTCGGCCAACGCGGACAGGCCCGCATGACTCGCGGCTAAGGCACGCAGCGTGTCGTGTACCACGCCCGCATCGGCGCGCTCGCGGCGCCACGCGTCGGCCGGCGACAGGGGTCGCGCCGGATCGCCCGGCATGGCATCGAGCAGCGCCTGGGCTGCGCCCAGCAGCTGTCCCCGCCAGGCTGAAACGGCAACAGCACGTGCCATCAGGTCAGCGCAGCCGCCGATGTGGAGGTCGGCATTGCCTTGCACGACCGCCAGCAGCAGCGTGCCGACCCGGGAGGCCCGCAGCAGATTCAGTGCTTGCACCAGAGCGGGGTTGTCGCCGGCCGCGTAGGCACCGGCCGCGACGACATTGGTCACCATCGACTCGATGAGTTCGCGATCCCGCAGCCGCACCAGTTGCGGCAGCATCGCGCTCTCCGCGCTCGGCCCATCGTGGCCCCGACGAGCAGCCTGCACGGGCCAGCACGCCAGCATCTCAGCGGCCAAGACGTGGGCCTCGTGCCAGTGCGCCAGACCCGGTTCGGCTCCGGCTTCGATCCAGGACCCGACCAGGCCGCCCAGCGCAGGTAATGAGGCCGCAAGTCCAGCCCGCGCGATCAACCGCAGCCTCGTCGCATGCGGCCACAAGACCAGTGCTGCCCGCTGGTAGCTGCGCTCGAACGAGGCGCCTTCGTTACCGGTAGCCTCGTGGAAGTGCTGTTCGTCCGGCTCCATGTCGGCCAGTGCATCGGGCGGGCAGACCTCGCCGTCGCTGAAGGGCAAGGCGCCCAAGGACGCCACAGCGCCGTCGGGTCGCCTCCATTCCGACAGGGTCAAGGAGCGATCAAAGACCTCAGCGACCTTGAATTCGTCATCGTTCTCGTCATCGCCGTCATCCTCTTCGTCGTCATGGTAGCGGCTGCGCCACCGAGGGCCGGAGTAGCCGTTGTACTCCGCCGCACCGCTCTCTTCGATGCGCAGCAGCGCCAGGTGCAGATCGCAGGCAGCATCGCCCGCGGCTGTGGTCAGCACGGCGGCGGCCGCGGCATCTGCGCCCTTGAGCGCAGCAAACGACAGTTCAGCCGGCGTGTAGGCGTGTGCCAGCGGGTACACCAACTTGAGCGGCTGGTCCGGATCTGGCCGAACCGATTCGTCGCACCACGAGCGCAACAAGCGAGCAAGCGCAACCGTCTCCTTGTCGTAAGACGGGGGCCGGGGCAAACGCCCGCGGCCCTTGCGGCGCAGGTTGTAGACGAGCACCAGCCGACACCCTGAGGTGATGGGCAGCACCTCGTGCACGCAATCCGCATAGAACGCGGCCCAGGCGAGCTCGGACACGTCGGCGCAGCGCAGATCGAGTCGCGCCTCGCGCTCGCGATGACGGAGCACCAGTTCACCGCCGGTGTGCAGCGATGGCAATGCGACGATCAGCGTGGCGAACATGCCGGGCGACTTCTCGGTGTCGCGATGTTCGACGAAGAAGCTGCCCTCGTCATAGATCAGCAGCTTGTACAGATCGGCCTCCACCCCAGCGCCGGCACCAAGCCCGGTGGCCGCCTGTTCGACGACGCCCTCCAGCATGGCGTTCCAATGTCTGCCCTTGATGTGGACGCGATCGGCGCCGATCTGCCAGGTGCGGCGCACGGCGGTGTCGACCAGCGTGTCCGCCCCTCGGCCGTAGGGTGCACGCTCGGCCACCGCAATGAGCTGGGCGGCCTGCGCAGGCAGCACCGGAAGGGCGATCGCGCCGACGCTGTCGACCTCGATCAGCGGCACATGCAAGGAGCACTCGCCGGCGGCAAAGAAGTCGCCCGGCGTCTGCACGGTTTGCAGGACGGCCGCGAGCGCAGCGTTGATCGAATCCATGGTCGTTCCCTCAAGGCCGACAGTGTGCCCGTTGTCGCGCGATTCGCACCCGGTCGGCGCTGCCGCATCAGGTGCTCGGAGGCACCCGGACCGGTCGCCACGGCACTTCGTCGAGCCGGCCGCGCTTGCCGTGCCTCATGCCACCAGCTTCAATCGACTCGACATCAGCACAGCAACGGAGGAACGTTTGGGCAGGAAAGGCACCGGCGTCGAGGTCCGCGGCAAGGCCATCCGCATCCAGTTCAGCCTGAACGGCGAGGTCGTGCGCCGAACGCTCAGGCGTGACGGCATGGCGGTCTCGCCATCTACAGCGCCCTAGTGACAGAGACCAGAGATCTGACGCGACGTGTCCAGCCTCTGTGACCCTGGCCACAAACAACAATGGCCCCGAAGGGCCTATGTCGTTGATTTCACTGGGGAAATTTTGGGGTGGCTGATGGGACCCCACGCCTTCGGGAACTTTCTGCAGGAGCTTCATAGTAGACAAGGACTTAGGTGCAGAATCATGCACCCACGACTTGCACCCACACCTGAGAATGAAGCCCCGAAAAGGAAACCCCGATCAGTACCTGCAGCAGATCGGCGGAACGTGGTACGCCCGAGTCCGGGTCCCCCGCACCCTGGAGAAGACAGTAGGCCAGTCTCACCTGAGGCAGTCCCTCGGGACAGGCAGCAAGGCCCAAGCGAACCGGCTGAAGCATGAGGTCGTTGCCATCCTGAAGGCCCGCATCCAAGGCCACCGGGACAGCCCCGGCAAGCCGGAAGGGGCCCGGCTGACCCTGCAGTACGCCCGGGAGTTTCGGCAGCACCTGCAGGAGCTTCGCGCTTCAAACCGGCCGGAAGACGAAGAGCAGGCCAGCACCCTGGAAGATGTGGCGGTCACGCTGGCCGAAGAGGTCGAGGCCGTCCACGGCACCGAGAGGGCCGTGAAGTTCTACAGGGCGGCCACCAGCGAAGAGGACAGCCTGCAGGACCTGATGGGCAAGTGGCTGGATGACAGCGACGACAAGGAGTCGACGAAGGCAGGGCACCGCAAGGCCCTGGGCGACCTGCTGAAGTTCCTGGACAACCCCGAGGCCCGGCCGGCCGACATCACCAAAGGCACGCCGGGCCGGTACGTTGACCACATGAAGGCCAACAGCGGGCTTTCTGCGGTCACCCTGGGGGAGAAGCTGCGGTCCCTTGCCAGCCTGTGGGAGTGGATGCAGGCGCGGGAGTACGTCCCGGCAGACCGTCGCAACCCCTGGGAGGGGCACAAGTTCAGCAAGACCAAGAACCCAGGCACGCGGCCACCGAAGCGGAAAGGTGGCTACCTGCCTGACGAGTTGGTCAAGCTGCTGACAGGGACCCAGCAGGCCCGCGGCTGGCCGACCTGGAGTTACCTGCCGGACCTGATGGTCCTGGGCATGTTCACCGGCAGCCGCCTGGAGAAGCTGTGCGACCTGACCGCCGGCCAAGTTGAGCCCTGCCCCGCCGGGTTCATCCTGCACATTGGAGCCGCCAAGAAGGAGGCCGCGGGCCGGCTGGTGGGGGTGGTCCACCCTGCCCCCGTTGCAGCACTGCGCAGGCGCCTGGAGGGACGCCAGCCGGGCGACATCCTTTTCCCCGAGTTGTCACCGGGTGGCCTGGATGACCGGATGGGAGCATCAGCCACGAAGGCTTACGGGCGCTACCGGCGGGCCTGCGGGGTCCCCGATGGCACCGACTTCCACAGCTACCGGCGGAACGTCATTGACGTCCTGGAAAAGGCCAGAGTGCCCTCGGTGGAGATTGCCCGGTTTGTTGGGCACAAGGTCGGCGTGATGCACTCGGACACCTACGCTGGCCAGAGCCTCGGCCCTGAGACCACCCTTGAGGTCGCCGGCCGGGTGCGCTACCCGGAGGAGGTCGAGGCCGCCGCCCTGGCAGTGGTCGGGGGAGACCGGCCGGCCCCGAAGGAGCTACCGAGGAAGCCCCGGCGGAAAGGGCGCAGCACGCCGAGCGAGTGACTGACAACAGGCTCTAGAAGACTCCGGGCACCGGCTTCGTTTCGGGCCTTCGAATGGCGGGCGACACCCGAAAGGTCAGGGGCGCCCCGCTGAACGTCACCAGCCTGTAGCCATGTCCAGACACAACGGAATGCACAGAGTCGTCAGGCCCGACAACGATGCGGTCCCGGGTCGAGTGGGTGGCGTCGAACCCGTCCGCCGTGCAGGCTGAGTAGAGATTGAGTTGGCGAATCAGGGCACCCGTACTAGGCCACTGCCCCTTTACCTCAATCATCGCCATTCGGTCAGCTCCACGGGTTTGCCAGAAGACCTTCCCGTTCTCTCTCCACAGGGTTGGACTGTGAACGATCCGATACCGAACGCACATGTCCACGAAACCGATCAAGCGGGAGGACCGTTCACTGCTCCATAGGTGCATCAGAACTTCAAGGCGCTTCCTCTCGATCCGCACCGGGCTGAGACTGCTCCAACTCGGAGGAACGCCGGTCATCTGCACTGCGTCATCGAGTGACACCACATCAGCTCGCTTGCCGTCGGCCGAATGGTGGTTCTCATCGTGGACAGCGAAGCGATCCGAACTGCTGAACGGCATCAAGGGCTTCAAGTCATGAAGGTCAGCAAGGGTCTGCTCTAGTGCCTCCTGGTCTTCATACAGTGTGGTCAGGATGCGGTCATGGTCCGGCCGTTCGACCTCAGGGTCGAAGAGGCTCATCGTCTGTCGGTCCACCTTCTGGCGCGCTGTGCTGCTCATGCTGTGCGTCCTCCCCCGGATGTTTTGCCGCAAACTTTCGAGAGGGTATCGGATGATCGCCCGGCGCGGGCTTCCCCCCCGTGCCACCCCTCGCGCCACACCGGGCGCCTTGCAGGGCCGCGGGGCCCCTGCCAGTCCACCCAGGGCCGCCGGCCGGGCCTGTCGCATCGGCACCACCCGGCCAGGAAGGGCAACCGTCCAGACCTGGGGAGCATCGGCACAGCAGCACCGGCAGGGCCGCCCCGAGGGAGCGCCGCGGGCTGGCATGGGTTGCCATCCGGGGAGTGTCCTGCACGCTCACCTGTCCAGTTACTGGAATGCATGGTCTTGCCCCTTGAGCGGGCTTGTCCTGGGCACAGTTGAAGCCAGCCGCAGCACACCGCAGCGGGCCACCCAGAGGACTCAGACCATGCAAGCCACCACCACCAGCACCAGCGCCGCCAGCACCTGCCACGGCACCCGCAGGGCCGCCAGCTTCCACCGCCGGGAATGCGTCCGGCAGCTTGCAGAGGTCGCCGCGTCGATCATCGGTGGAGACCTGCAGGGGGTCCGGGTTGTCTCCGAGGATGCCCCCACCCTGGCCGATGCTGTCAGGAAGGCCGCAGAGGGCCTGCAGCGGGCCGGCCGTGCCGTGGCAGTCCACACCCTGGACCGGGCCGAGTGCAGGCGCCTGAAGGTCCCGGCGGGAACTCAGGCACCGGCCATCTACGTGCATGCCGCGGCGGGGTCGGATGTGGAGTGGTCCGACTGCTGGGACGATGGCGACTGCCTGCACATCCGGGCCTTCGGGATGTGGGCTGAGGTCCACCACACCGCAGCGGCTGCAGCCTGACAGGCACCACCACCGCCACCACCTGAGGGCCCCATGCGGGCCCTTCGTCGTTCCTGGGTCGGGCGCCTGGGTGGCTCAGTAGTTCGCCATCGTGCGCGCCCGACCCCGGGGCATGAAGCTGGGGCCGT
>CALMIF010000076.1 GCA_937864045.1 uncultured Aquabacterium sp. | reverse complement strand
GGCATGCTGGCCACCTTTGCCGACATGATGCTGCCGATGCTGGCGCACCGGCAGGCGGTCGAATTGCGTGGCCAGTTCCTGCCCACGGTCAGCCTGCAGATCGACTACCTGGCGCCCAGTCCGCTGGGCGCGTGGGTGCAGGGCGAGGCGCAGGTGCTGCGCATCACCCGCAACCTGGCCTTCGTGCAGGGCCTGGTCACGGCCGACGACGTGCCGGCGCTGCGGGTCAGCGGCATCTTCAAGATCGGCAAGCCGTTCACGCCGCGCCAACCCACCTGATTGCGGGGTTCGAGCGCAGCGATCACGTGTAGATTCCGCATTTTGGCGCCCCAGGCGCCGCCCGAATCCGCCGTTGATGCCGATCCTCCTGCGCCTTGCCAGCACCTTGCTGCTGGCCGTGTTGCTGTGCCGCCCCGCCCTGGCGGCCGATGCGCCCCGCTGCGACCGCCCCTTCACCCTGGCCTTGCATGACCACGGCCTGCTCTACGACAGCCAGACCGGCGAGGGCATCGACCGCGACATGGCCGACGCGCTGCAGCAGCGCAGCGGCTGCCGCATCAGCGTGTCGCTGCTGCCGCGCGCACGCATCTGGCAGCTGATCGAGTCGGGCCTGCTCGACTTCAGCCTCTCAGGCATCAGCAACCCGGCGCGCGAGAAGTTCGCCAGCTTCGGCTGGTACTTCTCGAACAAGTACTACCTGCTGGTGCGCCGTGATGCCGGCGTGCAGAGCCTGGCCGACTTCGAGCGCAACGCGGCGCTGAAGCTGGGCGTGATCCGCAGCTTCCGCTACAGCGCCACGGCCAACGGCTTCGTCGACCGGCTCGACGCGCAGGGCCGCGTCAGCCATGCCAGCGCGCTGGCGCCGCTGTACGAGGTGCTGCTGGACAACCGGGTGCAGGCGATGATCATCGAGCCCTTCGACTACCCGGCGCTGCAGACCGAGCGCATCCGCGCCCAGACCGCCGTGCTGGAGTTCGGCGACGCACCGGTGCCGCATGGGCTGATCATGTCGCGCGCCGCCCTGGCGCCCGACCAGCAGCAGGCCTGGCGGGCCCTGGTCGACGCCATGCGCGCCGACGGCACGGTGACGCGCATCTTCGAGAAGTACTTCCGGCCCGAGCTGGCGCGCCAGCTCACGCAGTTCTGACCTCCGCTGGCGCCGCGCCTTGAGACGCTGGAGCTTCCGGCCCAACCGGCCCAACCGGCCCAGCCGGCCCACGTGGCCCACCTGGCCGTGGCCCCTGGCGGTGGTGAGCCTGGCCCTGGCCGTCACCGCCTGGCAGGCGAACCACGAGCGCGAGCTGCAGTCGCGCGACCAGCGCCGCAGCTTCGACGCCGCGCTGCGCGACGCGACCACCCGGATCGAGCAGCGGCTGGCCAGCCACGAGCAGATGCTGCGCGGCGTGCGCGGCCTGTTCGACGCGTCCGACGAGGTGACGCGGCGCGACTTCGAGCGCTATGTCGCCTTGCTGCAGACCGGCGCCGACTTTGCCGGCCTGCGCACCATCGCCCATGCGCCGCTGGCGCTCGACGGCACGGCCCGGGTGCAGTACGTGGCGCCGGCCAGCACCGCCCTGCTGCAGCCGCCCGACGGCGACCTGCTGGCCCGGCCGGCGCTGCGCCAGGCCATGCTGCAGGCGCGCGACGCCGGCACGGTGGTCATGACCGGCCTGGTTCGGCCGACCGAGGTCGGCGGCGAGGCCGGCGTGTTGCTGTTCATGCCGGTCTACCAGCACGACCGGCCGCTGGCCACCGCCGCCGACCGGCGCCGCCACCTGGCCGGCTGGGTGCTGGCGGTGTTCGGCCTGGGCGACCTGGTGGCCAGCCTCTACGGCGAAGGCACGCCGGGCATCGACCTGCGCATCCACGACGGCACCTCGCCCGACGACGCCAGCCGCGTGCACCCGCCCGGGCCGCTGCCCGCGCCGGTGGCACCGCGCTACGACGCGCAGGAGTACCTCACCTTCGCCGGCCACACCTGGACGCTGTGGGCACGCAGCCTGCCCAGCTTCGAGCAGCCCGCCGGGCAGGACCCGGCCCGGGTGATCGCGGTGGCCGGCAGCGGCCTGGCGCTGGCGCTGGGCCTGCTGACCTGGCTGCTGGTCACGGGCCGGGCGCGGGCCCTGCAGGCGGCCGGGCAGATGAACCGCCAGCTCGACGCCAGCGAACGGCAGTACCGGCGCATCGTCGAGACCGCCAGCGAGGGCATCTGGATGGTCGATGCCCAGGGCCGCACCCGCTTTGCCAACCCGGCGCTGCAGCGGCTGCTGGGCTGCGACGAGGCGGCTCTGCAGGGCCGGCCTTGCACCGACTTCCTCGACCCCGCCGACCATGCCGCCCTGCAGGCGGTGGCCGACCAGCCGCTGCCCGAGACCCGCGAGCTGCGCCTGCGCCGCGCCGACGGCACCACGCTGTGGGCGCGGGTGTCGGTGCGCCGGCTCACCGAGGCCGACGCCGATGCCACGGCCGACGGCGACAGCCCAGGCCCGCCTGCTGCCGCCGGCCTGCTGGCGATGGTGACCGACGACAGCCAGCGCCATGCCGACGAGGAGCGCCGCGCCCTGCTCGAAAGCCAGCTGCGCCAGTCGCAGAAGATGGAGGCCATTGGCACCCTGGCCGGCGGCATCGCGCACGACTTCAACAACATCCTGGCCGCCATCCTGGGCAACGCCGCGCTGGCCGAGCAGGACCTGGACCCGCACCACGCCGCCCAGCCGCGCCTGCGCCAGATCACCCAGGCCGGCACGCGGGCACGCAGCCTGGTGCAGCAGATCGTCACCTTCAGCCGCCAGCAGCCGCAGACCCTGGTGGTGCAACCGCTGGGGCCACTGCTGGAGGAAGCCGCCCGGCTGCTGCGCGCCACCCTGCCGGCGCGGGTGGTGCTGGCGCTGCAGGTCGCGCCCGCCGCGCTGCCGGTGGCGGTGGACGCCACCCAGTTCCAGCAGGTGCTGCTGAACCTGTGCACCAACGCCTGGCATGCGCTGCCCGACGGCGCCGGCCACATCACCATCGGCCTGGACACCGCGGGCGCCGCACCGGTGCCGGGCGACTGGGTGCACCTGTGGGTGCGCGACGACGGCTGCGGCATGGACGAGGCGACGCGCCAGCGCATCTTCGAGCCCTTCTTCACCACCAAGCCGGTGGGCCAGGGCACCGGCCTGGGCCTGGCCGTGGTGCACGGCATCGTCGCCAGCCATGGCGGCAGCATCAGCGTGGACAGCGCCCCGGGCAGCGGCACCACCTTCCACCTGCTGCTGCCGCTGGCCACCGGTGCGCCGCCGGTGCAGCCCGCCGGCCAGGGGCTGCTGCCCGGCCGGCTGGGCCGGGGCGAGCTGGTGCTCTACGTCGACGACGACGCGGTGATGGGCCTGATGGTCGAAAGCCTGCTGCAGCGCCAGGGCTGGCGGGTGGTGCTGGCCGACAACCCGCGCCAGGCGCTGGCCCGCGCCCTGGACGCCGACGACCCGGTGGACCTGGTCGTCACCGACTTCAACATGCCCGGCGAATCGGGGCTGGACCTGGCGCAGGCCCTGGCCCGTGGCCGACCGCAGCTGCCGGTGATCATCACCTCGGGCTACATCACCGACACCCTGCGCACCGAGGCGGCACGCCTGGGCGTGCGCCACGTGCTGCCCAAGGAGCACACGCTGGAGCAGCTGGGTGTGCAGGTGGCGCTGGCGCTGGCCACCGCGGTGTGATGATCGCGGGATGCCCGATCCCGACACCGCCCCCACCCCGCCCCGCAAGACCCCCGACCGTCTGCGCAGTGCGCGCTGGTTCGCCCCCGACGACCTGCGCAGCTTCAGCCACCGCTCGCGCGCGATGCAGCTGGGGCTGGGCGCGGAAGACTTCGCCGGCAAGCCGGTGATCGCCATCCTCAACACCTGGAGCGACATCAACCCCTGCCACGGCCACTTCAAGCAGCGGGTCGACGACGTGAAGCGCGGCGTCCTGCAGGCCGGCGGCCTGCCGATCGAGCTGCCGGCGCTGTCGCTGGCCGAGATCTTCGTCAAGCCGACGACCATGCTCTACCGCAACCAGCTGGCGATGGACACCGAGGAGCTGCTGCGCAGCCATCCGGTGGACGGCGCGGTGCTGATGGGCGGCTGCGACAAGACCACGCCCGGCCTGCTGATGGGCGCGCTGTCGGTGGGCCTGCCCGCCATCTACCTGCCCGCCGGGCCGATGCTGCGCGGCCATGCCGGGGGCAAGACCCTGGGCTCGGGCTCGGACGGCTGGAAGTTCTGGGACGAGCGCCGCGCCGGCAGACTGAGCGATGCGCAGTGGCTGGCCATCGAGGGCGGCATCGCCCGCAGCCCCGGCACCTGCATGACCATGGGCACGGCCGCCACGATGATGGCGCTGACCGAGGCCCTGGGCCTGGCCCTGCCCGGCGCCAGCAGCATTCCGGCGGTGGACGCCCACCACCCGCGCATGGCTGCGGCCTGCGGCCGGCGCATCGTCGACATGGTCTGGGACGACCTGACCCCGGCGCGGGTGCTCAGCGCCGCCAGCTTCCAGAACGCGATTGCGGTGGCGATGGCCCTGGGCTGCAGCACCAACGCCATCATCCACCTGGTGGCCATCTCGCGCCGCGCCGGGCTGCCCGTGACGCTGGACGACTTCGACGCCGCCAGCCGGCGCGTGCCGGTGATCGCCAACATCCGGCCCAGCGGCGACAGGTACCTGATGCAGGACTTCTACGAGGCCGGCGGCCTGCCGGCCCTGGTGCAGCGCCTGGCGCCGCATCTGGACCTGTCGGCCCGCACCGTGACCGGCCGCACGCTGGGCGAGAACACCGAAGGCGCCCGGGTGCTGGACGACGACGTGATCCGCCCGCTGGCCGACCCGCTGTACGCCGAGGGCGCGCTGGCCGTACTGCGCGGCAACCTGGCGCCGGGCGGGGCGATCATCAAGCCCAGCGCCTGCGCGCCGCAGTACCTGCGCCACACCGGTCCGGCCCTGGTCTTCGACGACTACCCGGCGCTGAAGGCCGCCGTCGACGACCCGGACCTGGACGTGACGGCCGAGCATGTGCTGGTGCTGCGCAACGCCGGCCCGCTGGGCGGCCCCGGCATGCCGGAATGGGGCATGCTGCCCATCCCCACCAAGCTGGTGAAGCAGGGCGTGCGCGACATGCTGCGCCTGTCCGACGCGCGCATGAGCGGCACCAGCTACGGCGCCTGCATCCTGCACTGCGCGCCGGAGGCCCACATCGGCGGCCCGCTGGCCCTGGTGCGCACCGGCGACCGGATCACGGTCGACGTGCCGGCGCGCCGCCTGCACCTGGAAGTGAGCGACACCGAGCTGGCCGCGCGCCGCGCCGCCTGGGTGGCGCCACCGCCACGCTACGCCCGCGGCTACGGCTGGCTGGCCGCGCGCCACATGCTGCAGGCCGACCAGGGCTGCGACTTCGACTTCCTGGAAACCGGCTTCGGCGCCGCGGTTCCCGAGCCGGACATCTTCTGAAGGAGCCACGATGGCCATGCACTTCGACCTCGTCGACCTGCGCCTGATGGTGCGCATCGCCGAGACCAACGGCCTGACCCGCGGCGCCGAGGCCTCGCACATGAGCCTGCCCGCGGCCAGCACCCGGGTGAAGAACCTGGAGGAGAGCATCGGCACCAAGCTGCTCTACCGCACCAGTCAGGGCGTGACGCTGACGCCGCCGGGCCAGGCCTTCGTGCACCACGCGCGCCTGG
>CALMIF010000075.1 GCA_937864045.1 uncultured Aquabacterium sp. | reverse complement strand
ATCCACACCGCCAGCGGCACGTTGAACAGCAGGTGCGCCAGCGCCACGGCGATGTGCGTGTCCATCATGCCCAGCGTGGTGTACAACTGGAAGAAGGGCAGCAGGAACACCGCCGGCGGCGTCATGCGGTTGGTCAGCAGCCAGAAGAACACATGCTTGTCGCCCAGGAACCGGTAGCGGCTGAAGGCATAGGCCGCGGGCAGCGCCACGGTGATCGAGATCGCCGTGTTGATGCCCACGTAGATCAGCGAGTTGATGTAGCCCGAGTACCAGCTCTCGTCGGTGAGGATGGTGCGGTAGTGCTCCAGCGTGAAGTGGCGCGGCCAGAGGCTGAAGACCGAGAGGATTTCCTCGTTGGTCTTGAAGCTCATGTTGACCATCCAGTACACCGGCAGGATGGCGAACACCAGGTAGGCGACCAGGAAGATCACCCGCTTCTTGAAGCGTTGGTCAACCATGACCGGCCTCCGCGTTCTTGTCGGCCGTGCCCACGCGCTGCATCCAGTTGTAGAGGACAAAACTCAGCGCCAGGATGATCAGGAAGTAGATCAGCGAGAACGCCGCGGCCGGCCCCAGGTCGAACTGGCCCACCGCCTTCTGCGTCAGGTACTGGCTGAGGAAGGTGGTGGCATTGCCCGGCCCGCCCCCGGTCAGCACGAAGGGCTCGGTGTAGATCATGAAGCTGTCCATGAAGCGCAGCAGCACGGCGATCACCAGCACGCCGCGCAGCTTGGGCAGCTGGATGTAGCGGAACACCGCCAGCTTGCTGGCGCCGTCGATGCTGGCGGCCTGGTAGTAGGCATCGGGAATCGCGCGCAGGCCGGCAAAGCACAGCAGGGCGACCAGCGGCGTCCAGTGCCACACGTCCATCACCAGCACGGTCAGCCAGGCGTCGGTGGCGTTGCCGGTGTAGTTGTAGTCGATGCCCAGCTTCGCCAGCGTGGCGCCCAGCAGGCCGATGTCGGTGCGGCCGTAGATCTGCCAGATGGTGCCGACCACGTTCCAGGGGATCAGCAGCGAGATGGCGACGGTCACCAGCACCGCGCTGCTCTTCCAGCCCTGGGCCGGCATGGCCAGTGCCAGCGCGATGCCCAGCGGAATCTCCACCGCCAGCACCGCCAGCGAGAAGCCGACCTGGCGGAACAGCGCGCCCTGCAGGTCCTCGTCGCGCATCACCGCCTTGAACCACTCGGTGCCGACGAAGACCCGCCGCTCGGGGCTGATGATGTCCTGCACCGAGTAGTTCACCACCGTCATCAGCGGCAGGATGGCCGAGAAGGCCACGCACAGCACCACCGGCAGGATCAGCAGCCAGGCTTTCTGGTTGACCGGTTTCATGTCTGCCCCTCGCCCGTCGAGTACGCCGGTCGATCCCCCAAGGGGATGGCGGGCCGGCTTGGGAGCGGCCCGGCGCTCGGCCCGCCTGCGACCAGCTCCTCGTTCTCACCGTAGAAGCAGGTGTGCGTGCCCGCCAAGCCCAGCCAGACGCCGTCACCCGCGGCAGGCACCGCGGCTTCAGGCCGCAACCGCGCGCGCACCGCGCTGCCATCGGCCAGGTGGGCCGTCAGCAGCCAGTAGGTGCCGATGTCCTGCACCTGCTTCACCGTCGCCGGCAGCGCGCCGGCGGCATTGGCCTCGGCCAGGGTCACGTACTCGGGCCGCACGCCCAGGGTCTTCGCACCGGCCGGTGCACCCGGGAGGAGTGCCGCCGGCAGGAAGTTCATGCCCGGCGAGCCGATGAAATGGCCGACGAACATGTGCTGCGGCCGCTCGAACAGGTCGGACGCGCTGCCCACCTGCACCGCCCGGCCGCGGGTCATCACCACCACCTGGTCGGCGAAGGTCAGCGCCTCCACCTGGTCGTGGGTCACGTAGACGAGCGTCAGCTTCAGCTCGTGGTGGATCTGCTTCAACTTGCGCCGCAGCTGCCACTTCAGGTGCGGGTCGATCACGGTCAGCGGCTCGTCGAACAGCACCGCGCTCACGTCCTCGCGCACCAAGCCGCGGCCCAGGCTGATCTTCTGCTTGGCATCGGCCGACAGGCCCGCGGCGCGGGTGTCCAACTGGCCGCTGAGTTCCAGCATCTCGGCGATCTTGCCGACGCGCTGCTTGATCCGATCTGGCGCCACGCCGCGGTTCTTCAGCGGAAAGGCCAGGTTCTCGGCCACAGTCATCGTGTCGTAGATCACCGGGAACTGGAACACCTGGGCGATGTTGCGCTGCTGCGGCGTCAGCGTGTTCACCGCCTTGCCGTCGAAGCTGACCGTGCCATGCGACGGCGCGACCAGGCCCGAGATGATGTTGAGCATCGTCGTCTTGCCGCAGCCCGACGGCCCCAGCAGCGCATAGGCGCCGCCGTCGTCGAAGGTCATCTTCAGCGGCAGCAGGGCGTAGTCGCCGTCCGCCTGCGGGTTC
This sequence comes from uncultured Aquabacterium sp., assembly GCA_937864045.1. Classification (GTDB taxonomy): domain Bacteria; phylum Pseudomonadota; class Gammaproteobacteria; order Burkholderiales; family Burkholderiaceae_C; genus Pseudaquabacterium. Next base: position 55 of record CALMIF010000075.1, on the reverse strand, counting down.
GGCTTGTAGCTGTGCGCCAGGTCGAGGTCGATGCGGGCCATCAGCGTTGCCCTCC
>CALMIF010000074.1 GCA_937864045.1 uncultured Aquabacterium sp. | reverse complement strand
AAGAGACCGAGACCGACCTGTTCGGCGAGCAGGCCGTGCTGTGCGGCGGCACCGTCGAGCTGATCAAGGCCGGCTTCGAGACCCTGGTGGAAGCCGGCTACGCGCCCGAGATGGCCTACTTCGAGTGCCTGCACGAGCTCAAGCTGATCGTCGACCTGATCTACGAAGGCGGCATCGCGAACATGAATTACTCGATCAGCAACAACGCTGAATACGGCGAGTACGTGACCGGCCCCAAGGTGGTGACCGCCGCGACCAAGGACGCGATGCGCCAGTGCCTGAAGGACATCCAGACCGGCGAATACGCCAAGAGCTTCATCCTGGAGAACAAGGCCAACGCGCCCACGCTGCTGAGCCGCCGTCGCCTGACCGAAGAGCACCAGATCGAGGTCGTCGGCGAGAAGCTGCGCGCCATGATGCCCTGGATCAAGGCCAACAAGCTGGTGGACAAGAGCCGCAACTGACCGGCCCGCACCTGCGACGGAAGCCGCCCTCGGGCGGCTTTTTCTTCTGCGCTATCCTCGCCGCCGATGACCGACCAGCCTGCTGTGGACCCCGACGAACCTGCGACCCCCGTGCCGCCCCGGCGCAAGGGCATCTATGCCCTGCCCAACGCGATCACGCTGTCGGCGCTCTTCGCCAGTTTCTACGCCATCGTGATGGCGATGAACGGCCGCTTCGACACCGCCTGCATCGCCATCTTCGCCGCTGCCGTGCTCGACAGCCTGGACGGCCGCGTGGCGCGCATGACCAACACCCAGAGCGCCTTCGGCGAGCAGATGGACAGCCTGGCCGACATGGTGAGCTTCGGCGCCGCGCCAGCGCTGATCGTCTACCAGTGGGCGCTGCACGGCATGGGCAAGCTGGGCTGGATTCCCGCCTTCGTCTACATCGCCGGTGCGGCGCTGCGCCTGGCGCGCTTCAACGTCAACATCGGTGTGGTCGACAAGCGCTTCTTCCAGGGGCTGCCCAGCCCCGCGGCGGCAGCACTGGTGATGGGGCTGATCTGGGTCGTCGACGACGCCGGCGTCAAGGGCGCGGCGCGCATCGACTGGGCGGCCTGGGCTGCCTTCGGCGTCACGCTGTACGCGGGCCTGTCGATGGTGACCAACGCGCCGTTCTACAGCTTCAAGGTCTTCGGCGGCCGGCGCACCGTGCCCTTCGTGGTGCTGGTGGCGATCATGCTGGTGATCGCGGTGGTGGCCCTTGACCCGCCGAAGGTGTTGTTCGCGCTGTTCTGCGCCTATGGCGTCTCGGGCTACCTGGTCTACGCCTGGCGCAAGTTCAAGGGGCGGCCGACCAGCGTGATCGCGACCAGCACGGACGAACCCGACGAGATCGGTCTTCACCGCTGAAAGCGCTGTGCTACAGTCGTCGCTCATGTCGATCCGCAACCTGACCCTGCTACTAGGCGTGCCCCTGGCGCGCTAGGTTCCTTCGTCTTCAGGTTTCACAGGATCCACGGCCCGCCAGCGTCACGCAGCGGGCCGTTTTTGCGTCTGGAACGTCTCCCGTGCTGCGTGGCTCCCCGCCATTGACCAGCCCACCACCCCGGAGATGTCCATGCCCATGGTTCAAGACCCCGCCGCCAAGTACCGACCGTTTGCGCTGGTGCGCCTCAGCGACCGCACCTGGCCCGATGCCGTGATCACGCGCCCGCCCGTCTGGTGCAGCGTCGACCTGCGCGACGGCAACCAGGCGCTGATCGAGCCGATGGACCCGGCGCGCAAGCTGCGCATGTTCCAGATGCTGGTGCAGATCGGCTTCAAGGAGATCGAGGTCGGCTTCCCGTCGGCCTCGCAGGCCGACTTCGACTTCGTGCGCATGCTGATCGACGACGCGCTCATTCCCGATGACGTGACGATCCAGGTGCTGACCCAGGCCCGCGACCACTTGATCGCCCGCACCTTCGAGGCCCTGCAGGGTGTGCCGCGCGCCATCGTCCACCTGTACAACGCCACGGCGCCGGTGATGCGCCGCGTGGTGCTGCAACAGGACGAGGACGGCATCGTCGACCTGGCCACCACCCATGCACGCCTGGTGCGCGACCTGGCGGCGCAGCAGCCCGGCACGCGCTGGACGTTCGAGTACTCGCCGGAGATGTTCTCCGGCACCGAGCTGGCGTTTGCCAAGCGGGTGGTCGATGCGGTCACTGACGTGTGGCAGCCGACACCGGGCCACAAGTGCATCATCAACCTGCCGTCGACGGTCGAGCACAGCACGCCGAACATCTTCGCCGACATGGTCGAGTGGATGCACCGGCATCTCGAACGCCGCGACAGCATCGTGCTGTCGATCCATCCGCACAACGACCGCGGCACCGGCACGGCCGCCGCGGAGCTGGCGATCATGGCCGGTGGCGATCGCATCGAAGGCTGCCTCTTCGGCAACGGCGAGCGCACTGGCAACGTCGACGTGGTGAACCTGGCGCTGAACCTCTACACCCAGGGCGTGCATCCGGGCCTGGACTTCAGCGACATCGATGCGGTGCGCCGCACGGTGGAGCACTGCAACCAGCTGCCGGTGCACCCGCGCCACCCGTATGTCGGCGACCTGGTCTACACCTCGTTCTCCGGCTCGCACCAGGACGCCATCAAGAAGGCCTTTGCGGCGCGTCGTGACGGCGACATCTGGGACATGCCTTATCTGCCGATCGACCCCAAGGACCTGGGCCGCAGCTACGACGCGGTCATCCGCGTCAACAGCCAGTCGGGCAAGGGCGGCATCAGCTACCTGCTCGAAGCCGACCACGGGCTGGAACTGCCGCGCCGGCTGCAGATCGAGTTCTCGTCATCGGTGCAGGCGGTGATGGACGTGCAGGGCAAGGAACTCACGTCTGCCGACATCTGGGCCCTCCTGCGCGACGCCTACCACCTGGGCGAGGGTGAAGTGGTGATCGACCAGCAGCACCTCGACCAGCAGGGCGATGGCACGGTGCGGCTGGCGGCCACGCTGCGCGCCGCCGGCCAGACCCTGGCGCTGCGCGGTGAGGGCAACGGCCCGGTCGACGCCTTCGTCGACGCGCTGCACCGCGCCAGCGGTGTGCGCATCGAGGTGCTGGACTACCACGAGCACGCGATTCGGATGGAGCCCGGCGCCGGCGCCAGTGCCCGGGCCGCGGCCTACCTGGAACTGCGCATCGCAGATACTCGCACGCTGTTCGGCGTGGGCATCGACGGCAACATCGTCACCGCGTCGATGAAGGCCGTGGTCTCGGGCCTGCTGCGCAGCGGCGCCACGCTCGGCCGGCAGCCCCAGGCCACAGCGCGCACGACCACCGCCTGACACCACACAGACGCGACATCAGAGGAGCACCGACCATGGCCGACCAACTCATCATCTTCGACACCACGCTGCGCGACGGCGAGCAATCGCCCGGCGCCTCGATGACCCGCGACGAGAAGCTGCGCATCGCCCGCCAGCTCGAACGCCTGCGCGTCGATGTGATCGAGGCCGGCTTCGCGGCGTCGAGCAACGGCGACTTCGAATGCGTCAAGGCGATCGCCCAGACCATCAAGGAGTCGACCGTCTGCTCGCTGGCCCGTGCCAACGACCGCGACATCGCCCGCGCCGCCGAGGCCCTGGCCGGCGCCCGGCGCGCCCGCATCCACACCTTCATCGCCACCAGTCCGCTGCACATGGAGAAGAAGCTGCGGATGACGCCCGACGAGGTGTTCGAGCAGGCGAAGCTGTCGGTGCGCTTCGCGCGCAACCTGTGCGCGGACATCGAGTTCAGCCCCGAGGACGGCTACCGCAGCGACCCCGACTTCCTGTGCCGCGTGCTGGAGGCGGTGATCAAGGAGGGCGCGACCACGCTGAACATTCCCGACACCGTGGGCTACGCGGTGCCCGAGCTGTATGGCGCCTTCATCCGCAACCTGCGCGAGCGCATCCCGAACAGCGACAAGGTGGTGTGGAGCGTGCACTGCCACAACGACCTGGGCATGGCGGTGGCCAATTCGCTGGCCGGCGTGACCATCGGCGGTGCACGCCAGGTCGAATGCACGATCAACGGCCTGGGCGAGCGGGCGGGCAACACCTCGCTGGAAGAGATCGTGATGGCGGTAAAGACCCGCCGCGACTACTTCAACCTGGACGTGGGCATCGACGCGACGCAGATCGTTCCGGCCTCGCGCATGGTCAGCCAGACCACCGGCTTCGTGGTGCAGCCGAACAAGGCGGTGGTCGGCGCCAACGCCTTCGCCCACGCCAGCGGCATCCACCAGGACGGCGTGCTGAAGGCCCGCGACACCTACGAGATCATGCGTGCCGAAGACGTGGGCTGGGCCGCCAACAAGATCGTGCTGGGCAAGCTGAGCGGGCGCAACGCCTTCAAGCAGCGGCTGCAGGAACTGGGCATCGAGATGGAGAGCGAGGCCGACATCAACACCGCCTTCGCCAAGTTCAAGGATCTGGCCGACCGCAAGGCCGAGATCTTCGACGAGGACATCATCGCCCTGGCCAGCGACGAGAGCGTGACGCGCGAGCACGAGCACTACCGCCTGGTGTCGCTGCAGCAGCATTCCGAGACCGGCGAGCGGCCGCATGCGGCGGTGGTGTTCGCCGCGGGTGAGGTGGAGCACCGCGCCGAGAGCGATGGCAACGGTCCGGTCGACGCCAGCCTGAAGGCAATCGAGTCGCAGGTGGGAAGTGGTGCCGAACTGGTGCTGTATTCGGTCAATGCCATCACCAGCGGCAGCACAGAATCCCAGGGCGAGGTCACGGTGCGGCTGCAGCACGGCGGCCGGGTGGTCAACGGCGTGGGCGCCGACCCGGACATCGTGGTGGCGTCGGCCAAGGCCTACCTGGCCGCGTTGAACAAGCTGCACTCCAAGGCGGAACGGGTGGCGGCACAGGGTTGAGTGCGGCGCCGGCCGGCCTGGGCAGGGCGCGCCGGCGGGGTCTAGGGTTTCACTTTACAAAGGGCACGCAAGTTTCTGATCTTGCGTGCTTTTTTGGGGTCGCCTACACTCGCGGCGCGTTTGCTTTCCACTCCTTTGCTACCTGCGTTCCATGAAACTGTCCCTGCCGTTGCTGCTCCTGGCCTTGTGCGCCGCACTGACCATCGGCACGCCCGCGCAGGCGCGGACCGACGGCAGCCGCAGCCAGGCGGCGAAGTCGGTGAAGCCGGGCAAGGCCGTCGGCGTGCGCAAGCCGGCTGCCTCGGCCAAGCTGCGCAGCGGTGCGCGCCAGGCGGTGGCAGTGCGGGGAGCGGGCCTGCGCCGGGTGGCGCTGCAGCCGGTGGAGCAGGCCAAGCCCAGCTTCGGCCAGGCGCTCGGCCTGCATGGCAGCAGTGACCCGCTCGACCTGAAGTCCAGCGTGGCCCTGGTCGTCGACCAGGACACCAACGAGGTGCTGTTCAGCAAGAACCCGGGCGCGGTGCTGCCCATCGCCTCGATCACCAAGCTGATGACCGGCCTGGTCGTCGCCGAATCCAAGGCCTCGCTGGACGAGGTGCTCACCGTCACCCAGGACGACATCGACACCGAGAAGGGCAGCCGCTCGCGGCTGGCCGTGGGCACGCAGCTCACCCGGGGCGAAATGATGCACCTGGCCCTGATGTCGTCCGAGAACCGCGCGGCCAATGCGCTGGGCCGGCACCATCCGGGCGGCATCGCGGCCTTCGTCGATGCGATGAACCGCAAGGCTGCGTTGCTGGGCATGAAGGACACCCACTACGTCGAGCCCACCGGCCTGTCGAGCCGGAACCAGTCGAGCGCGCAGGATCTGGCGGTGCTGGTCAAGGCGGCGCACCGGGTGCCGCTGCTGCGGGAGCTGTCAACCTCGCATGAGGCGCAGGTCGCCGTGGGCCACCGCGTCATGCAGTTCCGCAACACCAACGGCCTGGTGAGCAATCCGCAGTGGGACATCGGCCTGCAGAAGACGGGCTACATCGCCGAGGCCGGCCGCTGCCTCGTCATGCAGGCTCAGTTGGCCGGGCGCAAGCTGATCATGGTGCTGCTGGACTCGACCGGGAAGTACTCGCGCATCGGCGACGCCGAGCGCATCCGCAAGTGGCTGGGTGCGACGGCGATGCCGGCGCATGCGCCGGTGGCGCGGCTGGGTTGATGGCGCCGCCGCGCCCGTTGGCGCGGCACGGCTTGCGGCGGCGCCTTCGGGCCCCGCGTTCGTTTCAGGGGGCGTGGTGCCCCAGCGCCTGCGAGATCTGCGCCGCGGTGGCCTTGACCCGGTCGGCCCAGCCTTCTTCCAGCCGGTCGGCCGGTGCCGACACCGACAGCCCCGCCACCAGCCGGTTCTGGTCGTCGTAGATGCCGGCGGCCAGGCAGCGCACACCCAGTTCCAGTTCCTCGTCGTCGCGGGCCAGGGCGCTCTGGCGCACCTGGGCCAGTTCACGCTCCAGGCGGTGGATGTCGGTGATGCTGTTGCGCGTGTGGCCGGACAGCCCCGTGCGGGCGGCATAGGCGCGCACACGCTGCGCTTCCTCGTGTGCCAGGAACAATTTGCCCACCGAGGTGAGGTGCAGCGGCGCGCGGCCGCCCACGGCGCGCACCACCTGCATGCCCGAGCGCTCGCTGTAGGTGCGCTCGATGTAGACGATCTCGTCGCCCTGGCGCACCGACAGGTTCACCGGCTGCAGGGTCAGCTTGTGCAACTCGCGCATCGGGCCGATGGCGGCGTCGCGCACGTCCAGCCGGGCCTTGACGAGGTTGCCCAGTTCCAGCAGGCGCATGCCCAGGCGGTAGCTTCCGGCCTCGGGCCGGTCGACGAAGCGGCCGATCGCCAGGTCGTTGAGGATGCGGTGGGCGGTCGACGGGTGCAGGCCGGTGCGTTCGCTCAGCAGCTTCAGCGACACCGGGTCCTGGTGTGCCGCCAGGGCATCGAGCAGCGAGAACATGCGCTCGATGACCTGGATCGCGGGCGTCTGGCCTTCTTTGGGGGTCGTCATGGGATGTCCTGTGGTTGCGCCTATTTTGCATGGCGAAACCGCATGGTGCATCGTGAATGCTGGATCAGGCGCTCAAATTGTCCGCAGCGCAGCGTCTGCCACGTCCTGTCCGCTGCGCACGGCGCCTTCCAGGGTCGCGGGGTAGGGGCCCTGCACATGGTCGCCGGCAGCCAGCAGCCCGGGGGCGATCACCGGGGCCGGCCGCTGCAAGCCCGGTGTGCAGGCGAAGGTGGCGCGGCGTTCGGCCGCCAGGTGCAGCAACACGCTTGCGTCGTCGCCGGTGAAGGCGCCAGGAAACGCCCGGCGCGCCTGCGCCAGCATGGCCCGGCCGCAGGCCGCCAGGCCATCGCCCAGCCAGGGCGCCGCGCCGCTGGCGACGAATGCCCAGATGCCGCGCGAGGCGGGGTCATGGTGCAGCCGGCCGAGATCGAAGGCGAACTGCGCCGGGCCGGCGGGCGCGGGCGGCAAGGCCACCATGGGCGCGGGCGCCTGCAGCCGGTCGTCGCGCAGCCAGGCGGTGACGATGGGCTCATGCTGGAGCGCACCGGCCACTGCCGACCAGGCGGGTGCCGGGCCGGCGGTGAGGCGCGCTGCCTCGCCGGCCGGGCAGGCCAGCACCACGGCGTCGAACGCGTCGTCGTCGACCTGCCAGCGGCCGTCACTCCATGGGTTGATCGACGTGACGCGATGACCGCCCCGCAGATCGGCACCCTGTGTCGCCAGCCACTGCCAGGCCGGCTCGGGCAGCAGGGCCGACAGTGGCGCCCGCGGCAGCAGCAGGTCGGCGCCACCACGGCCGCTGAACAGGGCGTCGTGCAGCACCCGCAGGAGGACTTGCGCGCTGGCGCGGTCCATCGGCGTGTTCAGCGCGGCCACGCACAGCGGGTCGACCAGGTCGGCCAGCAGCGCCGGCGGCAGATGGCCGCACAGGTCTTGCACGGTCCAGGCTGGCGGACAGCGGAAGCCGCGCGCCAGCCAGCCACCGGCCGCCGCCAGCAGCGCCAGGCGGTCGGGCCAGCGCCAGTGGTGGGCCGCCAGCACGGCGCGGGCGAAGGCCGGCAGCGGCGTGCCGGGCGGCAGGCGCAGGCCGCGGCCTGCGGGGTCGACCAGGGCCAGCGGCTGGCGCAGCAGCAGGGCGTCAGGGTCGGCGCCGACCGTGCGCATCAGGGCCAGCGTTGCCGTGTAGGCGCCGATCAGGATGTGCTGGCCGTTGTCGAAGCCTCGCCCGGCGCCGTCGGCCTGGCGTGCGCGGCCGCCAGGGCGGCGCGCCAGTTCGAATACCGTGACCTTGGCGCCACCCTGCACCAGCCGCACCGCCGCCGCCAGGCCGGCCCAGCCGGCGCCGATGACGGCGACCCGGCTTGCCGCGCCCCGTCGCGCCATCTCAGCTGCCAATGACGCCAGGCGTCACCCACGCTGAGCGAAGCCGATCGAAGCCGGCGACCGCCGTGGAACCGGCTTCGCCGGGCCACTGGCGGGCCTTGCAGGCCGCGCCGGTTCTAGCGAACCGGCTCCTCGCCAGGCATGCCAGGTCCACTGGACCTGTCATGTCCGGGCTCGGCCCACTTGAGGGGGCGCGCGAAGCGCGTCGGGGGTGAGCCATGTCAACGGCCACGCCAGTGCGTCATCAGCGCGATCCACAGCTTCCGGATCGGCGTCAGCGAGGTGCGCTGGTGCAGCACCTGGAAGCCGGCGGCCTCGATCTCGCGCAGCAGGCTGCGGTAGATGTTGGCCATCATCAGGCCGGGCTTCTGCGCTGCGCGGTCGGCCTCGGGCAGCAGGGCCAGCGCCTCGTCGTAGGTGGCGTGCGCCCGCTGCGCCTGGAAACGCATCAGCGCGGTGAAGCGCTCGCTGTAGCCCCAGGGCGCGTCGCGCTTGAGCAGTTCGTGCGCCTTGACGTCGAACTGCTGCAGCTCGCTGACCGGCAGGTAGATGCGGCCGCGCCGGGCGTCGTCGCCGACGTCGCGCAGGATGTTGGTCAGCTGCAGCGCCCGGCCCAGGCGGTGGGCGTAGGCGATGGTCTGCGGCCGGGTGTGGCCGAAGATGCGCGCCGCCACCTCGCCGACCACGCCGGCCACCAGGTGGCAGTAGCGCAGCAGGCCGGTGATGTCGAGGTAGCGGGTCTGCTCCAGGTCCATGCGGCAGCCCTCGATCACGGCCAGCAGGTGCTCGGCGGTGATGCCGTAGACCGGGGCATGCGGCATCAGCGCCTGCGTCACCGGGTGGGTGGCGTTGCCGGCGAAGGCGCGGCCCACCTCCTGCTGCCACCAGGCCAGCTTGGTGGCGGCCACGCTGGCGTCGCGCAACTCGTCGACCACGTCGTCGACCTCGCGGCAGAAGGCGTAGAAGGCCGTGATCGCCGCCCGCCGCGGCGGCGGCAGGAACAGGAAGGCGTAGTAGAACGAGCTGCCGCTGCCGGCGGCCTTCTCCTGCACGTACTGTTGGGGCGTCGTCACGTCAGCCCCTCGTTCCATGGGGACATGGACCGATCCCCCGAGGGGATGGCGGGCCGGCTTGGGAGCGGCCCAGCGCTCGGCCCGCTCGCGTCCATCGTTGCACGGCGTCGCATGCGGTCAGGCGAGTCGGAAGCCCGGCGTCGGTCGGGCAGGGCGCATGCGCGTGGCCCGCCACAGCATCACGCACAGGTCGGTGGTGCCCAGCGTGGGCCGCTGGCGCAGGGTGCGGTAGTGCATTGCGGCGATTCTCTCAAGGATGCGCAGGCCACCCTGCACCACCAGGCGCAGTTCCCAGCCCAGGCGGCCGGGCACGCGGCAGGCCAGCGGCGCGCCCTCGGCCATCAGCGCGCCGGCCCACGCGCACAGGTCGCGCAGCAGGGCCTGGGTGGCGGGGCTGTCCGCCTGCTGCGCCAGGTCATCCAACGTCAGGCCGTGGCGGTGGGCGTCGACCTGGGGCACGTACTGGCGGCCGCGCGGCAGGTCCACGCTCGGGTCCTGCCAGAAGTTGATCAGCTGCAGCGCGCTGCAGACCGCATCCGACTGCCGCAGCGACAGCACATCGTGCACGCCGGCCATCTGCAGCATCAGCCGGCCCACCGGGTTGGCCGAGCGGCGGCAGTAGTCCAGCAGCTGGGCGCGGTCGGCATAGCGCGGGTTGTGCGTGTCCTGGGTGAAGGCGTCGAGCAGGTCGTCGAGCAGCTGGACCGACAGCCCATGGCGGCCGATGGCGGCGGTCAGCGCACCAAAGATGCCGGCCCACGGCCCGTCCACCGCGTGCCCGGCGGCGGCGCGCTGCAGCGCCTGGCGGTACAGCTGCAGCTGCGCGCGTCGCGCCTCGGCAGGGGCATCGCCTTCGTCGGCGATGTCGTCGGCCGTGCGGGCGAAGTGGTACAGCGCGGTGACGCCGTCACGCATGGCCGGCGGGCACAGCAGGGATGCAACGGGGAAATTCTCGTAGTGGTCGACGGGCACGGCGGTGATTGTCGGCGCTGCCGGGGGGCACCTCGCCGGCCGCCGGGTTTGACAGCGCTCAGGTGCACTCCTACATTACTGACCGGTCAGTCATTAAAGTGGGGCGCGCGCCAGCGCCCCAGCTGCCTGCCCGCCCCGCCATCCCCATTCCGCCAGGCCCCGCCATGCGCCGTCTCCTGCCCTTGCTGTCCCTCACCGTGCTGCTGGCCGCCTGCAGCAAGCCTGAGCCCCTGCCCGAGCCGGTGCGCGCGGTGCGCACCCTGACCGTGGCCGCCAGCAGCGCCAGCCTGGCGCACGACTACCCGGCCGAGATCCGCGCCCGCGCCGAGAGCCGCCCGGCCTTCCGCGTGCCCGGCCAGTTGGTGAAGCGCCTGGTGAACGTGGGCGATGTGGTCAAGGCCGGCCAGCCGCTGGCGCAGATCGACCCGGGCGACCTGCGCCTGGGCCAGCAGGCTGCCGGCGCCGCGCTGAATGCCGCGCAGGCGCAGCTGGCCTTCAACGAGGCCGAGTTCAAGCGCTACCAGGCGCTGCGCGAGCAGGGCTTCATCAGCGGCGTCGAGCTGGAGCGGCGCGAGGCGGCGCTGAAGGCCACCCGTGCGCAGGCCGAGCAGGCCATCGCCCAGGCGAAGCTGCAGGGCAACCAGGCCGGCTACGCGGTGCTGGCGGCCGAGGTGGCGGGCATCGTCACCGCCGTCGACGCCGAGCCCGGCACCGTGCTGGCCGCCGGCACGCCGGTGCTGCGCCTGGCGCACGACGGCCCGCGCGACGCCGTGTTCAGCGTGCCCGAGGACCGCGCCGCCGCCATGCGCGGCCTGCTCGGCAAGCCCGGTGCGCTGCAGCTGCGGCCCTGGGGCGACGGCGCGCTGGCGCCGGCCACGGTGCGCGAGGTGGCCGCCGCGGCCGACCCGGTGACGCGCACCTTCCTGGTCCGCGCCGACATCGGCCGCACCGACCTGCGCCTGGGCCAGACCGCCACCGTGCGCGTGGCGCAGCCGCCGCAGCCGGGCGTGGTCAAGCTGCCACTGGCCGCCGTCTTCGCCCAGGGCGGGCAGACCAGCGTCTGGGTGGTCGACCGCGCCGCGATGGCGGTGCAGGCCCGGCCCATCGCCGTGGGCGGCGCCGAAGGCAACCTCGTCGTCGTGGCCGGCGGCCTGCAGCCGGGCGAGGCGGTGGTGACGGCCGGCGTGCACACGCTGACCCCGGGGCAGAAGGTGCGCTGGTATGCCGAACCGGGCGCGGCTGCGTCCACGACGGCGGCATCGTCTGCGCCTGCTTCCGCCACATCCGCCACATCCGCCGCTTCGCGCTGAGCCCGCCATGCACAGCGATCCGACCCCTGGCGTGACGTCGCGCTTCAACATTTCCCGCTGGGCGCTCGACCATGCGCCGCTGACCCGCTACCTGATGGTGGTGCTGCTGGTGCTGGGCGTGGCCGCCTACTTCCAGCTCGGCCAGGACGAGGACCCGCCGTTCACCTTCCGCGTGATGGTGGTGCAGGCCTTCTGGCCCGGCGCCACGGCGCAGCAGATGGCCGAGCAGGTGACCGACAAGATCGAGCGCACCCTGCAGGAGGTGCCCAGCAGCGACGTCATCCGCAGCTACACCAAGCCGGGCGAGTCGCTGACCCTGCTGGAGCTCAAGGGCAACACGCCGCCCCGGGACGTGCCCGGCACCTGGTACCAGGTGCGCAAGAAGATCGGCGACATGCGCTCGACGCTGCCGCAGGGCGTCGTGGGCCCGGTCTTCAACGACGACTTCGGCGACGTCTACGGCAGCATCTTCGCGCTGTCGGCCGACGGCTTCAGCGACGAGGATCTGCGGGTCTTTGCCGAGCAGGTGCGCACCCAGCTGCTGCGCGTGCCCGACGTGGCCAAGGTCGAACTGTTCGGCGTGCAGCCGGAGAAGATCTACGTCGAGATCGCGCAGAAGCGCGCCGCCCAGCTGGGCCTGGACATGAACCAGGTGATCGCCCAGCTGGCGGCGCAGAACGCGGTGGAAGGCGCCGGCCTGCTCGACGCCGGCAGCCAGAACTTCCAGGTGCGCGTGCAGGGCGCGCTGCGCTCGGTGGACGACCTGAAGCGCTTGCCCATCCGCGCCGTCAACCCGGCCACCGGCCAGGCCAGCACGCTGGCCCTGGGCGACATTGCCGACGTGCGCCGCACCACGATCGACCCGCCCGCCACCAAGGTGCGCCACAACGGCAAGCCGGTGATCGCGCTGGGTGTGTCGATGGCCAAGGGCGGCGACATCGTGGCCCTGGGCGAGGCGCTGCGCACCCGCACCGCTGCGCTGCGGGCGGACCTGCCGGCCGGCATCACGCTGGAGCAGGTGCAGGACCAGCCGGCGGCGGTGACGCGCTCGGTCAACGAGTTCGTCAAGGTGCTGGTCGAGGCGGTGGTGGTGGTGCTGGCGGTCAGCTTTCTCAGCCTGGGCCTGCACACCCGGCCGCTTCGCATCGACATCTGGCCCGGCCTGGTGGTGGGCATCACCATCCCGCTGGTGCTGGCCATCACCTTCGTCACCATGTTCTATTGGGGCGTGGGCCTGCACAAGATCAGCCTGGGCAGCCTGATCATCGCCCTGGGCCTGCTGGTGGACGACGCCATCATTGCCGTCGAGATGATGGTGCGCAAGCTGGAGGAAGGCTGGGACAAGCGCACCGCCGCCACGTACGCCTACGAGGTGACCAGCATGCCGATGCTGACCGGCACCCTGATCACCGCCGCCGGCTTCCTGCCCATCGGCCTGGCCAAGTCGACCACCGGCGAATACACCTTCGCGATCTTCGCCGTCACGTCGGCCGCCTTGGTCATCAGCTGGTTCGTGTCCGTCTACTTCGTGCCCTACCTGGGCGCCTGGCTGCTGCACACCCGCAAGCAGACCACCGACCAGCCGCACGAGTTGTTCGACACGCCGTTCTACGCCAGCTTCCGGCGCCTGGTGAACGCCTGCGTGCGCCACCGCTGGATCACGCTGGCGCTGACCCTGGCGCTGTTCGGCGGCGGCATCGTCGCCCTGGGCAAGGTGCAGCAGCAGTTCTTCCCCGATTCCAGCCGGCCCGAGATCCTGGTCGATCTGTGGCTGCCCGAGGGCAGCACCCAGCGCGAAAGCGAGGCACTGGCCCGGCGCTTCGAGGCGCGCATGCGCCAGGAGCCGGACCTGCAGAGCGTCTCGATCTGGATCGGCGCCGGCGTGCCGCGCTTCTACCTGCCGCTCAACCAGATCTTCCCGCAGCCCAACGTCAGCCAGGTGATCCTGCTGCCCAAGGACCTGGCCGCGCGCGAGCGCCTGCGCCGCCTGCTGCCCGCGCTGCTGGCCGAGCAGTTCTCCGAAGCCCGCGCCCGGGTCAAGGTGCTGCCCAACGGCCCGCCGGTGGACTACCCGGTGATGTTCCGCATCGTCGGCGACGACCTGGCCCAGGTGCGCCGCTTCGGTGACGCCGCGCGGGCCATCCTGGCCAGCGACGCCCGCGTGCGCGGCATCAACGACAACTGGAACGAGCCCATCAAGACCCTGCAGCTGCACATCGACCAGGACAAGGCGCGGGCGCTGGGCGTGAGCAGCCAGTCGATCGCCCAGGGCGCCAAGGGCGGGTTGAGCGGCGCCACCATCGGCCAGTACCGCGAGGGCGACAAGCTGGTGGAGATCGTGCTGCGCCAGCCGCTGGACGAGCGACGCGTGCTCACCGACATCGGCAACGCCTTTGTGCCCACCTCCAGCGGACGCACCATCCCGCTGACCCAGATCGCCCGCATCGAGCTGGCCTGGGAGCCCGGCGTGCTGTGGCGCGAGGGCCGGCAATACGCGGTGACGGTGCAGGCCGACGTCATCGACGGCGTCCAGGGCCCCACCGTCAGCCAGGCGCTGTGGCCCAAGCTGCAGGCGCTGGAGCAGCAGATGCCGCCGGGCTACCGCGTGCATCTGGCCGGCACGGCGGCCGAGAGCAGCAAGGGCACCGGCAGCATCGCCGCTGGTGTGCCGATCATGCTGTTCATCATCTTCACCCTGCTGATGCTGCAGCTGCACAGCTTCTCGCGGGCGATGCTGGTGTTCCTGACCGGACCGTTGGGCATCGCCGGCGTGGCTGCGGCGCTGCTGCTGTTCAACCGGCCCTTCGGCTTCGTCGCGCTGTTGGGCGTGATCGCGCTGACCGGCATGATCATGCGCAACTCGGTCATCCTGATCGACCAGATCGAGCAGGACCGCGCCCGCGGCCTGCCGGCCTGGGATGCGATCGTCGAGGCGGCCGTGCGCCGCTTCCGCCCGATCGTGCTGACCGCTGCCGCCGCGGTGCTGGCGATGATCCCGCTGTCGCGCAGCGTGTTCTGGGGGCCGATGGCCGTGGCCATCATGGGCGGGCTGATCGTGGCCACCGCGCTGACGCTGCTGGCGCTGCCGGCGATGTACGCCGCGTGGTTCCGCGTGCGCCGGCCCGATGCGGCAAACCCGGGGGCAGAGGCACCAGTGGCCGCGGGCTAGAATCACCGGTTTCCCGGCGTGTCCGGCTGAGCGGGTGCGGCAGGTGCGCCGGCTCGGTCGTCCCTCAAGAGATTTCCCGCGCGGGTGGCGAAATCGGTAGACGCACCAGGTTTAGGTCCTGACGCCTTCACGGGCGTGCCGGTTCGAGTCCGGCCCCGCGCACCAGCTCCAACCAATTTTTGCGAGTCCTTCATGGCTGTCACTGTTGAAACCCTCGAAAAGCTCGAACGCCGGATCACGCTGCTGATTCCCGCGACCGAATTCAACGCCGAGATCGAGACCCGGCTGAAGAAGCTGTCGCGCACCGTCAAGGCCGACGGCTTCCGCCCCGGCAAGGTGCCGATGAGCGTGGTCGCCCAGCGCTACGGCTACTCGGTGCAGAGCGAGGTCATGAACGACAAGATCGGCCAGGCCTTCGCCGAAGCCGCCAACGAGGCCCAGCTGCGCGTGGCCGGCGTGCCCCGCGTCACGCCCAAGGATGACGCGCCCGAGGGTCAGCTCGCCTTCGAGGCCACCTTCGAGGTCTACCCGGAAGTCACGCTGGGCGACCTGTCGGCCGTCGAGGTCGAGCGCTTCAGCAGCGAGGTGACCGACGCCGCCATCGACCGCACCGTCGACATCCTGCGCAAGCAGCGCCGCACCTTCGGCCAGCGCCCGGCGGCCGAAGGCGCTGCCGAGGCTGACCGCGTGACCATCGATTTCGAAGGCAAGATCGACGGCGAGACCTTCGCCGGCGGCAAGGCCGAGGGCTTCCAGTTCATCATCGGCGAAGGCCAGATGCTGGAGCAGTTCGACAAGGCCGTGCGCGGCATGAAGGTCGGCGACAACAAGACCTTCCCGCTGCAGTTCCCCGAGGACTACCACGGCAAGGACGTGGCCGGCAAGGAAGCCGACTTCCTGGTGACGATGAAGAAGATCGAGGTGCAGAACCTGCCCGAGCTCGACGAAGCCTTCATCAAGAGCCTGGGCATCGCCGACGGCACGGTGGACGCGCTGCGCGCCGACGTGAAGAAGAACCTGGAGCGCGAGGTCAAGTTCCGCGTGCTGGGCAAGAACAAGGCCGCCGCGATGGACGCGCTGATCCAGGTCGCCACGCTGGACGTGCCCAAGGCCCTGGTCGACAACGAGCTGGAGCGCCTGGTCGCCAATGCCCGCGAGGACCTGAAGCAGCGCGGCGTGAAGGATGCCGACAAGGCGCCGATCCCCAGCGAGCTGTTCCAGCCGCAGGCCGAGCGCCGCGTGCGCCTGGGCCTGGTGGTGGCCGAGCTGGTGAAGACCGCCAACCTGCAGGCCAAGCCCGAGCAGCTGCAGGCGCACATCGAGGAGATGAGCCAGAGCTACGAGAAGCCGGCCGATGTGATGCGCTGGTACCTGTCGGACCGCCAGCGCATGGCCGAGGTCGAGGCCGTGGTGATCGAGAACAACGTCACCGCCCATGTCCTGAGCCAGGTCAAGGTGGTCGACAAGGCGCTGCCGTTCGACGAACTGATGACCGCCTGACCACGGCGGTCGCACCCGGTGGCCGCTTGTGGCGGCAGGCCGGTCGACTGCCGCAGCGGGGCGCACGACTGACCGGTCGGCGCCCCGTTTTTCATCGCCTGCAGGCCCCGGGGCCGAGGGCCATAATCGACCCGATTCATTCCATCGAGGACATCCATGAGCGCACTGGAAACGCAAGCCCTGGGCATGGTGCCCATCGTCATCGAGCAATCGGGGCGGGGCGAACGTGCCTACGACATCTACAGCCGGCTGCTGCGTGAGCGCATCATCTTCCTGGTCGGCCCGGTGAACGACGCCACCGCCAACCTGGTGGTCGCGCAGATGCTCTTCCTCGAGAGCGAGAACCCGGACAAGGACATCTTCCTGTACATCAACAGCCCGGGCGGCAGCGTCAGCGCCGGCCTGTCGATCTACGACACGATGAATTTCATCAAGCCCGACGTGAGCACGCTGTGCATGGGCATGGCGGCCAGCATGGGCAGCTTCCTGCTGATGGCCGGCGCCAAGGGCAAGCGCATCTCGCTGCCCAACGCCAAGATCATGATCCACCAGCCCTCGGGCGGCGCCCAGGGCCAGGCCACGGACATCGAGATCACCGCCCGCGAGATCCTGAAGACGCGCGAGCAACTGAACCGCATCTACGCCGACCGCACCGGCCAGACCTACGAGAAGATCGCCGCCGACATGGAGCGCGACTACTACATGTCGCCCGACGAGGCCAAGAACTACGGCCTGATCGACCAGGTGATCGCCAAGCGCGGCTGACCGCCGCCGCCCGCGGTGCCGGTCCGGCGCCGCGGGCTTTGCTCTATCATCGTTTCCCCATTTCACCCGCCTGAGCAGCACACCTCCACACATGGCCGACAAGAAGGGCGCCTCCGGCGAAAAAGTCCTGTACTGCAGCTTCTGCGGCAAGAGCCAGCACGAGGTCAAGAAGCTCATCGCCGGTCCGTCGGTCTTCATCTGCGACGAGTGCATCGAGCTGTGCAACGACATCATCCGCGATGAAGCGCCGGCCGAAGCGGGTGGCGCCAAGCCTGGCAAGAACGACCTGCCGGCGCCGCATGAGATCAAGACCACGCTGGACCAGTACGTGATCGGCCAGGACACGGCCAAGCGCACGTTGTCGGTGGCGGTCTACAACCACTACAAGCGGCTCAAGTTCATCGGCGCCAACACGGCCAAGGACGAGGTCGAGCTCACGAAGAGCAACATCCTGCTGATCGGCCCGACCGGTAGCGGCAAGACCCTGCTGGCGCAGACGCTGGCCAAGCTGCTGAACGTGCCCTTCGTCATCGCCGACGCCACCACGCTGACCGAGGCCGGCTACGTGGGCGAGGACGTCGAGAACATCATCCAGAAGCTGCTGCAGAACTGCAATTACGACGTCGAGCGGGCGCAGCGCGGCATCGTCTACATCGACGAAATCGACAAGATCAGCCGCAAGGCCGACAACCCGAGCATCACGCGCGACGTGTCGGGCGAGGGCGTGCAGCAGGCGCTGCTCAAGCTGGTCGAAGGCACGATGGCCAGCGTGCCGCCGCAGGGCGGGCGCAAGCATCCGAACCAGGACTTCCTGCAGATCGACACGACCAACATCCTGTTCATCTGCGGCGGCGCGTTCGACGGCCTCGAGAAGGTCATCCGCA
>CALMIF010000073.1 GCA_937864045.1 uncultured Aquabacterium sp. | reverse complement strand
TCTTCTTCATCGCCGCCACCTCGATCTGGCGGATGCGCTCGGCGCTGACGCCGTACTCGGCGGCCAGCTCGTGCAGCGTCATGCCGCCCGAGCTGTCGTCGTTGACCTTGAGCCAGCGCTCCTCGACGATGCGACGGCTGCGGGCGTCCAGCACGTCCAGCGCCCGCACCAGGCCGTCGCCGGACAGGCTGTCGCGGCGGCGCGCTTCCAGCACCCGGGTCGGCTCGCTGTTCTCGTCGGCCAGGTAGGCGATCGGGGCGAAGGTCTCCTCGCCGTCGTCGCTGCCCTGCGGTTCCAGCGCCACGTCGCCGCCGGCCATGCGGGTCTCCATCTCGATGACCTCGGCCGGCTTGACGTTCAGCGCCGTGGCCACACGCTCGACCTCGGCGCTGGACAAGGTGCTGCGGTGCAGGTTGGCGTCGCTGGCGTCGCCCTTGAAGCCCTGCTTCATCGAGCGCAGGTTGAAGAACAGCTTGCGCTGGGCCTTGGTCGTGGCCAGCTTGACCATGCGCCAGTTCTTCAGGATGTATTCGTGGATCTCGGCCTTGATCCAGTGCAGCGCGTAGCTCACCAGGCGCACGCCCTGGTCGGGGTCGAAGCGCTTGACGGCCTTCATCAGGCCGACGTTGCCTTCCTGGATCAGGTCGCCATGCGGCAGGCCGTAGCCCAGGTACTGGCGCGACACCGACACCACCAGGCGCAGGTGCGACAGCACCAGGCGGCCGGCGGACTCGACATCACCCTCGTCGCGCAGGCGGCGCGCGAAGCGGCTTTCTTCGTCCTGCGTCAGCATCGGCAGCCGGTTGACGGCGGAGATGTAGGCGTCCAGGTTGCCGAGCGACGGCACCAGGGCCCACGGATCGCGGACAGACAGGGCAGTGGAGGCGGTGGACAGGTTCATGGGCTCTCTGACTAGGGCGGGACGGCCTTGGTTCCACAAATATTAGCACTCCCGGTGGTTGAGTGCTAAAGCCGGAAGGCGGGCAGGGTGGCGGCGTTTCCCGCCGGCGGGCGGGTGCCCACCGCCCACCCGGGTGCCACCGCCGGTGGGCACCCGCCGACCCACTCCCCGGTGGGACAGGCAAGCCGGCCCGGCGTTCCCAGAATCGCTTCCAGCCTGATGGCACAGCCGCCGCAGGCCCTCCGTCAATCACCACCGGGAGCCCACCATGATCCGTCGTCTCGTCACCACCCTGTGCGCCGTCCTCGCCCTGGCCGCCGCGCCCCTGGCCCATGCCGCCGATGCCAACCAGGCTGGCGCGGCCGAGCTCGAGGCGGTCAAGGGCATCGGCCCGGCGCTGTCCGGCAAGATCCTCGCGGCGCGCCAGCAGGGCAGCTTCAAGAGCTGGGCCGACCTGCTGGAGCGGGTGTCCGGCCTGGGCCCGGGCAATGCGGCCCGGCTGTCGCAGAACGGCCTGACCGTGGCCGGCGCCGCCTATGCGCCGGCGGCGACCGACAAGCCGGCGAAGGAGCCGGCGGCCAAGAAGCCGGTCAAGGGTTGAGGCCGGCCACCGCGATTCGCGAAGCGGGGGCGACCGTTGGCCGAGCGGAGCCGAAGCCGGCGCACAGCCTCACCCAAACCGCGAGTCGATGCCTTCCAGCAATTCGTCCAGCATGCCCAGGAAGCTGCCCAGGTTCAGCGGCTTGGTCATGTAGCGGCGGGCGCCGGCGGCCAGCGTCTCCTCGATGCGGGCCGGCGTCGCGTCCGCCGACACCACCACCACCGGGATCGCCGCGCAGTCCGGGTCGCGCTGCAGTTCGTGCAGCAGTTCCAGGCCGTCGACGTCCGGCAGGTTCATGTCCAGCAGGATCAGGTCGGGCGGATGGCGCCGGATCGCCGTCAGGCCATCCAGGCCCAGGGTCGAAACCTCCAGCGTGATCTGCGGGCGCTGCGCCAGCATGCCGCGCATGACCTCGACATTGGTCTCGTTGTCCTCGACGTAGTGCACCCGGCGATGGCGGTAGGGCGCGGCCAGCGGGTCGCCCGCGGCGGTGGGGTCGGCACCGGGCGGCGCGTCGCTGGCCAGCGGCAGGGTCAGCACGAAGGTCGCGCCCTCGCCGGCCATGCTCTCGGCGTGCAGGGTGCCGCCCATCAGCTCGGCCAGCCGGCGGCTGATCACCAGGCCGATGCCGGTGCCCTCGATGTTGCCCTGCTCGCGGCCCAGCCGGTTGAAGGGCTGGAACAGGCTGGCCATCTGGGACTCGCTCAGGCCCAGCCCGGTGTCCTGCACCCGCAGTTCCGCCTGGCCATCGGCCAGCCGTCGTACCTGCAGGTGCACCTGACCGCCGCGGCGGTTGTACTTCACCGCGTTGGACAGCAGGTTGGTCAGCACCTGCTTGAGCCGGGTCTCGTCGCCCAGCACGCGCAGCGCATCGTCCTGCAACTGCAGCGTGATGGTGATGTCGCGCCGGGCGGCGGCGGGTTCCATCATCGCCACGCACTGGTGCACCAGCGGGTTCAGCCGCTGCGGCGCCAGCGTCATGCGCAGCATGCCGGCATCGATGCGCGACAGGTCCAGCGTGTCGTTGATCATCTCCAGCAGGTGCCAGCCGGCCTGCAGGATCTGCGCTGCCCAGGCCCGCTGGTGCGGTGCCAGCTGTGGGCGCACGTCCAGGTCCAGCAACTGTGCGAAGCCCAGCATCGCGTTCAGCGGCGTGCGCAGCTCGTGGCTCATGCGCGAGAGGAATTCGTTCTTCGCCAGATTGGCCGATTCCGCCGCCTGCCGGCCACGCTCGGCGTCCTGCCGGCGCAACTGCTCGGTGATGTCCTCGGCCACCGCCACCAGGCGCTGCGCCTGGCCGTCGGCATCGCGCAGCACGCTCCAGTTCATGCGCACCGACAACAGTTGCCCGTCCCGGCGCAGCAGGCGGGTGTTGCGCTCGAACTCGCTGACCTCGCCGGCCAGCAGGCGCACCAGGCCATCGGCAACGTCTGCCCGGTCGTCCGGATGGGTGAGCTCGCCCAGGCTGCGTTCGGCCAGGTCCTGGCCGCCATAGCCCAGCATCTCGCGCAGGCGCGGGTTGGCGTCGCGCGGGTGGCCCTGCAGGTCGGCATAGAGGATGCCGATCGGCGCATGGTCGAAGATGTTGCGGAAGCGCTCCTCGCTGGCGCGCAGCGCCGACTCGGCCTGGCGGCGGTCGGCGGCCTCGCGCTGCAGGTCGGCGGTGCGCTCCTGCACCGCGGCCTCGATGCGGCGGGCACGGCCGGTCACCGTCAGCAGCAGGGCGGCCAGCATCGCGGCCGGCAGCAGGCCCAGGGTGGAGAACAGCCAGGCGTTGCCGTTGCCGGCGTCGGGCACGGCGCCGGGCTCGGCGTCGATGCGCAGGCGCCACAGGCGCCCGCCCAGGGCGATGTCGGCATCGTGGCGCAGCGGCAGCGCCCGGTCATGTTCGCAGCCGGGCGTTCCGGCCAGGTGCGGCCGCCCGGCGCCGGCATCGTGGTCGGTCAGGCACCAGCGCAGGTAGGGCGGCGCCATCGCCATGCCGGCCTCCACCGACTGCTGCATGCGCATGGTCACGAAGACCACGCCCTGCCAGGCGTCGCGCCGGTGCGCCGGCATCGGGTCGCCCTTGTACAGCGCGCGGTAGATCACCACGCCGGTCTGCTGGCCCGACTCCTGGGTCAGCACGAAGCCGGCGGTGGCGGCCGGCGCGTCGGTGTCGACGGCGCGCAGGATGGCCTCGCGCGCGGCCGGGATCGACAGCGAGTTGACCCCCAGCGCGGCGGCGTTGCCGCGCTGCGGCTCGATCATGCGGATGGCCACCACCTCGGGCCCGGGCGCAATCGGCGCGGCGCCGTTCGGCGGCGGCCGGTCGAACACCTTGTAGGGCAGGCCATGCCGCTCGCGGCTGACCCGGGCCTCGAAGTCCGGCAGGTCGTCCCGCGCCACGCGCTGGCTCACGCCGACGGCCTGCAGCTGGATCGGCAGCGCCAGCCAGGGCTGGCTGGCACGGGCCAGTTCGTCGGGGGACGCCTCGTCCGAGCCGATCATCAGCCCGCGCACCGCTTCCAGGGCCAGCACCGCGTGGCGCATCTGGGCCTCGATGGCCGCCGCCACCGCCGACGCATCGCGGTCGAACACCGCCTGGCTGCGCTGGCGGTCCCAGCGCGCCACCAGCACGGTGGCCGCCGCCAGCAGGGCGGTGGTGGCCAGCATCGGCAGGGCGACGGTGACCCGCCTTGGCCGCCAGTCGGCGGCCGGCTGGGCGATCAGGGTCAGCACCACGGGCGCGCCGATCAGCACACCCAGCGTGTCGCCGGCCCACCAGGTCCACCAGGTGAAGCCGGCCGCGGTGGACGGCACCGCGCCCAGCGCCACCAGCACCGGCACCGACAGGCTGGCATTGACCAGGCAGGCCACCAGCCCGCCCAGCACGCAGAACCAGGCCACCTCGCGTGGCTCGGCCAGTCGCAGCACAGCCGGCAGGCGCCAGCGCACCAGGGCCGTGCCCAGGGCGGCCTGCAGCATCGCGCCCAGGCCGGCCATTAGCGGCAGCCCCAGGGCCGAGAGCTGCGACAGCGTGCGGGGATCGCTGAGCTGCAGGTTGACCAGGAAGGCACCTGCCGCCACACCGGGCAGGGCACGCCGGCCGAAGACCAGGGTGGCCGCCAGGGCCAGGCCCGCACTGGGGTAGATCGGCGCCGCGAAGCCCGGCGGCAGCGCCAGCAGCAGCGCCAGCCGGCCCAGGGCGAAGTAGCTGGCGCCTGTCAGCAGCGCCGGCAGCAGCCAGTGTTTCAGGCCGACCGGCGCGTTCACCCTCACGCGGGCTCCGGCGGCCGCACGGCCAGCAGCCCGGCCGACGCTGCCTCGCAGCCGGCGGCCACCCGCAGCAGGGCGGCGTCGCCCTGCGGCCGGCCGACCAGCTGCAGCCCGGCCGGCCAGCGGCCATTGGCATGGAAGCCCGCCGGCACGCTGATGGCCGGCAGGCCGGCGAAGGTGGCGTACAGCGTCGCTTCCATCCAGCGGTGGTAGGTGTCCATCGTGCGCCCGGCAATGCGGCGCGGCCAGCGCTGCCCGACCGGGAACGGCCAGACCTGGGTCGCCGGCAGGGCCAGCACGTCGAAGCGCTGGAACAGTCCCAGCAGATGCTGCAGGAAGGCGGTGCGCACCTCGCTGGCGGCCATGAAGTCCAGGAAGCCCAGGCTGGCGCCCTGGCGGTGCTCCCACAGGGCCTCGGTCTTGATCGCCTCGCGGGCGCCGGGCAGGGCCAGCAGGGCTGCCACCTTGGGCGCCACCAGGGCCCGCCGCCACACCAGCCAGGCCTGCCACAGCGCCTCGGTCGAAAAACCCAGCGGCGTGGGCTCCACCACCGCGCCATGCGCCGCCATGCGCGCCAGGCCCTGCTCGACCACCGGCAGCAGGCCCTCGTCGGTGGCCAGGTGGCCGCCCAGGTCACCCAGCCAGCCCACGCGCAGGCCGCGCAGGCCGGCGAGCGCGGCCTCGCCCCGGGGCACGGCAAAGTCCTGCGGACCTTCGGCGATGGCCAGCGGCGTGCGAGGGTCGAAGCCGGCCTGGGTCGACAGCAGCTTGGCCAGGTCGGCCACGGTGCGGGCCATCGGGCCCTCGGTGCCCGGCTGCGCCACCCAGGTGTCGGCG
Organism: uncultured Aquabacterium sp.; assembly: GCA_937864045.1. Lineage (GTDB taxonomy): Bacteria > Pseudomonadota > Gammaproteobacteria > Burkholderiales > Burkholderiaceae_C > Pseudaquabacterium. The sequence goes on along the minus strand of CALMIF010000073.1, from coordinate 1,846 downwards.
GCTGGCCACAGCGGCACCCGGCCCTGGCTGGGCCGCAGGCCGAAGATGTTGGCCCAGGCCGCCGGGTTGCGCAGCGAGCCCATGAAGTCGGAGCCATCGGCCACCGGCAGCAGGCGCTGGGCCAGGGCCACGCCGGCGCCGCCGCTGCTGCCGCCCGCGGTCACCGCCGGGTCCCAGGCGTTCAGCGTGGTGCCGAACAGGTCGTTGAAGCTGTGCGAGCCCAGGCCGAGCTCGGGCATGTTGGTCTTGCCGATGACGATGCAGCCGGCCGCGCGCATGCGCGCGGCCATCAGCCCGTCTTCCTTGGGCATGGCGTCCTTCAGCAGCACGCAGCCCAGCGTGGTCGGAAAGCCCGCCGCGTGGCCGGTGTCCTTGATCGCCTGCGGCATGCCGTGCATCCAGCCGCGTGACTGGCCCGCTGCCAATTCGGCGTCGCAGGCATCGGCCTGGGCCAGCAGCACCTCGTCGGGCGCCAGGTTGACGATGGCATTGAACACCGGGTTCAGCCGGTGGATGCGTGCCAGGTAGGCGCTCATCACCGCGCGGCAGGAGACCTCGCGCGCATGGATGGCCCGCGACAGCGCCAGCCCATCCAGGTCGGTGATCGGGTCGGTGGGCATCTTGGGATGTTCTTGGTGATGGGGGCGTCAGCGCCGGGCGGCGAACCAGGCCCGGGCGTCGGCCGTGTCCTGGGCGATGCCGGCCTGCAAGGCATCGAGCCCGTCGTACTTGCGTTCGTCGTGCAGCTTGTGCAGCAGCTGCACGCTGATGCAGCGGCCGTAGGCGGCGTCGGTGGCCAGCGCCGCCGGCCACTGCAGGCAGTGCACTTCCAGCAGCACGCGGCCGGCGTCTTCCACCGTGGGCCGCACGCCCAGGCTGGCCACGCCGTGCAGCGGCTGGTCGGCCAGGCCCTGCACCTCGACCACGAAGATGCCCATCGCCGCCGGCCGGGCATGGCCGAAGCGCAGGTTCAGCGTGCGGAAGCCCAGCGTGCGGCCCAGCTTGCGGCCATGCACCACATGGCCGCTGATGGCATAGGGCCGGCCGAGCAGGGCCGCAGCGCGCGGCATGTCGCCGCTGCCCAGCGCCTCGCGCACCGCCGAGCTGGACACGCGCAGGCCGTGCACCTCGTAGCTGAGCATGCGCGCCACGTCGAAGCCCTGGGCGTCGCCGGCGGCGTCGAGCATCGCGTAGTCGCCGGCGCGCTTCGCGCCGAAGCGGAAGTCGTCACCCACCAGCACGTAGCGCGCCGCCAGGCCGCGCACCAGCACGGTGTCGATGAAGTCCTGCGGGCTCAGGCCGGCGAAGCGCTCGTCGAAGCGCAGTACCACCACCTGCTGCACGCCGCAGCGGCGCAGCTCGCTGAGCTTGTCGCGCAGCGTGGCGATGCGCCTGGGCGCCAGCTCGGGCTTGGCCGCCCGGCGGGCGAAGAAGTCGCGCGGATGCGGCTCGAAGGTCAGCACGCAGGGCGGCACGCCGCGGTGGCTGGCCTCGCTCTGCAGCAGCGCCAGCATGGCCTGGTGGCCGCGGTGCACGCCATCGAAATTGCCGATGGTGACCGCGCAGCCCCCGGCGATCGCCCCGCTGCGGCGCGCCGCAGCCATGCCTTCCAAGCCTCTGAATACCCGCATCGCCTGATTATGGCGACGCCGCCGGGCATCGCCGCCGCCGGCCGAATCCGCTCGAAGCCAGCGGACGCCGCGGAACCGGCTTTGCCGGGCCGCTGGCGGCGCCCCCCTGGGGGGAGCGCCGAAGGCGCTTCGGGGGGGGGACTTCAGCCGGCGCGGGCGATGGTCTCGGCGGCGTAGCGCTGCGAGGCCGCTTCCACCGCCTGGCTGTGGATGGC
>CALMIF010000072.1 GCA_937864045.1 uncultured Aquabacterium sp. | reverse complement strand
GGCAAGACGCTGCCGGCGTTCGAGATCCTGGAAAAGCGCGCGGCAGGCTGAGGCAGACATGACCGCCCCCGCCAGCCCGGACGCCGCCACCATCGTCCGCTCGGCGCGGGCGTTCGAGTTCTACGCGCAGAAGGTCTGGCCCTGGCACCGCAAGCTGGTGACCGGGAAGCTGGCGCCGCGCTGCCAGCGCTGCGCGCTGTCGTCGCACCGCGAGCCACTGGGCGCCGACGGCCTGTGCAGCCCCTGCCGCACGGCGCCCACCGTCGCCGCTGCGCCGCCGCGCACCGACCACGCGCCGGCCCTGCATGCGCTGCTGGCCGCGCACCAGGGCGCCGGGCGCGGCGCCTACGACGCCCTGCTGCTGTTCTCGGGCGGCAAGGACAGCGTCTACATGCTGCGCCGCATCCGCGACGAGCACCCCGGCCTGCGGGTGCTGGCGCTGTCGATCGACAACACCTTCATGAGCCCGATCGCGCGCGACAACATCGACCAGATGGTGGTGCGCATGGACGTGGACCACCTGATGGTGCGCCACAGCCGCGCCTTCATGGCGCAGGTGTTCCGCCACTGCCTGACGCACCTGAATGCCGACGGCGGCTATGGCACGGTCGACTTCAGCGACGGCGAACTGATCCTGGACACCGCACGCCGGGTGGCGGCCGACCAGGGCATTCCGCTGATCCTGTGCGGCTACTCGCGCTACCAGGTCGAGAACGGGCTGAAGCTCGGCGGCTTCGAGTCGCCCCGCGAGCGGGAACTGCAGGATCGCACCGAGACCGCCGGCATCCCGCTGACCGACATCGCCAGTGGCGACATGCTGCGCCACTGGTGGCGCGCGTCCGACTACCCGGCGGACCGCGTGGCGCGCCTGCTGTTCCCGATGGCGGCCTGGGACCTGGAAGAAGACGCCGTGCGTGCGCAGGTGCGGCAGTGGGGCCTGGTGCGTGGCGGCTACGACAGCCCCATCGTCACCAACCATGCGCTGATCCCGCTGATCGGCGTGGTGGACGTGCACCAGCTGGGTTACGCCAGCTTCGAGGTCGAGTTCTGCCGGATGATCCGGGAGGGCAAGGCCGATCTCACCCACTGGCGCAACGTGTTCGAGCTGCTCGAATACACGGCGCGCACCGGCATGTTCGTGCGCCCGCCGGTCGAGCAGGGGCTGGCGATGCTCGGGCTGACGCTGGACCAGTTGCGCATCCGCTTCGACTGACCAGCCCCCCCACCCGGCAGGGTGTTCCCCGTTAGCGGTTCTCCACATGGCCGGCCGCGTCGTTCGGGCGTAATCTCGTCCGCCTTCGATGCTTCCATGCCCGCGCCATGCCCCAAGCCCTGTCCGCCGCCGAACAAGCCCTGCGCGATGCCGCACGTGAGTACCACCGCGCGCCCACGCGCGGCAAGGTCTCGGTCACGCCCACGAAACCGCTGTCCAACCAGCGCGACCTGAGCCTGGCCTACTCGCCCGGCGTGGCCTATCCCTGCCTGGACATCGAGGCCGACCCGGCCAAGGCGGCCGAGTTCACCAGCCGCGGCAACCTGGTCGGCGTCATCACCAACGGCACCGCCGTGCTCGGCCTGGGCGACATCGGCCCGCTGGCCGCCAAGCCGGTGATGGAGGGCAAGGGCTGCCTGTTCAAGAAGTTCGCCGGCATCGACGTGTTCGACATCGAGCTGGCCGAGCGCGACCCCGACAAGCTGGTGGAGATCATCGCCGCGCTGGAGCCCACGCTGGGCGGCATCAACCTGGAGGACATCAAGGCGCCCGAGTGCTTCCAGATCGAGCGCCAGCTGCGCGAGCGGCTGAAGATCCCCGTCTTCCACGACGACCAGCATGGCACGGCCATCATCTCGTCGGCCGCGCTGCTCAATGCGCTGGAACTGGTGGGCAAGCAGATCGGCGAGGTGAAGATCGTTGCCTCGGGCGCGGGCGCAGCCGCCATCGCCTGCCTGGACCTGATGGTGGGCCTGGGGGTGAAGCCGGCCAACATCTTCGCCGTCGACAGCAAGGGCGTGATCCGCGAGGGCCGGGGCGACCGCCTCGACGAGAGCAAGCAGCGCTACTGCCAGAAGACCGATGCCACGGCGCTGGCCGACGTGGTCAAGGGCGCCGATGTCTTCCTGGGCTGCAGCGCCGCCGGGGTGCTGACACCGGCCATGGTGCGCACCATGGCCGACAAGCCGATCATCCTGGCCTTGGCCAACCCCGAGCCCGAGATCCGGCCCGAGCTGGCCAAGGAAGCGCGGCCCGACTGCATCGTCGCCACCGGCCGGTCGGACTATCCGAACCAGGTCAACAACGTCCTGTGCTTCCCGTACATCTTCCGCGGCGCGCTGGACTGCGGCGCGACCACGATCAACGAGGCGATGAAGCTGGCCTGCGTGCGCGAGATCGCCGCCCTGGCCAAGGCCGAGACCAGCGACGAGGTGGCCGCCGCCTACGCCGGGCAGGCGCTGAGCTTCGGCCCCGACTACATCATCCCCAAGCCGTTCGACGTGCGGCTGATTCTGCGCATCGCGCCGGCGGTGGCGCAGGCCGCCGCGGAATCGGGCGTGGCCACGCGGCCCATCACCGACCTGGACGCCTACCGCCAGCAGCTGACCCGCTTCGTCTACCAGACCGGCATGGTGATGCGTCCGGTGTTCGCCGCCGCGAAGTCGGCCAACGCGACGCATGCGGCCCGCGTGGTCTATGCCGAGGGCGAGGATGAGCGCGTGCTGCGTGCGGTGCAGGTGGTGCTGGACGAGGGCCTGGCGCAACCCATCCTGGTGGGCCGGCCGGCGGTGATCGACATGCGCATCGCCCGCGCCGGCC
>CALMIF010000071.1 GCA_937864045.1 uncultured Aquabacterium sp. | reverse complement strand
GCCGAGAAGAAGAGCCTGGTGATCGACTGGCTGGTGAAGTGGCGCATCGCCGAGCCGCGCCAGTTCATCCGCAACAACGGCACCGACATGCGCAACCTCGAAAGCCGGCTCAGCCCCGTGGTGCAGGCCGCCTTCAACGAGGAGATCACCAAGCGCACGGTGCGCGGCGTGCTGGCTGCCGAGCGCGACAAGGTGATGCAGGACGTGCGCGCCCGTCTCGCCGATGAGTCCAAGGCCTTCGGCATCGAGATCATCGACGTGCGCATCAAGCGCGTGGACTTCGTCGCCGACATCACCGATTCGGTCTACCGGCGCATGGAGTCCGAGCGCAAGCAGGTGGCCAACGAGCTGCGCTCGCAGGGCGCGGCCGAGGGCGAGAAGATCCGCGCCGACGCCGACAAGCAGCGCGAGGTGATCATTGCCGAGGCCTACCGCGACGCCCAGAAGCTCAAGGGCGAGGGCGACGCCAAGGCCAGCGCGCTGTATGCCGATGCCTTCGGCCGCGACCCGCAGTTCGCCCAGTTCTACCGCAGTCTCGAGGCCTACCGCGCGAGCTTTCGCAACAAGTCCGACGTGATGGTGATCGACCCGTCCAGCGACTTCTTCCGAGCGATGCGGGGTGGCGGCGGCACCGCGGCCGCACCCGCAGCGGCGGCTCCGGCCAAGCGCTGAACGGCGCTGGACCAAGCGGTCGGCCATGCTGGACTGGGTTTGGGGCGCGCTGGCGCTGATGCTTGTCTTCGAAGGCCTGCTGCCCTTTTTGAGCCCCGGTGCGTGGCGCCGGGTGTTCGAGCAGGCCATGAAGCTCAGCGACGGACAGATCCGCTTCATCGGCCTGTCGAGCATGCTCGCCGGCCTGCTGCTGCTGCTGTTCTGGCGCTGAGCGCGCTTCATGCTGACCTGCATCGGCCACCGCACCGTGGCGCCATGCCCGGCCGGTACAATGCCGCTTTTAGTCCCCCGGGTTGTTTCATGTCCTCTGCTTGGCTGCTGCCCGAGCACATTGCCGACGTGCTGCCGGCCGAGGCCCGGCGCCTCGAAGACCTGCGCCGCACCCTGCTGGAGCAGGCCCGCAGCTACGGCTTCGAGCTGGTGATGCCGCCGCTGCTGGAGCACCTGGAGTCGCTGCTCAGCGGCACCGGCCGTGCCCTCGACCTGCGCACCTTCAAGCTGGTCGACCAGCTGAGCGGTCGCTCGATCGGCATCCGTGCCGACGCCACGCCCCAGGTCGCCCGCATCGACGCCCATCTGCTGAACCGCCAGGGCGTCACCCGCCTGTGCTACTGCGGGCCGGTGCTGCACACGCGGCCGCAGTCGGCCCAGGCCAGCCGCGAGCCGCTGCAACTGGGCGCCGAGATCTATGGCCATGCCGGCCTGGAGGCCGACCTGGAGGTGCAGGACCTGGCGCTGGACGGCCTGCGTGCGGCCGGTCTGGCGACGCTGGTGCTCGACCTGGCCGATGCGCGCATCGTGCGCGGCGTGCTGGCCGGGCTGGCGGTGCCGGCGGCCACTCTGGATGAAGTCGTCGCCGCGCTGGCGGCCAAGGACAATCCGCGGTTGGCGCGCCTGGCCGCAGATTTCCCGGCCGACACGCGCGCTGCACTGCTGGCGCTGCCACAGCTCTACGGTGACGTGGCAGTGCTCGATGAAGCCCGGAGGCGGCTGCCGGCACGATCGATGATCACGGCTGCGCTGGACGACCTGGCGCGCCTGGCCCGGCATGCGGCCCTGGCGCACCCGGACGTGCAGGTCGGCTTCGACCTCGCCGACATGGGTGGCTATGCCTACTACTCGGGCGCCCGCTTCGCCGTCTACGCGCCCGGCTCGGCCGATGCGCTGCTGCGCGGTGGCCGCTACGACGAGGTGGGTGCGGTCTTCGGCCGCAACCGGCCGGCGGTGGGTTTCTCGACCGACCTGAAGCTGCTGGCGGCGGTGGCCGCCCCCGAGCAGCGCCGCACCGCCATCCGCGCCCCCTGGAGCGAGGAGCCCGCGCTGCGCCAGGCCGTGCGCCGCCTGCGCGAGCAGGGCGAGGCGGTGGTCTGCATCCTGCCCGGCCACGGCCACGAGGGCGAAGAGTTCGACTGCGACCGCGAACTGGTCGCGGTCGACGGCCAATGGGTGCTGCGCACGCTGTGAGCGTGGGCGGCACCCGACCGATCACTGGAACCATTCAACATGCAACAAGGCAAGACCGCGGCCGGCGGCCGCAACGTGGTGGTCGTCGGCACCCAATGGGGGGACGAGGGCAAGGGCAAGGTCGTCGACTGGCTGTGCGACCATGCCCAGGGCGTGGTGCGTTTCCAGGGCGGCCACAACGCCGGCCACACGCTGGTGATCAAGGGTGTCAAGACGGCGCTGCAGCTGATTCCCAGCGGCATCATGCGCGACGGCGTGCCCTGCTACATCGGCAACGGCGTGGTGGTCGATCCGGTGCACCTGCTGTCGGAGATCGAGCGGCTGGAGAAGATCGGCCTGGACGTGCGCTCGCGCCTGTTCATCAGCGAGAGCTGCCCGCTGATCCTGCCCTTCCACGTTGCGGTGGACAAGGCACGCGAGGCGCTGCGCGAGGCCACGCCGGCCGGCAAGATCGGCACCACCGGCAAGGGCATCGGCCCGGCCTACGAGGACAAGGTGGCGCGCCGTGCCCTGCGTGTGCAGGACCTGAAGCATCCCGAGCGCTTCGCCGCCAAGCTGCGCGAATTGCTGGCGCTGCACAACGAGGCGCTGGGCGGTCACCTGAAGGGTGAGCGGCTGGAGTTCCAGCCCATCTTCGACCAGGCGATGCAGGTGGCCGAGCAGCTGAAGCCCATGCTGGCGGACGTGGGCTACCGCATCCACCAGGCCAGCACCGGCGGCGCCAACATCCTGTTCGAAGGCGCGCAGGGCACGCTGCTGGACATCGACCACGGCACGTACCCGTACGTGACCAGCAGCAACTGCGTGGCCGGCAACGCCGCTGCTGGCGCCGGCGTGGGGCCGGGCATGCTGCACTACATCCTGGGCATCACCAAGGCCTACACCACGCGGGTGGGCAGCGGTCCGTTCCCGACCGAGCTCGACATCAACGCCGAAGGCACCGTGGGTCACCACCTGTCGGTCGTCGGCCAGGAACGCGGCACCGTCACCGGCCGCGCCCGCCGCTGCGGCTGGCTGGACGCCGCGGCGCTGAAGCGGTCGATGATCATCAACGGCATCTCGGGCCTGTGCATCACCAAGCTCGACGTGCTGGACAAGCTGCCCGAGATCCAGGTCTGCGTGGGCTACACGCTCAACGGCCAGGCCATCGACATCCTGCCGCTGGATGCCGACGACATCGCCGCCTGCCAGCCGGTGTGGGAGACCTTCCCGGGCTGGAGCGAGAGCAGCTTCGGCGCCACGCAATGGAACCAGCTGCCGGCCAACGCCCGGGCCTACCTGAAGCGTGTGGAGCAGTTGATCGGCGTGCCGATCGACATGGTCTCCACCGGCCCCGACCGCGAGCACACCATCCTGCTGCGCCACCCGTACCAGGGCTGAACGCCAGCGCCATCACAAGGAGACATCGCGCATGCTGACCGACGACGGCAAACACCTGTACGTGAGCTGGGACGAGTACCACATGCTCATCGAGCGCCTGGCGCTGAAGGTGGCGCATTCGGGCTGGCACTTCGACCAGATCCTGTGCCTGGCGCGTGGCGGCATGCGTCCGGGCGACGTGCTGTCGCGGGTGTTCGACAAGCCGCTGGCGATCATGAGCACCAGCAGCTACCGCGCCGAGGCCGGCACCATCCAGGGTCGGCTGGACATGGCCAAGTACATCACCATGCCCAAGGGCGAACTGGCCGGGCGGGTGCTGCTGGTTGACGACCTGGCCGACTCGGGCGTGACGCTGAAGGCCGTGGTCGAGCGCCTGCGCGGCGTGCCCTCGATCACCGAGCTGAGGAGCGCGGTGATCTGGGTGAAGGGCGTGTCGAGCTACACGCCCGACTACTACGTGGAGATGCTGCCCAGCAGCCCCTGGATCCACCAGCCCTTCGAGGACTACGACAACCTGCGGCCGGAAGGCCTGGCGAAGAAGTTCTCGGTTTGAAGGGCTGCACCTTGGCGCTGCCCGGCTCGCGAGCCGGCTGCGCCGTTCAATCAACCGGCCAGTCTGCCGGCCGATCAACCAGCGTGCTGGCCGATCCTTTTCGTTCGCCCAAAGCAAAAGGCCAGCACCGAAGTGCTGGCCTTGCTATGTTTGGTGCCCAGAAGAGGACTCGAACCTCCACGCCTCTCAGCGCTAGTACCTGAAACTAGTGCGTCTACCAATTCCGCCA
>CALMIF010000070.1 GCA_937864045.1 uncultured Aquabacterium sp. | reverse complement strand
CCAGGCCGAAGATGCCGGCGAACTTGGCCAGGTAGTAGGCGTTGCCGCCGGCGGCAATCAGCTGCAGCACGTTGCGGGCGCGGATCGCTTCGCGTTGCTGCGTGTTCAGGCCGTATTGGGCGCAGTACGCGTCCTCGTCCGCGATGAAGGCCTGGCGGTTGGCGGCCTCGTTGAACGAATAGCACATGCGATTCAGGGCATAGCCCTTCATCGCCTGGGCGCCGTCGAAGATGACGGTGCCGGGAATCTCGGTGTGGTCGGTCAAGGGTTGTCTCCTGAAGAACTGCGGGTGTGGCGACCTGCAGTATTCGATGCGGCATCATTCGGAAAAAGCCCTGGCCTTCGATGCAACCCATGAGTGATTTCGATCATTTGGACCTGGACGGCCGGCTGCTGGCCCTGCTGGTGGCGGTGGTCGAGGAGCGCTCGGTGACCCGCGCGGCGCTGCGGCTGGAGGTCAGCCAGTCGGCGGTGAGCCATCTGCTGGACAAGCTGCGCGGCATCGTCGGCGACCCGCTGGTGGTGCGCTCGGGCCGCGGCATCGTGCCGACCGCGCGGGCCGAGCTGCTGGCCCAGCGCGCCCGGCCGCTGCTGGACGAACTGCGCGGCTTCGTCAGCGCCGGCGACTTCGACCCGGCGCGGCTGCAGGGCCCCATCGTCATCGCCGCCAATGACCTGCAGCGCGACCTGCTGCTGCCCGCCCTGCTCGACCGCCTGCGTGCTGCGGCGCCCGGCGCCAGTCTGCAGGTGATGCCCTCGGGCGTGCCCGGCGCCGAGCTGCTGCGCGATGGCCAGTGCCAGTTGCTGATCACGCCGCGCCCGCCGGATGCTGCCGACCTGGTGCAGAAGCGGCTGTTCAGCGACCGGCAGGTCGTGTTCTTCGACGCGGCGGTGCGCGCCGCGCCGGCCAGCTTGGCCGAGTACCTGGCGGCAGAGCACGTCACCGTGGTCTACCACCCGCACCGCCAACTGGACCTGGACCAGACGCTGACACGCCAAGGCGTGCAGCGGCGCTTCGTCGCCACTGTGCCGGGCTTTGCCGGCGTGCCGGCGCTGCTGCGCGGCAGTGCGCGCATCGCCACGGCGCCCAGCCTGCTGCAGCGCGGCTTGTTCAACGGCCTGGATGCCGCCGAGCCGCCCCTGCCCTGCCCGCCGCTGCCGATGTTCCTGGTCTGGCATGTGCGCCACCAGGCCGATCCGCTGCGGGCCTGGCTGCGGCGGCTGGTCGAGGACTGCGTGCCGCCCGCGCTGAAAGCGGCCGGCGGCTGATCAAGGCGGCAGCAGCACGTCCCACGCGGCGTGCAGGCTCCAGATCACCAGCGCCAGCGTGCCGAACGAGGCCACGGTGCTGACCAGCAGGCAGGCGGCGTTGACCGCCTGGCGGCCGTAGCGCTGGCCCAGGATGGGGTAGATGCCCAGCACGATGGGGTTGCGCCGCAGGCCGAGCACGGCACGACCAAAGGCCACAGCCAGCGTTTCATGGCGCGCACCCGCGCTGTCGGCCAGCGCCAGGCACAGCGGGATCATCAGGAAGTTCTCGACCAGCATCGTCAGCGCCAGCGCCACGGTGGCATCGGGCCCGACCACCTGCAGCGCCACCGGGTAGCCGATGAAGGCGGTGTTGGCGCAGGCCATGCCCATGCCCGTCATCGCCGCGGCGTCGCGCGGCTGGCCCTGGGCTCGCGCCCACAGCAGGCCGGCGGCCAGGGTCACGAGCGAGCCCGCGGCGTAGGCCAGCAGGTAGCTGGTGTTGGCCACCTCGGCGATGCTGCGCTGGCTCAGCGACTTGAACAGCAGGGCCGGGATGCAGAAGGTGATGACGAAGCTGCCCAGCGCCGGCAGCGCGGCCTTCGCGAACAGGCCGCTGCGCACGGCGCCATAGCCCAGGCCGATCAGCAGGAAGATCGGCGTGGTGATCGAGAGGACGTCAGGCACCGGCCGGGAAGTCCTCGGTGTCGATCTCCGCCTGGTTCTGCGCGTTGTAGCGGGGGCCGTGGATGGCGCCGGGGGTGAACAGCACGTCCAGCCGCGCCACCACCTCGGCCGGCAGCACGACGTCGGCCGCGCCCAGGTTCTCTGCCAGGTGCGCCGGGTTCACCGTGCCGGGAATCGGCACGACATGGTCACCACGCGCCAGCAGCCAGGCCAGGGCCAGCTGCGCCGGCGTGCAGCCCACGTCGCCGGCGATGGCCGCATACGGTTCCAGCAGCGCCAGGTTGGCGGCGTAGTTGTCAGGCGCAAACCGTGGCATCGCCCGGCGGATGTCCTTGGCGTCGAAGCCGGACACGTCGCGCAGCGTGCCTGTCAGGTAGGCGCGGGCCACCGGGCTGAAGGCGACGTAGGCCGCGCCGATCTCACGGCAGGTGTCGAGCACCGCGATCTCGGCGTTGCGGCTCCACAGCGAGTATTCGCTCTGCACGGCGGCGATCGGCGCCACCGCATGCGCGCGCCGCAGCGTGGCGGCCGACACCTCGCTCAGGCCCAGCGCACGCACCTTGCCGGCGCGCTGCAGGTCGGCCATCGCACCCACCGAGTCCTCGATCGGCACCGCCTTGTGCCAGCGGTGCAGGTAGTAGACGTCGATCACGTCGGTGCCCAGGCGTTGCAGGCTGGCCTCGACGTCGCGGCGGATGCTGTCCGGCCGGCCGTCGATGACGCGCTGCAAGGCACCGTTCGGGCCGGTTGGCTGCCCGGTCATGCCGCCCTTGCTGCACAGCACGATCCTGTCGCGGTGCGCCTTCAGCACCCGGCCGACGAGGGTCTCGTTGGCACCGAAGCCGTACAGCGCCGCGGTGTCGAACAGCGTGACGCCGGCGTCCAGCGCCTGCAGCAGCAGGCGTTCGGCATCGGCCACCGGCGGTGGCGCGCCGTAGGCGTGGCTCAGGTTCATGCAGCCCAGGCCGATGGCCGAGACGGCAAACGGCCCGATGCGTCGCTGCGGCCGTGTCATGTCAGCCCCTCGTCCGACGAGGACGTCGGCCGATCCCCCAAGGGCATCGCGGGCCGGCTTGGGAGCGGCCCGGCGCTCGGCCCGCACACACTGATGAAGGTCCGCTCCAGCATCGTCAACCTGCGTTCAGCTGCTGCTCCAGCTTGTGCAGCACCTGGTAGCAGGGCAGCACCTGGGCCAGGCTGCTGTTGGGCTCGCGACCTTCGCGGATGGCGGCGAAGAACTCGCGGTCCTGCAGCTCGATGCCGTTCATCGACACCGCCACCTGCGACACGTCGATCTTCTCGTCCTTGCCGTTGAACAGGTCGTCGTAACGCGCGATGTACGTGCCCGTGTCGCCGATGTAGCGGAAGAAGGTGCCCAGCGGGCCGTCGTTGTTGAACGACAGGCTCAGCGTGCAGATCGCACCGTTGGCGGCCTTCAGCTGGATGCTCATGTCCATCGCGATGCCCAGGGTCGGGTGGATCGGGCCCTGGATGGCGTTGGCCGCCACGATGGGGCTGCCGCACTGGTAGGCGAACAGGTCCACCGTGTGCGCGGCGTGGTGCCACAGCAGATGGTCGGTCCAGCTGCGCGGCTGGCCCAGCGCGTTCATGTTGGTGCGGCGGAAGAAGTAGGTCTGCACATCCATCTGCTGGATGTTGAACTGGCCGGCGGTGATCTTGTGGTGCACCCACTGGTGGCTGGGGTTGAAGCGGCGGGTGTGGCCGCACATCGCCACCAGGCCGCCCTGCTTTGCCAGCGCCACCGCCTGTTCGCCATCGGCCAGCACGTCGCACAGCGGAATCTCCACCTGCACATGCTTGCCGGCCTGCAGGCACGCGATGGTCTGGCTGGCGTGCATCTGCGTGGGCGTGCACAGGATCACCGCGTCCACCTCGGGCAGGGCCAGGCTGTCGGCCAGATCGGTGGTGACGTGGCCGATGCCGTACTTGGCGGCGACTTCCTTCGTCTTGTCCAGCTCGCGGCTGATCAGCGACACCACCTCGACGCCGTCGATGTTTCTGATGCCGTCCAGGTGCTTGATGCCGAAGGCACCGGCGCCAGCGAGCGCCACCTTGATCGTCTTGCTCATTGGAGCCCCTCGTCCGTCGAGTACGCCGGCCGATCCCCCGAGGGGATGGCGGGCCGGCTTGGGAGCGGCCCGGCGCTCGGCCCGCTGGCAGGTTGAAGTTGCTTGGGTGTCATGCGTTGTTCTCCAGGATCACGTGGCCGACGGCCGTGTTGGAAGCGGGCACATGGTAGAAGCGGTGGCGCAGCGTGGGCTTCGCGCCACCCGCCACATCGGCCATCGCGCCGCGGGCGATCAGCCACATCACCAGCTCGATGCCCTCGCTGCCGGCCTCGC
>CALMIF010000069.1 GCA_937864045.1 uncultured Aquabacterium sp. | reverse complement strand
GTACCTGAAGCGCGGCGGCGCCGACCGCAGCGCCAACACCACGCCGGGCAACAAGAAGGGCGGCCTGAGCAACATCGTCGAGAAGGCGATGGGCTCGATCGTCAAGAGCGGCAGCGCGGCCATCAGCCAGGTGCTGGCCCCGGGCGAGAAGCTGCAGGGCCGCGGGCTGACCTACTGCGCCACGCCGGCCAGCGACTTCATCTGCGGCACGCTGCAGCTGGCCGCGGGCATGAACCTGCACGTCTTCACCACCGGCCGCGGCACGCCCTACGGCCTGGCCGAATGCCCAGTGATCAAGGTCGCCACGCGCAGCGACCTGGCCCGCCGCTGGCACGACCTGATGGACGTCAACGCCGGCACCATCGCCGACGGCACGCAGAGCATCGAGCAGGTCGGCTGGCAGCTGTTCCACCTGATGCTGGACGTGGCCAGCGGCCGCAGGAAGACCTGGGCCGAGCAGTGGAAGCTGCACAACGCCTTGGTGCTGTTCAATCCGGCGCCGGTGACCTGAGCGGCACTGCCTGAGGCTGTGCCGCAGTCGGTCGCGGGGCGACCGGCGCAGCCTGCCGCTTGGGCGACAGCCGGCGCCATGGGCTTGGCCATACTGCCCCATGCCTGCGCCGTCCGCTCCCGCCAACAACCCTCTCCTCACTGCCCCGGTCCTCCCCACCCTCTGCCGCCTGGCCGTGCCCAACATCATCGCGATGGTCGGCAGCGCCCTGGCTGCGATTGCCGAGACGGCCTACATCGGCCAGCTGGGGGTGTCGGCGCTGGCGGGCATGGCGCTGGTGTTTCCGCTGCTGATGCTGCAGCAGATGTTCTCCGGCGGGGCGATGGGCGGCGGTGTCGCGTCGCTGGTGTCGCGCTCGCTCGGCGCGGGCAACGTGGTGCGGGCCGAGGCGCTGGTGGTGCATGCGCTGGGCATTGCGGTGGTGGCGGGGCTGGGCACCACGGTGCTGATGCTGACCCTGTCGGACGCGGTGTTCGGCCTGCTGGGCGGCCGGGGCGAGCCGCTGGCGCAGGCGGTGGCCTATGCCCATGTGGCCTTTCTCGGCTCCACCGGCGTGTGGCTGCTCAACACGCTGTCGGCCGCGCTGCGGGCCACCGGCAACATGGTCGTGCCATCGGTCGTGATGGTCGCCGTGGGCCTGACGCAGGTGGCGCTGGCCGGTGTGTTCGGCCTAGGGGCCGGGCCGATCCCGCGGCTGGGCATGCCGGGCATCGCCTTGGGCCAGGTGCTGGCCTATGCAGTCGGCACGCTGGTGTTGGGTTGGTACCTGGTGGCCGGCAAGGCGCGCATCCGCCTGCGCCTGCGGGGCACGCCCTGGCAGCCAGCACTGGCGCGTGACCTGCTGCAGCTGGGCCTGAAGGCCTGCGCATCGCCGGTGCAGACCATCGGCACGATGATGATCCTGACCTGGCTGGTGGCGCGCAGCGGCCCGCAGGCGCTGGCGGGCTACGGCATCGGCACGCGGCTGGAATTCCTGCTGGTGCCGCTGGCCTTCAGCTTCGGTGCGGCGTCGGTGCCGCTGATCGGCATGGCCATCGGCGCCGGCCAGGTGGCGCGTGCGCGCCAGGTGGGCTGGACGGCCGCGGCCATGGCCGGCCTGTTGCTGGGCAGCGCCGGCCTGGTGCTGGCCCTGGTGCCCGACCTGTGGACCGACCGCTTCACCAAAGACCCGGCCGTGCTGACCGCCGCCGACACCTATTTCCACTGGGCCGGGCCGTTCTACGCGCTCTACGGCGCGGGCCTGAGCCTGTATTCGTCCGCCATCGCCGCCAACCGCGTGGGCGGCCAGGTGCTGGCCGGCACGCTGCGCCTGCTGCTGGTGGCCGTGGGCGGCTCGGCGCTGGTGGCCGTGCAGGCGCCGGCCTGGGCGATCTTCGCGCTGGTGGCGGTGGGCATGGCGGCCTATGGCACGGCGTCGATCCTGCTGGTGCGCTACACGCCCTGGGAGCCGGCGCTGCGGCCGGCACCGGCCTGACCCGGCACGCCCATCTCCGATTCAACCCTCACGCCCCACACGCATGGCCACCACCGACGAGATCACCCGCTTCATGCGGCAGGCGTTTCCCGGCAGCAGCTTCGAGATCGTCACCAGCGGCGATCGCCACGCCACCATCCGCAGGCCGGTCACCGAGGCCGACACCCGCCCTGGCGGCACCGTGTCCGGCCCCACGCTGATGGCCCTGGCCGACACCGCGCTGTACGTGGCCGTGCACGCCACGCTGGGCATCACGCCGCATGCCGTCACCAGCCAGCTGAACATCCACTTCCTGCGCCGGCCAGCCGGCGGCAAGCCAGTGGTCGCCGTCTGCCGGCTCCTGCGCGTGGGCCGGTCGATGGCGGTGGGCGAGGTGGCGCTGTATTCCGAGGGCGAGGACGAGCCCGTCGCCCATGCCACCGGCAGCTATGCGCTGCCGGCCAAGCGTGGCGGCGAACCCGCCAGCACGCCCGTCAGCGGATGAAGCGCTGCACGTGGTCGGCGCCCAGGCCGATCGCTTCGTAGTGCCTGCGGGCGTTCTCGATCTTGGTGAACACGTCCTCGTAGCCCACCGGGTTGCCGGCGGCGTCGATGTAGACGTAGCCGCCGGTGGCGTGGAACAGGGTGATCATTTCCGGCACGTCGGGCGGCACGTACAGTGTGTGGATCTCGCCGGGCGGCTCGAAGGCGTAGCCACCTTCCTCGGCCACCCAGTCGTGCTCCAGGTAGTACCAGCGGCCCTTCAGCACGAAGGCGTGCACCGGCCCGGTGTGGCGGTGGCAGGACAGCACACCCGCCTTGCGCACGCGCAGCAGGTTGACGAAGTAGCCCTGGCTGACGTTGAGCATCAGCGGCTTGAACCACACGCCCTCGCTCTGCGGCACCCACAGGTTGTCGTCCTGCAGGCTGTTGGACAGGGCGCCGCCGTGCACCATCTCCGGCACCAGGCCGAAGGGCTGGCCGCCGGCAAAGCCGGCCGGGGCCTGGGGGTCGCGGGCAGGGGGCGTGCGCGTGCTCATCGGGCGTCTCGCTGAAGTTGGGTGTGCGGATGTTGCGCATGCTCACCGAGCTTGGCGGCCCTGTCTGTCACCTCGGTGCAGCCACCGTCCGTGCCCGCGCGTCTGCCGCGTGGCGTCCCGTGCCGCGGGTGATCAGCGCATCGCTGGCCAGCAGCTGCCCCGGCTGCAGCTCGGCCGCACCCTCCAGCCGCTGGTAGAGCGGCGCGAAGTCGATGCGCGCCAGGTCCAGCAGCTGGTCCAGGCTGTCGAGCACGAAGTAGCTCTCCTGGAAGTCGTCGATGCGGTAGCGGGTGCGCATCACCCGTTCCAGGTCGAAGCCGACGCGGTGGGGCGACGGGTCGTCGACCGCGAACAGGCTTTCGGCGTACGACGAGGCAATGCCGGCGCCGTAGATGCGCAGGCCGCCATGCTGGCGCAGCAGGCCGAACTCCACCGTGTACCAGTAGACGCGGGCCAGCTGGTGCAGCTTGCCCAGGCGCTGTGCCTTCAGACCGCCTTCGCCATAGGCCTGGATGAAGTCGGCCATCACCGGGTTCATCAGCATCGGCACATGGCCGAACACGTCGTGGAAGACGTCGGGCTCTTCCAGGTAGTCCAGTTCGTCGGGCTTGCGGATGAAATTGCCGGCCGGAAAGCGCCGGTTGGCCAGATGCTCGAAGAACACCGCATCGGGCACCAGGCCGGGTACGGCCACCACCTGCCAGCCGGTGGCGGCCACCAGCACCTCGCTGAGCGCCCGGAAGTCGGGGATGCGGTCGGCCCGCAGCGGCAGGGCCTGCATGCCCTGCACGAACTCGTCGCAGGCGCGGCCGGGCAGCAACCGGCTCTGGCGCTCGAACAGCGTCTGCCACACCGCATGCTCGGCAGGGGTGTAGCGGCTCCAGCCCTGGTCGATGGTGAAGTCGGCGCGGGGCGCCCCCAGCGTGGCGTGCATGGCGCGGGGCCTCAGCCTGCGGCGGTCATGCGCTGGTGGATGGCGTCCGCCAGCGTCGCCAGCTCGATGTCCAGCGCCGTCAGGCCGCCAGCATCGTGCGTGGTCAGCAGCACGTCCACGCGGTTGTAGACGTTGCTCCACTCGGGGTGGTGATTCAGGCGCTCGGCCGCCAGCGCCAACTGGGTCATGAAACCGAAGGCCTGCACGAAGTCGGCAAAGACGAAGCGGCGCGTGATCGCGTCGCGCACCGGGTCGTGCTGCCACTGCGGCAGCGTGGCCCGCTGGGTGGCGGATTCGTCGGCGGTGAAGCGCTGGGCCATGGCGTGTCCCCTGGTGGTGCTGTGGTTCAGGCCGTTGCCAGCACGCCGCGGCGCACCTGGTCGCGCTCGATCGACTCGAACAGGGCCTTGAAGTTGCCCTCGCCGAAACCGTCGTCGCCCCGGCGCTGAATGAACTCGAAGAACACCGGGCCCAGCAGCGTGCCCGAGAAGATCTGCAGCAGCAGGCGCGGCTTGCCGCCGGCGGTCGTGCCGTCGACCAGGATGCCGCGCGCCTGCAGCTCGCTCACCGGCTGGCCGTGGCCGGGCAGGCGCTCGTCCAGCATCTCGTAGTAGGCGTCGTTGGGCGCGGTCATCAGCGGGATGCCGGCCATCTGCAGCTTGTCGACCGTGGCCAGCAAGTCCTCGGTCAGCAGGGCGACATGCTGGATGCCCTCGCCGTTGAACTGCATCAGGAACTCCTCGATCTGGCCGCTGCCCTTGCGCGATTCTTCATTCAGCGGGATGCGGATCTTGCCGTCGGGCGCGGTCATGGCCTTGCTGGTCAGGCCGGTGTACTCGCCCTGGATGTCGAAGTAGCGGATCTCGCGGAAGTTGAAGAGCTTCTCGTAGAAGCCGGCCCAGTAGGCCATGCGGCCGCGGTAGACGTTGTGCGTCAGGTGGTCGATCAGCTGCAGGCCGTGGCCCTCGGGATGCTGCTCCTCGCCGCCCACCCATTCGAAATCGATGTCGTAGATCGAGCGGCCGGACTCGAAGCGGTCGATCAGGTACAGCGGCGCGCCGCCGATGCCCTTGATCGCCGGCAGGCGCAGCTCCATCGGCCCGGTGGGAATGTCGATCGGCTCGGCGCCGAGTTCCAGCGCCCGGTTGTAGGCCTTGTGCGCGTCCTTCACCCGGAAGGCCAGGCCGCAGGCCGAGGGGCCATGCTCGGCCGCGAAGTAGGCCGCCAGGCTGCGTGGCTCGTTGTTGACGATGAAGTTGATGCCGCCCTGGCGGTACAGCAGCACGTTCTTCGAGCGGTGCCGTGCCACCAGCGCGAAGCCCATGGTCTCGAACAGCGGCTCCAGCACGCCGGGCGTGGGCGCGGCGAACTCCACGAACTCAAAGCCCATCAGGCCCATCGGGTTGTCGAACAGGTCGGCCATGCGGATCTCCAGCGTCAGGCGGTTGGGGCGGTCTGGTCGCAGCGGCGGCGGCTGCGGGGTCAACGCAGAACTTTATCGACGGGCGCGCCGAATTTTCTTGCATAACATTGCCAGGCAAACCCGCCACCAGTCAATCCGATTGCATGAACGGCCTTGTTGCCGAAATCAGCTTTCACATCATGGAACTCGATCGTACCGACCGCCGCATCCTCGGCCACCTGCAGGGACATGCCCGCGCCAGCAACCTGGAGCTGGCCGAGGCGGCCAGCCTGTCACCCGCCCAGTGCCACCGCCGCCACCGGCGCCTGGAGGAGGCCGGCTACATCGCCCGCTACGAGGCACGCCTGGACGCGGCGCGCCTGGGCCTGACGGTGGTGGCCTTCATCCATGTGTCGATGGAACGCGGCCATGTGCGCGAGCTGCAGAAGTTCAAGGACCTGCTGGCCAGCCTGGTCGAGGTGCAGGAGTGCTACGCCGTCACCGGTGACTTCGACTACGTGCTGAAGGTGGTGGCGCGCGATCTGCCGGCGCTGTCGCGCTTCCTGATGGACACACTGATGAACCTGCCCGGCGTGGCGGCGGTGCGCTCCAGCGTGTGCATGGAGGAGATCAAGTGCACCAGCGCCTTGCCGCTGCCGACATGACAACCCGCTGCCGCTGCCGGGGGGATCGCGCTGCCGGCAGCCTGGCGTGTCAAGCGCCCGTGGCCTCGTCGGCGTCGGCCCGCGCCAGCGCGGCCACCACGTCCGACTGCGTGACCATGCCCACCAGCCGGTCGCCGTCGTCGACGATGGGGATGTGGTGGTGGCCGGTGCTGCCGAACAGCGGGATCAGTTCGGCCAGGTGGCGGTGCATGCTGGCCACGCGCACCTGGCGCGCCATGATCTGGCCGACCAGCGTTGGCGTGCCGGCCGGCGACGCCGCACCGCCGCCTTGCAGTTGCTGGCGGCGCTGCACCAGGCTGGTGGCATCGGCCGGATCGGCCGTGCGCATGAAGTCGGCTGGCGTGACGATGCCGACGATGCCGCCGGACACATCGACCACCGGCAGGGCCTTGATGTGGTGCTGGCGGAACAGCGCCCAGGCCTCGTGCAGCGGCGTGATGCGACGCACGGTGATCAATTCGCGCGACATGATGTCGCTGCAGCGCAGCTGGGCCAGCTTGCGCCGGTAGCCGCGCAGCTGGGTGCTCTGCAGCAGTTCCTTCAGGTCGTCGCGGCTGATGTCCAGCACCTGGTTGTGGCGCTTGAGCACCGCGTCCAGGTCGGCATCGATCGCATCGGCCTCGGTATCGCGTGCATGGCTGACGGGCCGGGCCACCTGGCGGTGCGGGTAGGCGCGGCCGGTGGCGCGGTTGTAGGCCATGCCGGCGGCCACCAGGAGCAGGCCGTTGGCCAGCACCGGAAACAGCACGAAGCGCGGCTCGGTCATGCCGGTCAGCACCGCCAGCAGCGCGGTGGCGCCGCCGGGCGGATGCAGGCAGCGCAGCAGGAACATCAGGCCGATGGCGCCGCCCACCGCCACCGCGCCGGCCAGCGGCGGCGGTCCCAGCCAGCGGGCGCAGGCCACGCCCACCAGGGCCGACAGCGCATTGCCGGCCACCACCGCCCAGGGCTGGGCCAGCGGGCTGGCCGGCACGGCGAACACCAGCACGGCGCTGGCGCCCATCGGGGCCACCAGCCAGGGCCAGGCGCGGCCGGCGGCGGCGCCGTCGCCCGCTGTGCCATGGCACAGCGCGGCCGTCAGCAGGATGCCCAGCAGCGCGCCCAGGGCCACCCGCAACTGCTCCCGGCGGTCGGCGGCCACCGGGGCGGGCCAGAAGGTGTCCAGCACCTCGCGCCAGCGCGGCGTCTCGGTGAGGTGGTCGGGGTCGTGGGCAGACAAGGCGGTGGGCAGGGAGCGCGGGCAGGCCCCGACTGTAGTGGCCCGCCGCCGGGCCGCACCGGCGTGGTGCCGAGGCCGTCGCGGGAAGTCACCCAGGTGCCATGGCGCCGCTGCGGCCGCTGGCTAGGATGGATTCACAACACCTGGAGACAAGCGATGAAACCCCTGCTGACGCTCGGTGCCAGCCTGCTGCTGGCCGCTTCCACGCTGATGCCTTTCGCCGCCTGGGCGCAGAAGAAGTACGACCCCGGCGCCAGCGACAGCGAGATCAGGATCGGCCAGACCATGCCCTACAGCGGCCCGGCCTCGGCCTACGGCTCGCAGGGCAAGACCACGCTGGCCTACTTCAAGATGCTCAACGCCAAGGGTGGCATCAACGGGCGCAAGGTCACCCTGCTGTCGCTGGACGACGGCTACAGCCCGCCCAAGACGATCGAGCAGACGCGCAAGCTCGTCGAGCAGGAGGAAGTGCTGGCGATCATGAACGCGCTGGGCACGCCCACCAACAGCGCCACGCACAAGTACCTGAACCAGAAGAAGGTGCCGCAGCTGCTGATCTCGTCGGGCGCGTCGAAGTGGAACGACCCCAAGCACAATCCCTGGTCGACGCCGTTCTTCCCGCCCTACATCGAGGAAGGTGTCATCTACGCCAAGCACATCCTGCAGAACTTCCCGAACGCGAAGATCGCGGTGCTGTCGCAGAACGACGACTCCGGCCGCGACTACGTCAAGGGCTTCAAGCAGGGCCTGGGCAGCAAGGTCAACCAGATCGTCAAGGAGGTGACCTACGAGGTCACCGACCCGACGGTGGAGTCGCAGATCATCGACCTGAAGTCCTCGGGTGCCGACACCTTCTTCCTGATGGCCACGCCCAAGTTCGGCGCCCAGGCCATCCGCAAGGTGGGCGAGCTGGGCTGGAAGCCGCACTTCTACGTGGTGTCGGTGTCCAGCTCGCAGGCCACGGTGCTGGAGCCGGCGGGGCTGCAGAACTCCACCGGCCTGATCACCGCGATGGCGCTGAAGCTGGCCGGCGACCCGACCTGGGACAACGACGCCGGCATGAAGGAGTTCCTGGCCTTCATGAAGCAGTGGATGCCCGAGGGCAACCCGATGGATTCGTCGTCGGTGCTGGGCTACGTCACTGCCCAGATGATCGAGCACATCCTGAGGGGCTGCGGCGACAACCTGACGCGCGAGAACGTGCTGAAGCAGGCCACCAACATCAAGGGCCTGAGCTTCGGCCTGCTGCTGCCGGGCGTCACCGTCAACGTCTCGCCCGACGACTACTCGACCTTCCAGACCTTCCGCACGGCGCGCTTCGACGGCAAACGCTGGGCGATCTTCGGCGAGCCGATCAACGCGACGGCCAAGTGAGGTACCCGCAGCCATGACCCACGACATCCTGATCCGCGGCGGCACCATCGTCGACGGCAGTGGCCGGGCCTGCGCGCCGACATCAACGTGTTCGACCCGGCGCGCATCGCCGAGCACCATCCGCGCATCGTGCACGACTTCCCCGGCGGCGCACCGCGCTACCAGCAGCGGGCCAGCGGCTACCGCGCCACCCTGGTCAACGGGACGGTCAGCCTGCTCGACGGCGAACTGACCGGCGAGCGCGCCGGCCAGGTGCTGCGGCATGTGAAGCGGGCGGCACCGGCGCGCGCCTGACACGCCGGCGGCGGGCTCAGGGACAACCCGCGCTTCCAGCGAAGCAAAGGCGGCGGCCCGGGGCGGGCAGGTGCGGCGCGGCCATACTGCGCGCCGATGCCCTGCCGGCAGCCTGGCGGGGCGCTGCAACGCCTGTCCGAGGAACCCCATGTCCGCATCCCGCCGCATCCTGCTGCAGACCCTGGCCGCCGCTGCGGCCGCCACCACCTTCGCGCTGCCGACCGCGAGCCACGCCCAGGCCGCCGCCTGGCCGACCCGGCCGATCAAGTGGATCGTGCCCTTTCCGCCGGGCGGGCCCACCGACGTGTTCTCGCGTGCCGTCGCCCAGCAGCTGCAGGCCGCGCTGGGCCAGCCGGTGGTGGTGGAGAACCGCGGCGGCGCCGGCGGCGGCGTGGGCATGCAGGCGCTGGCCAAGTCGGCGCCCGACGGCTACACCATCGGCCTGTCGACCACCGGCACGCATGCGATCAACCCGGCGCTGTACGGCGAGAAGCTGGGCTACGACCCGCTCAAGGACTTCACGCCGCTGACGCTGGCCGTGTCCTACGTCAACATGCTGGTGGTGCATGCCAACCACCCGGCAAAGAACGTCAAGGAACTGGTCGAGTACGCCGAGGCCAACCCGGGCAAGGTGATGTTCGGCTCGGCCGGCAACGGCTCGTCCAACCACCTGTCGGGCGAGGTGCTGAAGCTGCTGACCGGCGCCCCCATGCAGCACGTGCCCTACCGCGGCAGCGCGCTGGCGATGAACGACACCATCGCCGGCCAGATCACCTCCATGTTCGACATCCTGAACGTGGCGATTCCGCAAAGCCGCAGCGGCCGCGTGCGGGCGCTGGCGGTCACCAGCGGCAAGCGCAGCCCGTATTCGCCCGACGTGCCGACGATGGAGGAGGCCGGCGTGCCCGGCTATTCGGCCGCGGGCAGCGACCTGTGGTTCGGCATCATGGCGCCGGCCGGCCTGCCGAATCCGGTGGCCGACAAGCTGCAGGCCGCGCTGGTGACGGTGCTGCGATCGCCCGAGATGCGCCAGACCATCCGTGCCCAGTTCTTCGAGCCCTGGACCAGCACGCCCGAGGACTTCCTGAAGGTGATCCGCACCGACGGGGCGAAGTGGGCCAAGATCGTCACGGAGTCGGGGGCGCGGGTGGATTGAGGCGGCGCCGGCCGCGATGAAAAAAGCCCGGGCATGCCCGGGCTTTTTGCTTGGTGGGGCGGCAGGCGCCGCCCGGCGTCGGTCGATCAGTGCCCCGACGCGCCGGCCGCGCCGAGACCGGTCTCCGAGCGCACCTGCTGGTCGTTGAACAGCGCACGCTCCTTGGTGGCCTGGGCGCTGCGGTCGAGCAGGCTGAAGATCCAGATGCCGATGAAGCCGATGGCCATCGAGAACAGCGCGGGCGAGGTGTACGGGAACCAGGCCGAGCCCTTGGGGTTGCCCAGCGTGGCTTCCCACACCGACGGCGACACCACCGTCAGGCCCACCGAGCTGATCAGGCCGAGGAAGCCGCCGATCACCGCGCCGCGGGTGGTGCAGTCCTTCCACAGCACGCTCATGAACAGCACCGGGAAGTTGGCCGATGCAGCGATGGCGAAGGCCAGGCTCACCATGAAGGCGATGTTCTGCTTCTCGAAAGTGATGCCCAGTGTGACAGCCAGCGCGCCCAGGCACAGCGTGGTGATGCGCGAGACCTTCAGCTCCGAGGCGCTGTCGGCGTTGCCCTTCTTGATCAGCGTGGCGTAGATGTCGTGCGACACGGCCGATGCGCCCGACAGCGTCAGGCCGGCCACCACCGCCAGGATGGTGGCGAAGGCCACGGCCGAGATGAAGCCGTAGAACACGTCGCCGCCCACGCTCTTGGCCACCAGCACCGCGGCCATGTTGGCCGTGCCGGCGCCGCCCTTGATGACGCCCTTGGCCACGTCGGCGAACTCGGGGTTGGTCAGCACCAGGGTGATCGCGCCGAAGCCGATGATGAAGATCAGCACGTAGAAGTAGCCGATCCAGGTGGTGGCCCAGAACACGCTCTTGCGGGCTTCCTTCGCGTCGGGCACGGTGAAGAAGCGCATCAGGATGTGCGGCAGGCCGGCGGTGCCGAACATCAGCGCCATGCCGAAGCTGATGGCCGAGATCGGGTCCTTGATGA
>CALMIF010000068.1 GCA_937864045.1 uncultured Aquabacterium sp. | reverse complement strand
CCTGATGGAAGACCGCGCCACGCTGCGCATCAGCAGCCAGCACATGGCCAACTGGCTGCACCACGGCGTGGTCGACAAGGCGCAGGTCAAGGCCACGCTCAAGCGCATGGCCAAGGTGGTGGACAAGCAGAACGCGGGCGACGCGGCCTACCAGCCGATGGCCGGCCGCTTCAAGGAAAGCGCCGCGTTCCAGGCCGCTTCGGACCTGGTCTTCAAGGGCCTGGCCCAGCCCAGCGGCTACACCGAGCCGCTGCTGCACGCCTGGCGGCTGAAGGTCAAGGCCATGGCCCGCTGAGGCCTTGCGCCAGATCAAGGCGCGGCCGCTGCCCCACCCGCGCCTGCTGCTGAGCTTGCACTAAACTGACCGTTGCCGCGCCACGCGCGGCAGCTCGGCGCGCCGCGCCCGGCTTGAGTCTGGATGGGACCTTCGATGCAGCGGTCCGGCAGGGCGAGGGGGACGGTCGATGCACAACACGGGCACACCGGGGCACCTCTGATGGCGCCCGCGCGCGCCGACCCGTCCACCCCCGATGCTGAAATGCCCTGGCTGGTGGCGCTGGGCGCCTCGGCAGGCGGCCTGGAAGCGTTGCAGCGCTTCTTCGGCGCGCTGGCGCCGCCCACGCAGGCGGCCTTCGTCGTCATCCAGCACCTGTCGCCTGACCACCGCTCGATGATGCCGGAGCTGCTCGCCCGGCACACACCGCTGCCGGTGCGCGAGGCGGTGGCCGGTGAGTCGCTGGAGGTGGACCACATCTACCTCATGCCCGCCGGCGTGCTGATGACGATCGAGCAGGAGCACCTGGTCTTCACGCCGCGGCCGCTGCGCGGCGTGTCGCTGCCGATCGACCTGTTCTTCCGCTCGCTGGCCGGCGCCAGCGCCGAGCGTTGCGTCGGCGTGGTGCTCTCGGGTTCCGGCTCCGACGGTGCATCGGGTGCGCAGGCCCTGCGCGCGGCCGGTGGCTATGTGATGGTGCAGACGCCCGAGTCGGCGCGCTTCGACAGCATGCCGCGCAGTGCGCTGGGCGCGACCGCGGTCGATGCCGTGCTGCAGCCGGAGGAACTGGCCGACCGTGTGCGGGCACTGGCCCAGGGCCGCAGCGGCCGCCTGGCCGGCGGCGAGCTGGTGGCCGCACCGCAGGTGCGCCCGGCACTGCAGCGGCTGTTCGACTGCCTGATGCAGCACGCCGACATCGACTTCAGTCACTACAAGCTGCCCACGATGATGCGCCGCATCGAGCGGCGCATGGCGGTGAAGGACTGTGCGTCGGTGACCGACTACGCCGACCAGGTGGAGGTGTTGCCCGACGAACGCGAGGCGCTGCGCCGCGAGTTGCTGATCCCGGTGACCAGCTTCTTCCGCGACGAGGCCGCATTTGCCGCACTGCGCGCGCCCTTGCAGGCACTGGTGCGCGACCTGCCGGCCGGCCAGTCCCTGCGCCTGTGGAGCGCTGGTTGCGCCACAGGCGAGGAGGCCTATTCGCTGGCCATCGCCGCGCTGGAGGCCTGTGCCGCGGTGCAGCGCTGGCCCGGCGTCAAGGTCTACGCCACCGACGTCGACCCCGGCGTGCTGGCCGTGGGCGGCGCCGGCAGCTACCCCGCGGGTGCGGCCGACCATCTCACGCCCGAGCGGCTGGCACAGTGGTTCCAGCTGCAGGGCGAACGCCTGCAGGTCAAGCCCGAGCTGCGGCAGATGGTGCTGTTCGCCCGCCATAACCTGCTGGAGGACGCGCCCTTCACCCGCATGGACGCGGTGGTGTGCCGCAACACGCTGATCTACTTCCAGGCCGACGCGCAGGAGCGGGTGATGCGTCGCCTGCAGTACGCGCTGAACCCACAAGGCCTGCTGTTCCTGGGCAGCAGCGAATCGCTGGGCGCGCTGCAGGCCGACTTCCAGGCCCTGGACACGGCGAACAAGCTCTACCGCCTGGTGCGACCGGTGCTCACTGCGCTGGCGGTGCGCGAAGGCTTCGGACGCTCCAGCCTGGCGCTGCGCGCCCGCGGTCCGGTGCGCGCGGCGGGCAGCGTCGAGGGGCCGCGCCTGGTCGACAGCGCGGTGCGCCAGCTGGTGCAGGCCTACGCACCGCTGACCCTGCTGGTGACGGCGCAGCGCCAGCTGCTGCATGCCTGGGGCCCCACCCAGAGTTACCTGCGCATGCCCGAGGGCGAACCCCAGCTCGACGTGATCCGCCTGCTGCCGCCGCGCCTGGGTGCCGTTGCCAGCCATGCGCTGCATGTGGCGCTGCGCAGCCGCAGCCCGCACAGTGCGCCGCTGCTGCCGTTGGAGGTGGACGGCCGCGCGCTGCTGCTGAGGGTCGTCAGCCGACCATTGGAAGCCGAAGACGGCGGCGAGCCCTGCGTGCTGCTCAGCATCGAGGAGCAGCCGGCCGGGGGCAGCCCGCCGGGCGAGCTGCCCCTGAGCCTGCCGCAGATCGACCGTCTGGCCGAGCTGGAGCGTGAGCTGGCGGAGGTGCGCTCCAGCCTGCAGACCAGCGTCGAGGAACTGGAAGCCGCCAACGAGGAACTGCAGGCCACCAATGAGGAGCTGATGTCCTCGAACGAGGAGCTGCAGAGCACCAACGAAGAACTGCAGTCGGTCAATGAGGAGCTGTACACCGTCAACGCCGAGTACAACGCCAAGCTCGATGTGGTCAATGCGCTGATCGCCGACCTCGACGGCATGTCGCAGGCCACCGGCCTGGCCACGCTGTTCATCGACGGGCAGCAGCAGCTGGTGCGCTTCACGCCCGAGGCGGCGGCACTGTTCCGATTGCGGCCCAGCGACATCGGTCGTCCGATCGGCAATTTCAGCAACCCGCTGGAGTACCCGGAGCTGGCGGCCGACCTGGCCGCCGTGCTGGCCGGCGGCGCGCCGGTGGAACGCGAGGTGCCGGCCCATGGTGGTGGCAGCTACCTGGCGCGGGTGCTGGGCTATGGCGAGCGGCCGAACGGGCCGCGCCGGGTGGTGCTGACCCTGATCGACATCTCGCGCCTGCGCGACGCCAGGCGGCTGCAGATGGTGATCGACTCCATACCCGCCCACGTGGCGGTGCTCGACGTGCACGGCACGGTGCGCCAGGTCAACCATGCCTGGGATTGCTTTGCGTCAGCCAATGAGGGCGGAGGCGATCGCCGTGCCGGGACCGACGGCCTGGCCGGCGCACCGACGGGCGTGGGCACCAACTACCTGGCCGTGCTGGCACGCGCGACCACGCCCGATGCGCTGGAGGTGCTGCGCGGGCTGCAGCAGGTGCTGGCCGGGCGCAGCCCCCAGTACAGGGTGACCTACCCCTGCCACAGCCCGCAGGAGCAGCGCTGGTTCGTGATGCACGCGTCCATGCTGCGCGGCGGCGAGCCGGGCGCGGTGGTGAGCCACTTCGACATCACGCCCTGGCACGCGCTGCTGGAGGGCGACAGGAAGCCTGTGGATGACTGAGCCACACGGCAGCGACATGCCGCCCGGCGGCCGGCTGCCCCCGCCCGCAGGTGGCCTGGCGCCGGCCGTTCCCGCCACCGCGCAGGTCGATCGCCTGGCACGCCAGAATCTGCTGCTGACCCAGGCGCTGGATGCGGTGCAGGCCGGCGACCTGGAATCGGCCCAGCGCCTGCTGCTGGCCGGTGACGACGGCCAGCAGCCGATGACCTTGAGCCAGGTGTTCCGCCTCTACCAGGTCGAGCTGGAGACCCAGCAGATGCAGCTGCGGGAAAGCCAGCTGCGCACCGAACATTCGCTGGACTGGTTCGCCACCTTGTTCCGCACCCTGCCGGTGGCCGCGCTGCTGGTCGACGGCCAGGGCCTGATCACCGACGCCAACACGATGGCGCTGGACGAACTGGACCTGCGCGAAGCGCTGCGCGTGCTGCCGGTGCCGCTGCGCCGCCTGACCGCCAACCCCGATGCCGAGCTGCGCCTGGCCGCACTGCTGCCCACCGTCACGGCCGATCACACCGGCGTGCTCGACGACATGGCGCTGCGCACGCTGCGCGGTCACGACCGCTGGGCCGACCTGCGCGTCAGCGAAGTGCCCGCGCGCGAGACCGGCAGCGAGGGCCCGCTGTACCTGTGCGTGATCAACGACCGCACCGCCTGGATGCAGGCCCAGCGCGCCAGCGAGGCCGCGGCGCTGGCCGAGCACCAGCGCGACATGGCGCAGTCGGCCAGCCAGGCCAAGACCCAGCTGCTGGCACGGGTGAGCCATGAGCTGCGCACGCCGCTGAACGCCGTGATCGGCTTCTCGCAACTGCTGCTGATGCGCGCCGACACCCTGCCCGACGACGGCCGGCGCCAGGTGGCACTGATCCAGGAGGCAGGCCAGCATCTGCTGGCCCTGGTCGACGAGGTGCTGCAGATCAACCGCGCCGAGGCCGGCCAGCTGCAGCTGGACCGGCAGGCGGTGTCGCTGCACGAGCAGGCCCGCCAGGTGCTGGATCTGCAGCAGCCCTTGGCCGCACGCCTGGACCTGCGGCTGACGCTGGAACCGCCACCGCCCGGCGGACCCGAGGTGCTGGCCTTGGCCGACCCGCGCCGCGTGCGTGAGGTGCTGGCCACCCTGGTCAGCAATGGCATCAAGTACAACCGCCCCGGCGGCTGGCTGAACCTTCAGACCGGACATGACGCGCACAAGGTCTGGCTGGCGGTCAGCGACAGCGGCATCGGCATGACGCCGCTGCAACTTGCGCACCTGTTCGAGCCCTTCAACCGGCTGGGCGCCGAGCGTCTGGCCGTGGTCGGCCACGGCCTAGGGCTGAGCATCGCGCGGACCCTGACGCAGGCCATGGGTGGCGCTCTGCGGGTCAGTTCGCAGCCAGGCGAAGGCAGCCGCTTCGTGCTGGAACTGCCGCGCTGGGACAGGACAGAAGCCGCGTGACCGGCTGCCGCTGCCCAGGCGGGTGAGGCATT
Organism: uncultured Aquabacterium sp.; assembly: GCA_937864045.1. Classification (GTDB taxonomy): domain Bacteria; phylum Pseudomonadota; class Gammaproteobacteria; order Burkholderiales; family Burkholderiaceae_C; genus Pseudaquabacterium. The sequence goes on along the minus strand of CALMIF010000068.1, from coordinate 6,157 downwards.
CAGGTCGGCGTGGGAATGCCGGCCATGCGGTCGTGCTTCAGGAAGAAACTGCGCGCCAGCGCCACCAGCTGGTTGTCGCTGGGGTGGTCCACCGCCTCGTAACCCGCGATCTGCGCGGCCACTGCCGGGCGGTGCTTCTCGACGTAGTGCCGGAAATCGGCCATCGCGTTGTGCGAGCCCGTCACCAGCACCTCGGTGATGCCGGCCAGCGCAGCGCAGACCTCGGCGTAGAACTCGTGCTCGGCGCGCACCGCGCTGCCACGCTGCTTGGTCGGGTGGCCGTGCGCCTTCAGCGCCTGGGCCTGGACCTGGCTGGCGTCGAACTGCAGCAGCTGGGCCTGGTGGTGGTCGATGCGGAGCACGGCGTGGAACAGAGGCATGGAGAAGTCTCCTGGGGTTGGGAAGAAGAAGGACGGACCGTGTTCAGAGCGTGGCCGGCCGCGCCCGGCCATGGGCGTCGGCGCGCTCATGGGCGGACTCGCACGCCAGGCAGCGCAGCACCTGGGGCGCCAGCTGCAGGCGGGCCAGCGCGATGGGCTCGCCGCAATCGCCGCACAGGCCGAAGCGGCCGCTGTCCAGCCGCAGCAGGGCCTGGTCGATCTCGGCCAGGGCGACCGCATCGCGGTCGGTGCGGTCGAAGTCGACGGTGCGTTCGGCATCACGCTGGGTGGCGTCGTCGCCGTCCTGCAGCAGCACCTCGCGGGCATGGGCGGCGCGGCTCTGGCCGGCCAGGTGGGCCTGGCGCTGGGCCTCCAGCGCGGCGCGGCTGGCCTGCAGCTGGGCCTGCAACTGCTGGCGCAGGTCGGGCGTGATCAGTTCGGACATCGGGCCTCCGTGGGTGGCGATGGGGTCTGCAGCCATGGTGGCACCGCGTCGGACGCTGGTCGTTGACAGGCGTCAAGCGCAGGCCGGCCGCCCCGGGTGCCTGCCTACAATCGCGCCGCCTTCCCGCCATGCCCGAGACTCCTCCGCCCGCCCTGCCCGCCCCCCTGCCCGAGCGCTGCGACGTGCTGGTGGTGGGCGCTGGCCCCGCCGGCAGCGCCTGTGCCCAGTGGCTGGCGCGCGCCGGCTGGAAGGTGCTGCTGGTCGACCAGCACGGCTTTCCGCGCGACAAGGTCTGCGGCGACGGCCTGATCCCCGACAGCCACCACGCCCTGCAGCGCCTGGGCGTGCATGCCGAGGTGATGGCCGCTGCCCAGGCGGCCACGCATGTGGGCTGCATCGGCCCGCGCGGCGGGCGCATCGACGTGCCGGGCCGGCTGGCGGTGCTGCCGCGACGCCAGCTCGACGACATCCTCAAGCGCGCCGCCGAACGCGCCGGCGCCGTGTTCCACGCGCCCTGGCGCTTCGAGGCGCCCCTGTTCGATGGCGATGGCAGCGACCGCGGCGACGCGGCCACCGTGGTCGGTGCCCGGCTCAGGCACACCGCCAGCGGCACCGAGGCCCGGGTGCAGGCGCGCTGGGTGGTGCTGGCCACCGGCGCCGTGCCGCGCGCCCTGCTGGCCGCAGGCGTGTGCGAGCGCCACACGCCCAGCGGCATCGCCCTGCGCGGCTATGTGCAGAACGACGCCATGGCCGGGCGCCTCACCGCGCTGGAGGTGGTGTGGCACAAGCGCCTGCGCCAGGGCTACGGCTGGATCTTTCCCTGCGGCGACGGCGTGTTCAACATCGGCGTGGGCCTGGCCCACAGCCATGCCAAGGACGCCGACGGCAAGGGCAGCATGCGCGACGTCAACCTGCGCGCGCTGTTCGCCACCTTCACCGAGGTCTACGCCCCGGCGGCGGCGCTGATGCAGGGCGGCACCCTGCTCGGCGACGGCATCGGCGAACTGAAGGGCGCGCCGCTGCGCTGCTCGCTGGAGGGCGCGCGCTACGGCCGCCCCGGCCTGCTGGTGACCGGAGAGGCCGCCGGCAGCACCTACGCCTTCTCCGGCGAGGGCATCGGCAAGGCGATGGAGACCGGCATCCTGGCCGCCGAGGCCCTGCTCGCCGGCGCTGCGGCCGGCGAGACCGAAGCCGCCACCCGTGCACGCTATGACGGTGCGCTGGCCGTCCTGAAGCCGCGCTTCGCGCTGTACGAGCGCGCCAACCGCGTCAACGACCACCCCTGGCTGGCCGATCTGCTGATCTGGCGCGCCCGGCGCAGCCCGCGCATCCTGCGGCGCATGGCCGGCGTGCTGGAGGAGACCGGCAACCCGGGCAACCTGGTCAGCCTGCGCGGCATCGCCCGGCTGTTCCTGCCGATCCGCTGACCGGAGCCGACCCATGTGCCAGCTGCTGGGCATGAACGCCAACACGCCCACCGACGTGATGTTCTCCTTCACCGGCCTGGCGACGCGGGCCGACGAGCACAAGGACGGCTTCGGCATCGCCTTCTTCGAGGACCCGGGCCTGCGCCTGTTCGTCGACCACCACGGCGCGCGGCAGTCGCCGGTGGCCGAGCTGGTCAAGCGCTATCCGATCAAGAGCGGCAACGTCATCGCCCACATCCGCAAGGCGACCCAGGGCAGCGTGGCGCTGCAGAACACCCACCCCTTCATGCGCGAGCTGTGGGGCCGCTACTGGGTGATGGCGCACAACGGCGACCTGAAGGACTTCAACCCGCGCCTGCACGGCAGCTTCCGCCCGGTGGGCGGCACCGACAGCGAGCGCGCCTTCTGCTGGCTGATGCAGGAACTGGCCAAGGCCCATGCCAGCGTGCCCTCCATCGACGAGCTGAGCCGCACCCTGGCCGAGCTGCTGCCCATTCCGGCGCGCCACGGCACCTTCAACCTGCTGCTGTCCAACGGCCAGGCGCTGTGGGCCCACTGCAGCACCCACCTGCACTGGCTGGAGCGGGCCCATCCCTTCGGCGCGGCGCACCTGGCCGACGAGGACCTGAGCGTGGACTTCGCCCCGCTGACCACGCCGGGCGACCGCGTGGCCCTGGTGGCCACCCAGCCGCTGACCACCGGCGAGCCCTGGGCCGCGATGGTGCCCGGCGAGCTGCGGGTGTTCACGGGCGGGCGCAGCATGGCCGGCGGGGCCGCGTCAGCCCCCTGAGCCGGGGTGTCGGCCGGGGCCGACCCGGGGCGGGCCCGGAGGCGGCGGCGGGCCTGGGTCTGCCACACTCTGTTGCATCTGCCGGACACCGGATGGACCGGCCAGCCGACGCCAACCCACGGATGCCCATGCCCGCCCCGCTGCCCACTCCCCGCTTCGACACCTTCTACCGCCACGCCGAGCTGGCCCAGCTGCTGCAGGCCTACGCCGATGCCCGACCCGACCTGGTCGACCTGCGGGTGCTGGGCAAGAGCCACGAGGGCCGCGACATCGCGCTGGTGGTCCTCACCAACAGTGCCACCGGCGACGACACCGACAAGCCGGCGATCTGGGTCGACGGCAACATCCACGCCGGCGAGCTGACCGCCAGCACCGCCTGCCTGTACTGGCTGCACCAGCTGGTGAGCGGCCACGGCACGGATGCCGACGCCGGCCCCCAGATCACCCAGCTGCTGGACACCCGCGTGGTCTACCTGTGCCCGCGGCTGAACCCCGACGGGGCCGAGCTGGCGCTGGCCGACAAGCCGCGCTTCATCCGCTCGTCGACCCGGCCCTATCCCTACGACGAGCAGCCGGTGGACGGCCTGACGGTGGAAGACATCGACGGCGACGGCCGGGTGCTGCAGATGCGCATCCCCGACCCGCACGGGCCGTGGAAGCCCCACCCCGACGAGCCGCGCCTGCTGGTCCCGCGCGAGCCGGGCGAGTTCGGCGGCCGCTACTACCGCGTGATGCCCGAGGGCACGCTGACGCACTATGACGGCGTGCAGATCAAGGTCAACCGCGACCGCGAGGGCCTGGACCTGAACCGCAACTTCCCGGCCTTCTGGCGCCAGGAGTTCGAGCAGGTCGGCGCCGGCCCCTACCCCACCAGCGAGCCCGAGGTGCGGGCCATGGTCGACTTCGTGGCCAAGCATCCGAACATCGGTGCGGCGGTGAGCTTCCACACCCACTCGGGCGTGATCCTGCGGCCCATGGGCACGGTGGCCGACGACCACATGACGCCCGAGGACCTGTGGATGATCAAGCGCCTGTCCGACATCGGCGCCAGGCTCACCGGCTACCCGGCGGTCAGCACCTTCCACGACTTCAAGTACCACCCCAAGGAGATCATCACCGGCACCCAGGACTGGCTCTACGAGCACCTGGGCGCGCTGTTCTGGACGGTGGAGATCTGGGCGCCGAACAAGGAAGCCGGCATCACCGACTACGACTTCGTGCACTGGTACCGCGACCACCCGCCCGAGGACGACCTGAAGCTGCTGAAGTGGAGCGACACCCAGTGCGCCGGCTTGGCCCATGTCGACTGGTACCCGTTCCGCCACCCGCAGCTGGGCATGGTCGAGCTGGGCGGCTGGGACCGCCTGAACTACTGGCGCAACCCGCCGCCGCACCTGCGCGAGCGCGAGGCCGCGCGCTTCCCCAAGTGGCTGACCCAGATCGGCCTGGCCCTGCCCAAGCTGGAGCTGCTGCGCGCCGAGGTGCGCAACCTGGGCGGCGACACCTGGCGCATCCGCATGGCGGTGGCCAATGCCGGCTACCTGCCGAGCTACGTGACGAAGCGGGCGCTGGAGCGCAAGGTGGCGCGCGGCGTGGTCTTCGAGCTGCACCCGCCGGCGGGGCTGACGCTGCAGACCGGCAAGCTGCGGGTCGAAGGCGCGCAGCTGGAGGGCCACGCGGCGCCGAACTCGCTGCAGGCCTTCCTGCCCAGCCGCGACATCACCGGCGACCGGGCGGTGGCCGAATGGGTGGTCACCGCGCCACGCGGCATGCGCCTGCTGCTGACCGCCAGCGCCGACCGTGCCGGCACGGTGCGCACCGAGGTGACGCTGGATTGATGCGGTCGGCGGCCAGCCTCAGAAGCTGTGCCGCAGGCCGACGTCGTCGCCGGTCGATCCCTGGTTCGCCGGCAAGCTGCGCGCCTACGGCGACACCGGCCCCACCCGCTCGCGCCACCTGCCCGCCGTGCCGACCATCGCCGAGCTGGACCAGCCGCAGCTGCAGTTCGTCGGCTGGGTGGGCGTGATCGGGCCGGCCAAGCTGCCGGCGGCTGACCTGGCGAAGATCCAGGCGGCGCTGAAGAAGGCGGCCTCGGCGCCGGCGGTGCAGCAGAAGCTGTTCGAGACCGGCCTGGAGCCCGAAGCCAATGTCGACAGCGGTGCCCTGGCGCGCGAGACGCGCGAGATGTTGGAGCGCAATGCCGGCATCGTGAAGACGTTCGGCATCAAGCTGTGATGCACGGCGGCGGCGCCACCCGCGCCGCCTGCGCCTAACGCGGCAGCGCAGCGTTCAGCGCCAGCCGGGTGGCCTCGGCCACGCGGGTGGCCGCCGCGGCGAAATCATCACCGCTGCTGGCATACAGCACCGCCCGCGACGAGTTGACGACGATGGTGCCGCTCACTTGGCCGGCATGACCGCGCCATCCGGCGCGCACGGTCGCCTCGGCGTCACCGCCCTGCGCACCGACGCCGGGAATCAGCAGCGGCAGCGTCGGCGCCAGTTCGCGCACGCGGGCAATCTCGGCCGGGAAGGTGGCGCCCACCACCAGGGCGAGTTGCCCGTTGCGGTTCCACGGGCCGGCGGCCAGGCGGGCGATGTGCTCGTACAGCAGGCTGCCGTCCTGCAGGCGCTGCGCCTGCAAATCGCTGCCGCCCGGGTTGCTGGTGCGGCACAGCAGGATCAGGCCCTTGCCGTCGTAGGCCATGTAGGGCTCGATCGAGTCGAAGCCCATGAAGGGCGACAGGGTCACCGCATCGGCCCCGTAGCGCACGAAGGCCTCGCGCGCGTACTGCTCGGCGGTGCTGCCGATGTCGCCGCGCTTGGCGTCCAGGATCACCGGCACACCCGGCGCCACGCGGCGGATGTGGGCCACCAGCCGCTCCAGCTGGTCTTCGGCGCGGTGGGCGGCGAAGTAGGCGATCTGCGGCTTGAAGGCGCAAGCCTGCCGGTGTGTGGCGTCGACGATGGCGGCGCAGAAATCGTAGATGCGTCCGGCGTCACCGCGCCAGGCGCCGGGGAACTTCGCCGGCTCGGGGTCGAGGCCCACGCACAGCAGCGACTGGGCCGAGTGCTGGGCTGCGGCCAGCATGTTGGTGAAGGTGGGCTGGGTCGTCAT
>CALMIF010000067.1 GCA_937864045.1 uncultured Aquabacterium sp. | reverse complement strand
GGCCACCGCCAGCGTGGCCTCGGGCGTCACGTCGCGCGGCGCCGGGCCGGTGCCGCCGGTGGTCAGCACCAGGTGGCAGCCCTGCACGTCGACCAGCTCGCGCAGCGCGGCGCTGATGCCGTCCTGCTCATCGGGGATGAGCCGCGTGACCCAGGTGATCGGGTTCTTCACCGCGCGGCCCAGCCAGTCCTGCAGCGCGGGAATGCCCTTGTCTTCGTAGACACCGGTCGAGGCGCGGTCGCTGATCGAGACCACGCCGATGGTCACGGCGTCGAAGGCGGCGAAAGTGGTGTCAGGCATCGTCGGTCTCGTCGAGGAATTCCTCGGTCTGCAGGGAGGCGCCCGCGGCGTCGATCAGCCAGGGCTTCACGAACTGGAACAGCTCGCGGTAGCCGCGGCCGTTGCGCTGCTCGGGGGCGGCGGCGGCGTCCTTGCGGGCGGCGCGCACCAGGCTGCGCAGGCGCTGCAGGTCGCTGCCCGGGAAGCTGGCGGCCCAGCGCGTCAGCGCCTCGTCGCCGGCGACCAGTTCGTCACGCCAGCGCTCGGCCTCGTGCAGGGCCAGCGTGTCCTTGGCCGAGCCGAGCTTGAAGGCGTCGACCGCCTCGCGCAGCGGGCCGGGGTCGGCAAAGCGCATCTGCTTGCCGATGAACTGCAGCTGGCGGCGCTGGCCTTCAAAGCTCTTGATGCGGCGGTAGGCGTCGATGGCGTCGCGCAGACCGTCGGGCATGGCCAGGTCCTTCAGCCGGCTGACGGGCAAGGCGGCCAGTTCCGCGCCCAGGGCCTGCAGGTCGTGGGCCTGCTGCTTGAGCTTGGTCTTGCTGGGCTTCTCGAAGACGTACGCGTCGGCAGGTTCGGGGGCAGGGCGTTGGCGCATGGGCCGGCAGGGGGTCCTGGTAGGGGCGGGGCCCTATGATTGTCGCCCACCTCGCTCCCAGGCTCGCTGCCTCACCCATGTCCGGATCCACCACCTCCCAGGGTTTCGCCTTCGACCGCGGCCAGTTCCAGCAGATCATCGACGACACCCTGGCGCTGGCGAAGGACCTCGGCGCCAGCGATGCCGCTGCCGAGGTGAGCGAAGGCGCCGGCCTGTCGGTGTCGGTGCGCCTGGGCGAGATCGAGAACGTCGAGCGCAACCGCGACAAGAGCCTGGGCGTCACGGTCTACCTGGGCCAGCGCCGCGGCAACGCCAGCACCAGCGACTTCAGCGCCGACGCCATCCGCCAGACGGTGCGCGCGGCCTACGACATCGCCCGCTTCACCGCCGAAGACCCCGCCGCCGGCCTGCCCGACGCCGAGGACCTGGCCACGCCCGACGTCGCCGGCCTGGACCTGGACCTGTTCCACCCCTGGGCGCTGGATGCCGACGGCGCCGCCGGCCTGGCGCGGCGATGCGAGGACGCGGCGTTTGCCACCAGCCCGAAGATCAGCAACAGCGAGGGCGCGGGCGTGTCGGCGCAGCAGTCGCACTTCTGGGCCGGCAACAGCCGAGGCTTTCGCGGCGGCTACGCCAGCTCGCGCCATTCGCTGTCGGTGGCGCCCATCGCCGGCAAGGGCGCTGCCATGCAGCGCGACGCCTGGTACAGCTCGATGCGCAACGCGATGGAGCTGGCGTCGCCCGAGGCCGTGGGCCGCTATGCCGCCGAGCGCGCGCTGTCGCGGCTGAAGGGCCGCAAGGTGGCGACCTGCGAGGTGCCGGTGCTGTTCGAGAACACGCTCGCCGCGGGCCTGATCGGCAGCCTGGTCGGCGCGCTCAGCGGCGGGTCGTTGTACCGCCGCGCCAGCTTCCTGATCGACAGCGTGGGCACGCCGGTGCTGGCCGACCACCTGGACCTGGACGAGGACCCGCTGGTGCCGCGCGGCAAGGCCAGTGCCGCCTTCGACGACGAGGGCGTGCGCACCCGCCGGCGCCGCGTGGTCGAGGCCGGCGTGGTGCAGGGCTACTTCCTGTCGAGCTACTCGGCGCGCAAGCTGGGCCTGCGCACCACCGGCCATGCCGGCGGCTCGCAGAACCTGGTGCTGACCAGCCGCAGGACACAGCCAGGCGACCACCTGGACGAGATGCTGCGCAAGCTGCACCGCGGCCTGTTCGTCACCGAGTTGATGGGCCAGGGCGTCAACGGCGTCACCGGCGACTACTCGCGTGGCGCCGCCGGCTATTGGGTCGAGGGCGGGCGCATCGTGCACCCGGTGCACGAGGTGACCATCGCCGGCAACCTGAAGGACATGCTGCGCCAGATCACCGCGGTGGGCGCCGACGCCTATGTCTCGGGCGGGCGCAGCGTGGGGTCGGTGCTGCTGGCGACGATGAAGGTCGCCGGGTCCTGACCCGGCAACCGGGCCGGGTGGCGGCCGGGTTTCACCGGGCGGATGGGGGGTGACGCCCCCCTAGAATCCCTGGCTTTGTGTCCGCCGTCCCGGCGGGTGCGCCTCTGGAGATTTCCTCATGGTCATGGAGCGTCGTTCCTTCGTTCGTGGTGCCGGCCTGGCCGGCGTGCTGGCCGCCGGCATCGCCCCTGCGGTGCATGCGCAGGCGGCGATCCGCTGGCGCCTGGCGTCGAGCTTTCCCAAATCGCTGGACACCCTGTACGGCGCGGCCGAGGTCTTCGCCAAGAAGGTCAGCGAGATGTCGGGCGGCAAGTTCCAGATCAGCGTGCATGCCGGCGGCGAGCTGATGCCTGCCTTCGGCGTGGTCGACGGCGTGCAGAACGCCACCGTCGAGATGGCCCACACGGCACCGTACTACTTCGTCGGCAAGGACGTCACCTTCGCCCTGGGCTGCGCCATCCCCTTCGGCCTGAACTCGCGCCAGATGACCGCCTGGATGCTGGAGGGCAACGGCCTGAAGCTGATGCGCGAGTTCTACGCGAACTACAACATCATCAACTTCCCCGGCGGCAACACAGGCGCCCAGATGGGCGGCTGGTACCGCAAGCCGATCAACAGCCTGGCCGACCTGAAGGGCCTGCGCTTCCGCACCGTGGGCGTCACCGGCCAGGTGCTGGAGCGCCTCGGCGTGGTGGTGCAGGCGCTGCCCGGCGGCGAGATCTACCAGGCGCTGGAAAAGGGCACGATCGACGCGGCCGAATGGGTGGGCCCCTACGACGACCTGAAGCTGGGCTTCAACAAGGTGGCGCCGAACTACGCCTACCCGGCGTTCTGGGAGGGCGGCCCGCAGATCGACTTCTTCATCAACCAGAAGGCGTTCGCCGCGCTGCCGGCCGAGTACCGGGCGATGATCGAGGCCGCGGCCACCGAGGCCCATGTCGACATGCAGGCCAAGTACGACGCCAAGAATCCCACCGCCCTGCGCACCCTGGTGGCCGGCGGCACCAAGCTGTTCCGCTACCCGAAGGACGCGATGGAGGCCGGCTTCAAGGAAGCCAGCGCGCTGTACAGCGAGCTGGCGGGCAAGAACCCGGCCTGGAAGAAGATCTACGAGGACTTCGTCAAGTTCCGCGCCGACCAGAACCTGTGGTTCCGCTTCGCCGAGGCCGGCTTCGACGACTTCATGCAGGCCCAGAAGCTGTGATGCGCCGCGGGCTGTGACGCAGCCCGCCGCCTGAGCCTGCCGTCCAGGGACGAAGGCCCCGCCGGTGCAAACCGCGGGGCCTTCTGCGTTGGGGGTGTGGTCCGGCTACTTGCCCGGTGCGCTGGCGGGCTTGCCGAACAGCGCGTCCATGTCCATCTTCTCGTCCTTGGGTTGGTCGGCCGGCTGCACCTCGATCACCACGCTGCTGGTGTCGACTTCCTTCTTCTTCGCGATGCCGCCCGAGACGATGTTCGGGAACGCGATGATCAGGCCGACCATGATGATCTGGACGATCACGAACGGCACTGCGCCCCAGTAGATCTGGCCGGTGGTCACGCCGGCCACCGTCTTGCCGGTGACGCGGTCGGTGTAGTCCTTGTCCGGCGCCACGCTGCGCAGGAAGAACAGCGCAAAGCCGAAAGGCGGGTGCATGAAGCTGGTTTGCATGTTCACCGCCAGCAGCACGCCGAACCACACCAGATCGATGCCCAGCTTCTCGGCCACCGGTGCCAGCAGCGGCACGACGATGAAGCTCAGCTCGAAAAAGTCGAGGAAGAAGGCCAGCAGGAAGATCAGGATGTTCACCACGATCAGGAAGCCGACCTGGCCGCCAGGCAGGCTGGTGAGCAGGTGCTCGACCCATTTCGGTCCGTCCACGCCCTGGAACGACAGGCTGAAGACGGTCGAGCCGATCAGGATGAACAGCACGAAGCACGACAGCTTCATCGTCTGGTCCATCGCCGAGCGCAGCAGGCCCAGGTCGAGCCGACGACGCGACAGCGCCATGACGAGGGCGCCGGCCGCGCCCATCGCGCCACCCTCGGTGGGCGTGGCTACCCCGAGGAAGATGGTGCCCAGCACCAGGAAGATCAGTGCCAGCGGCGGGATCAGCACGAAGGTCACCCGTTCGGCCATGCGCGACAGCAGCTTGAGCTTCAGCCCCTTGTTCAGCACGGCCAGCACGAAGGCCAGGCCGACGCCCACGCTCATGGACAACACGATCAACTCGTCAGTGGGCATGGTGTCCGGGCGGGTCTTGCCGTAGGCGATGCCCGCGGCCACCGACACCAGAGCCAGCAGCGCCAGCGAGCGCAGGCCCGGCGTGCCATCGTCTTCGCGGATGGTGCGCGCCTCGGCTGGCAGCGCCGGCGTCCAGGCGGGGCGGAAGATCGCCACCAGCGCGATGAAGCCGACGTACATGCCGGTGAGCACGAAGCCAGGCACGAAGGCGCCCTTGTACAGGTCACCGACGCTGCGGCCGAGCTGGTCGGCCATGATGATCAGCACCAGCGAGGGCGGGATGATCTGCGCCAGCGTGCCCGAGGCGGCGATGACGCCGGAGGCGATGCGCCGGTCGTAGCCATAGCGCAGCATGATCGGCAGTGAGATCAGCCCCATGCTGATCACCGACGCCGCCACCACGCCGGTGGTGGCCGCCAGCATCGCGCCGACCAGGATCACTGCGAAGGCCAG
>CALMIF010000066.1 GCA_937864045.1 uncultured Aquabacterium sp. | reverse complement strand
TCATCGCGCTGCACGGCCGCCATGGCGAGGACGGCACGGTGCAGGGCGCGCTGGAACTGCTGGGCATCCCGTACACCGGCTCGGGCGTGATGGCCAGTGCCATCGCGATGGACAAGACCATGACCAAGCGCGTGTGGTTGGCCGAAGGGCTGTCGACGCCGCGCTGGCAGTGGCTGGATGCGAACGACCAGTCGCGCGAGCGCCTGCGCAGCGTGCCCGACGACCTGGGCCTGCCGCTGATCGTGAAGCCGCCGCGCGAGGGCTCGTCGATCGGCATCACCAAGGTGATGGGCTACAGCGACATGGGCGAGGCCATCAAGCTGGCCACCACGCACGACCGCGACGTGCTGTGCGAGCAGTTCATCGACGGCGACGAGGTGACCTGCCCGGTGCTGGGGCAGGGCGCCGGTGCGCAGGCCCTGCCGGTGGTGCGCATCGTCGCCCCCGAGGGCAACTACGATTACCAGAACAAGTACTTCACCGACGATACTTCGTACCTGTGCCCCAGCGGTCTGCCCCCCGACGAAGAGCGTGAGATCCAGCGCCTCGTCGTCGCCGCTTACCGGGCCCTGGGCTGCCGCGGCTGGGGCCGTGCCGACCTGATGGTCCGCCGCAGCGACCGCAAGCCCTTCCTGCTGGAGATGAACACCTCTCCGGGCATGACCGGCCACTCGCTGGTGCCCATGTCGGCCCGCGCCGCCGGCATCAGCTACCAGCAGCTGTGCACCTGGCTGCTGTCCACCGCCACGCTGGACGGCCAGGTCTGAGCCCATGGCCCGCACCGCCAGCATCCCGATGAACTTCAGCCGCCAGGCTGAGGTGGCAGCGCCTGCGCTGCCGGCGGATGTGCGCCTGATGCGGGCCACCGCCAATGCGGTGCTGGCCCTGCTGGTGCTGGGCGCGCTGGCGGCCGGGGTGCAGCGGCTGGCACGGCTGCCGGTGTTCGACATCCGCGCCATCCGCGTCGAGGGTGACGTGGCGCGCAACAGCGCCAGCACCATCCGCGCCAATGCCGCGCCGCGGCTGGCCGGCAGCTTCCTCACCCTGGACCTGCAGCAGGCGCGCGCCGCCTTCGAGGCCGTGCCCTGGGTGCGCCACGCGGTGGTGCAGCGGGTGTGGCCGGGCCGGCTGACGGTGCGGCTGGAGGAGCATGTGCCGGTCGCGCTGTGGGTGGGCACCGACGGCAACGACCGCCTGGTCAACAGCCATGGCGAGGTGTTCGAGGCCAACATCGGCGACGTCGAGGACGACGAACTGCCCAGCCTGCGCGGCCCCGAGGGCAGCGCCCCGGCGATGCTGGCCCTGCTCAAGCGCCTGCAGCCGGTGCTGGGCGGCCGGCGCGACGGCGACGTGGCCCAGCTGGAGCTGTCCGAGCGCGGCTCCTGGCGCGCCACCATGGACAAGGGCGCGGTGATCGAGCTGGGCCGGGGCAGCGACGACCAGGTCATCGCCCGCACCGAGCGCTTCGTCGCGACCCTGCCGCGGGTGGAGGCGCGCTACCAGCGCCCGCTGGAATCGGCCGACCTGCGCCATGCCGACGGATTCGCGGTGCGCCTGAAGGGCGTGACCACGGCCGAGCAGCCGGCCGCGGGCCGCAAGAAATAGACAGGCGCGAGCCACACAGGACAAAGCATCGAGGGCAACGCCAACATGGCCAAGGAATACAAGGATCTCATCGTCGGGCTGGACATCGGCACCGCCAAGGTGATGGCGGTGGCCGCCGAGGTGCTGGCCAACGGCGAGCTGCGCCTGGCCGGCCTGGGCGTGGCCAGCAGCCACGGCCTCAAGCGCGGCGTGGTGGTCAACATCGACGCCACGGTGCAGAGCATCCAGCAGGCGCTGAAGGAGGCCGAGATGATGGCCGCCTGCAAGATCGAGCGCGTCTACACCGGCATCACCGGCAGCCACATCCGCGGCCAGAACAGCACCGGCATGGTCATCGTGCGCGACAACCGCGAGGTGACGCCGGTGGACGTGCACCGCGTGGTCGAGACCGCCAAGGCGATCAACATCCCCAACGACCAGCGCTTGCTGCTGGTCGAGCCGCAGGAGTTCGTCATCGACGGCCACGAGGTCAAGGAACCCGTGGGCATGAGCGGCAGCCGGCTCGAGGTGAAGGTGCACATCGTGACCGGCGCCCAGAGCGCGGCCGAGAACATCCTGAAGTGCGTGCGCCGCTGCGGGCTGGAGGTCGAGCGCCTGGTGCTGAACCCCAGCGCCAGCGCCGCTGCAGTGCTGACGGACGACGAGAAGCAGCTGGGCGTGGCCGTGGTCGACATCGGCGCCGGCACCACCGACGTCAGCATCTACACCGACGGCTCGATCCGCCACACGGCGGTGATCCCCATCGCCGGCGACCTGATCACCAGCGACATCGCAATGGCGCTGCGCACGCCGACCAAGGACGCCGAGGAGATCAAGGTCGAGTACGGCGTGGCCAAGCAGCTGCTGGCCGACCCGGCCGAGAACCTGGAGGTGCCCGGCCTGGGCGACCGCGCGCCGCGCATGCTCAGCCGCCAGGCCCTGGCCGGCGTGATCGAGCCGCGCGTCGAGGAGATCTACAGCCTGGTGCACCAGGTGATCCGCGAAAGCGGCTACGAGGAGCTGCTGTCCTCGGGCATCGTGATCACCGGCGGCAGCGCGGTGATGCCCGGCATGGTGGAGCTGGGCGAGGACATCTTCCTCAAGCCCGTGCGCAAGGGCCTGCCCACCTACCACGGGCCTCTGTTCGACATGGTGGCCAACCCGCGCAGCGCCACCGTGATGGGCCTGCTGGAAGAGGCCCGCATGGCCCGGGCGCGCGGGCACAAGGTGGCGGCGCAGGCGGGCTCGGTGAAGACCCTGGTGGGCCGCGCGAAGGACTGGTTCCTGGGGAACTTCTGAATTCAACGGCCCGGCGGCACAGCGTCCGCCGGGCGACACACAACAGGGGTTCGCTCAACCCCGCGCTCTTTGGACGTACCGACAGACATTTGGCAACTGCTTGACAGAACAGGAGAGAAACATGCCGATCGAGATGATCGAAGAATTCGACCAAGGGACCCGCATCAAGGTGGTGGGCGTGGGTGGCGGCGGCGGCAACGCGGTCGAGCACATGATCAGCCAGGGGGTGCAGAACGTGGAATTCGTCTGCGCCAACACCGATGCGCAGGCGCTGAACCGCAGCAGCGCGCACCAGCTGATCCAGCTGGGCGACAACGGCCTGGGCGCCGGCGGCAAGCCCGAGAAGGGCCGCGCCGCGGCCGAGCAGGCCGAGGACCGCGTGCGTGCCGCGCTGGAAGGCGCCAACATGGTCTTCATCACTGCCGGCATGGGCGGCGGCACCGGCACCGGGGCGGCGCCCATCGTCGCCAAGGTGGCCAAGGAGATGGGCATCCTGACCGTGGGCGTGGTCACCAAGCCCTTCGACTTCGAGGGCCCGCGCCGCATGAAGCAGGCCGACGCCGGCACCGGCGAGCTCGAAGCCAATGTCGACAGCCTGATCGTGGTGCTGAACGAGAAGCTGCTGGACGTGCTGGGCGACGACGTGACCCAGGACCAGGCCTTCGCCCATGCCAACGACGTGCTGAAGAACGCGGTGGGCGGCATCAGCGACATCATCCACATGCACGGCCTGGT
>CALMIF010000065.1 GCA_937864045.1 uncultured Aquabacterium sp. | reverse complement strand
GCCGCACGCCGTCAGCCTGGTCGACTGCACCGCCCACCTGGGCGGCGCCGTGGTGGCGGACGCGAAGAGCCTGTCAGGGGGCTGAAGTCACTTCCAGCCAGCGCGGTCGAACACCTTCTGCGCCGCGACGGTCGTCTTGGCCAGGTCGCCGATCGGCAACGCGTCGGGCTTGAAGGTGCCCATCGCCGCCAGCGTGGCATTGGCCTTCACGCTGCCCTTGACCACCGGCCACTCGTTGTTGCCGTCGGCGAAGTAGGCCTGCGCCTCGTCGCTGGCCAGGTACTCCATGAACTTGACCGCGGCGGCCTTGTTCGGCGCGTGCTTGAGCACGCCCGCGCCCGACACGTTGACATGCGTGCCCCAGGTCGCCTGGTTGGGCCAGACGATGCCCACGGCGTTCATCGCCTGCTGGTCCTCGGCCTTGGTGCTGCGCATCATGCGCGCCAGGTAGTAGGTGTTGCTGATGGTCACGCCGCATTCGCCGGCGGCCACGGCCTTGATCTGGTCGGTGTCGCCGCCCTTGGGGCCGCGCGCGAAGTTGGCCACCAGGCCCTTGGCCCAGGCTTCGGCATTGGCCTCGCCCTCATGGGCGATGACGGCCGCGCCCAGGCTCAGGTTGTAGGGATGGGAACCCGAGCGCATGCACACCTGACCCTTCATCGCCGGCTTGGCCAGGTCGGCATAGGTCTGCACCTGCTCGCGCTTGAGGTTGGCCTTGTTGTAGACGATGACCCGGGCGCGGGTGGAGAACGCCACCCAGGTCGGCGTGCGCAGGTTGGGCGGAATGCGCTCGTCGAGCAGCTTGCTCTGCAGCGGCTGGAACAGGCCCAGGCTGTCGGCCACTTCCAGCCGCGCTGCGTCCACCGTGATCAGGATGTCCGCAGGGCTGGCCGTGCCCTCGTTGCGGATGCGCTCGACCAGTTCGTCTTCCTTGCCGTCGAGCCGGTTGATCTTGATGCCGGTGGCCTTGGTGAAGCCGGTGTACAGCGCCTCGTCGGTCTGGTAGTGGCGCGCCGAGTACAGGTTCAGCACCTGGGCCTGCGCGGCTGCGGACAGCGGCAGGCCGGCGACGAAGGCGCCCGCCACGGCGGTGGCAAGCAGGGCACGGCGGGGCAGGAGGGGGGTGGTCATGGCAGGGTGGTTCGAGGATGCGATGGTTCAATCATAACAAGAACGATTCGCAATACCGGTGATCCAGATCAAACCGCACCGGCGGCAGGGGCGGGCGCTCAGAGCCAGCCGACGCGGCGGAATCGCCAGTACATGGCCGCGCAGGTGCCGCCGATCAGGGTCAGCGCCGCGGGGTAGCCCCAGGGCGACTTGAGCTCGGGCATGTGCTCGAAGTTCATGCCCCAGACCCCGACGAAGAAAGTGGCCACGCCGAAGATGCCGGCCCAGGCGGCCAGGCGCTTGGTGACCTCGTTGTCCTCGATGGCCACCATCGACAGGTTGACCTGGATCGCCGTGCCGATGGTGTCGCGGATGGTGTCGATGCTGGTCTGCAGCCGCGCCAGGTGGTCGGCGATGTCGCGGAAGTACTCGGTGCTGGGCGCACACACCGGCGGCACCCGGCCGCCGTAGAGCCGCCCCATCGCGTCGAGCAGGGGCACCACCGCATGCCGCAGCGTGGTCACCTTGTGCTTGAGCTCGTACAGCCGCTCGATGTTGGCGCGGCCGGCACCACGGTCGAAGATCTGGCCCTCGATGGTCTCCAGCTCGACTTCCAGCGCGTCGACCAGCGGAAAGTAGCGGTCGACCACCGCATCCATCAGCGCATACAGCACGAAGCTCGCGCCCTGGCTGAGCAGCTCGGGCTCGCGCTCGCAGCGCTCGCGCACGCCCAGGAAGCCCTGCGTGCTGCGATTGCGCACGCTCAGCACGAAGTTGGGCCCGGTGAACACGCTGACCTCGCCCTGGCGCAACTCGTCGGTGGGCGTGTACTCGATCAGGTGCAGCACGGTGAACAGCGTGCGGCCGTACTCCTCGATCTTGGGCCGCTGGTGGCCGTGGCGGGCGTCCTCCACCGACAGGTCGTGCAGCCCGAACTCGTCCTGCATCAGCGCCAGCTCGGCATCGTCGGCGTCGCGCAGCGCCACCCAGACGAAGCAGCCGGGCATGGCCAGGTAGTCGCTGATCTGGTCGGTGGTGATGTCAGCCAGCTTGGTGCCGGCGCGGTAGGCAACGCAATTGATCAGCATGGGAGTCGATCCGGCTGGGGCTTTCGGGACGCGTGCATCTTGGCATGACCGTTGCGTCGGCCTAGAGTCGCTGCCGAGGTCCATCGCCATGCCGGCCACCGAATCGCCCCTGTACTTCGTCAGTTATGCCCACGAGGACCGCGACTGGCGCACGCTGCTGTTCGAGCGCAGCATCGCCACCACCGTGGGCGACTGCCTGGTGTGGAGCGACGACCAGCTGCGCGGCGGCGACCACTGGCGCGGCGAGATCCGCCAGCAGCTGGGCCGCTGCAGCGTGGCCGTGCTGCTGGTGAGCCGGTTCTTCCTCGAATCGGCCTTCATCGCCCGCGACGAGCTGCCCGAGATCCTGGACCGGGCCGCCCTGCCGGCCGACGACCCGCGGCGCCTGCGGGTGGTGGCCATCCCGATCGACCAGGCCCTGAACGACCTGGGCGCCAGCGCTGAGGAACAGCACCGGCGCCTGGCCGACCTGCAGTACGCCCTGGCCACGCACCCGCCGCTGCCGCCCCGCCCGCGCGACTGCCCGCCGGCCACGCTGGAGGCGGTGCGCCTGCTGGTGCAGCAGGAGCTGCAGGCGGCGGTCGACCCGGTCGGCGCCGACCTGCAGCAGCGCCTGGCGCGCCGCTTCACCGGCCTGCAGCGGCTGGGCGAGGGCAGCCGCGCCCTGGTCTACGAGGCCTGCGACACCCAGCTGAACCGCACGGTGGCGATCAAGGTGCTGCGTGACCTGCGCCAGCGCGAAGCCTTCCGCGGCGACGTGCTGGCGGCGCTGCGCACCAGCGGCGAGCCCAGCTTCGTGATGGTCTACGACGCCGAGTTCGGCGCCAGCAGCAGCTGGTGCGTGGTGCAGCATGTGCAGGGCCAGTCGCTGCGCACGCTGCTGCGCGCCTGGGCCCAGCCCGGCGCCATCCAGCCCGATGCCGACCAGCTGCGGCGGCTGTTCATCAAGCTGGCGCGGGCGCTGGAGCGGGCGCACAACCTGGGCCTGCGCTACGGCAACCTGAAGCCGTCGAACATCATGGTCGACGCGCAGTTCGAGCCCTTCATCCTGCCGGCGGGCCGCCAGCCCCGGCCCGGCCAGGTGGCGCAGGCCCTGACGGCGCTGCTGGCGCGGGTGGACAAGGCCCGGCAGGACGGCGCCCCGGTGGACGATGCCACCGCCGAGGACCTGGCCTACCTGGTGCCCGAGCAGGCCGCCGGGCTGGAGCAGGCCGACGACGGCGAGCTGGCCGACCAGTACATGCTGGGCCTGCTGGCCTGGGAGATGGCCACAGGCCAGCTGCCGCAGCGCCTGACCGACCCGCAGCGCCTGGCCGAGGACGGCATCGACGCCTTCGCGCCGCTGCCCCTGGTGCGCAGCCGGCGCCGGCTGTTCCCCGAGCGCATCGACGCGCTGTTGCAGACCATGACGCAAGCCGATCCGGCGGCGCGGCTGCAGCCCGATGCCACGCAGCCCGGCTCGGCGATGGCCGCCGTGCTGGCCGAGCCCGACCTGCATGACGACCTGTCCCTGGTGCTGGTGCGCGACAGCTGGCGCCGCTGCACCCGCACCGACGGCTTCGACGACGGTTTCTTCGCCGACTTCTATGCCCGCCTGGTCAAGCGCAAGCGGGTGGCGGCGGGCCTGCTGGCCCGCATCCAGGGCCCCGAGCGCTGGCAGCGCCAGCACCGCATGCTCAAGCAGGCGGTGTCGCTGCTGATCGCCTTCAGCCAGCGCCAGGCCGACCGCGACGAGCCCACGCTGCTCAGCCACGTGGCCGCCAGCCATGCCGGCATGCCGGCCGGGCTGTATGCGCCGTTTGCCGAGTTGCTGGTCGACATGGTCTGCGGCCATGCCGATGCCGACCCCGCCAGCAGCATCGTGCCCTGCGACCCGGCCTGCCAGCACCGCGACACCGCACGCCGCCTGCGCGGCCACTGGCAGCGGGTGCTGGCGCCGGGCGTCGACTACCTGACCCAGGCCGAGCTGCTGCGCGACGCCGAGATGACCGCCAGCCTGCGTGCGCGCGGCGGCGTCGACCTGTACCTGGACCTGCAGCGCTGATGCCGGAGGCGGCGTGCCTCAGGCCGCCGTCAGCAGGCCGCGGGTCTCGATGAAGCGCACCACCTCGGCCAGGCCCTCGCGGGTCTTGAGGTTGCTCATCACGTAGGGCCGCCGGGCCTTGTCACCGGCGTGGTCGGGCCGCATGCGCCGCGTGTCGGCCTCCATCACCGCCAGGTCGGCGCCCACGTGCGGTGCCAGGTCGGTCTTGTTGATCACGAACAGGTCGCTCTTGGTGATGCCGGGGCCGCCCTTGCGCGGGATCTTCTCGCCGGCGGCCACGTCGATGACGTAGATCGTCAGGTCGCTCAACTCGGGGCTGAAGGTGGCGGCCAGGTTGTCGCCGCCGCTCTCGATGAACACGATGTCGGCGTCGGGGAACTTCGCCAGCATGCGGTCGACCGCCTCCAGGTTGATCGACGCGTCCTCGCGGATGGCGGTGTGCGGGCAGCCGCCGGTCTCCACGCCCATGATGCGTTCCGGGTCCAGCGCGCCGGCCACCGTCAGCAGGCGCTGGTCTTCCTTGGTGTAGATGTCGTTGGTCACCACCACCAGGTCCCAGCGCTCGCGCATGGTCTTGCACAGCATCTCGACCAGCGTGGTCTTGCCCGAGCCCACCGGGCCGCCGACGCCCACGCGCAGCGGGGGCAGCTTCTTGGTGCGGTTGGCGATGCTGTGCAGATGGCTCATGGCGGGGTCTCGGAAGAAGAGGTCAGCTGCGGAACAGCCGGGAATACTGGGCCTCGTGGCGCGCCGACAGGATGGCCAGCATCGGCGCCAGGTTCTGGCGGGCGGCATCGCCCTGCAGGGCGGTGGCGAGCGCGGCGTCCACCACCGCAGGCAAGTCCTGCGCCAGCGCGCCCAGCAGGCGCTGGCCGGCGCTCTGGCCCAGCGGCACGGCCTTGACCGCGGCGCCGACCAGGTTCTCGGCCCAGCCGAAGCCGAAGGCCAGCAGCGCCTCGCGCCGCGGCGCGCCGGTGCGGGCGGCGGCCAGCGCGAAGGCGACCGGCCAGGTGGGCGAAGGCTGCAGTGCGGCCAGCAGCGGCCCGCGGTCGTCGGCGGGGTCGCGCTGGCGCAGCCAGTCGGCCAGCGAGCGGCCCATCTGCTCGGTCTGCTGGCGCATCTCGAAGGTCTCGCGCGTCTGCAGCGCCCAGTCGTTCAGCGCGGCCAGGCGCGCGCCGTCGCGGCGCTGCCAGGCATGCATCGCGCTGGCCACCAGCGGCAGGTCGGCGCGTTGCAGGCCCAGGCGCAACTGATCGCGCAGCCAGCGTGCTGCGCCGGCTTCATCGGTGACCAGGCCCTGGTCGACCGCCGCCTCCAGCCCCTCGGAATAGCTGAAGCCGCCCACCGGCAGGGCCGGCGAGGCCAGCCACATCAGCTGCAGCAGGGCGGCGGCGGGCAGCGGCGGCGTGGCGGGGCGGACGCGGGGCATGCGGCTGGTCAGTGGTCGTGGTTGCAGCCGGGACCGTGCTGGTGACCGTGGTCGTGCTGGTGGTCGTGCTTGTGGTCGTGCTTGTGGTCGTGTTTATGCGCGTGGTCGTGGCCGTGGTCATGCCCGCAGCCCGGCCCGTGCACATGCGGTGCCGGCGCCGCGGCCACCACGGGCACCGCCAGCGGCTTGCGCGCCGGTGCCGGGGCGTGGTCGTGGTCGTGTGCATGGTCATGCCCATGGCCGTGGTCATGCCCGTGGCCGTGGCCACCACCGCCGCCGTAGGCCCCGCCCTCGGGCTCGAAGGCGGCCCGGGTCTCGGTGACGATCAGGTGCTGCTGGCGCAGCATGTCGGCCAGCACATGGTCGGGCTCCAGCTTCAGGTGGTCGGGCTTGAGCTCCAGCGCGACATGGCGGTTGCCCAGGTGGTAGGCGGCGCGCAGCAGGTCGAAGGCGCTGCCGTGTTCTGCGCAGTGGCGCACCTCCAGCACCGGCTGCGGCGCGGCGACCACCCGCACCAGCGAGCCGTCGTCGGCCACCAGCACGTCGCCGCCGCGCACCAGGGTGCCGCGCGGCAGGAAGACGCCCAGCGGGCGCCCCTGCGAATCGGTGGCGTCGAAGCGGCTCTTCTGGCGCACGTCCCAGTCGAGTTCGACGCTGGCGGCACGGCGCAGCAGCACGGCGGCCAGGCCGCGGCCCTGGGGGAGGAGTTTGTTGACGGTCAGCATGGCGTGATTGTCGTCGGCAGTGAATGGCCCGCGCTTCAGGTGCGCCAGACCCGCGGCGGGTTCGGTGCCAGCCCCCAGTGCAGCTGGCGCCAGGCACCGCGCACCGCCTGCAGCAGGGCCATCACCGGCTCCACCCGGTGCCCCAGGGCGCGCAGCACCAGCAGGCTGGGGTGGGGTGCGCTGACGCCGGCGGTGGCGGGCAGGCCGCTGGCGGCGATCAGGTCGCGGGCGGCGTCGAGCAGGGCCTCGGTGCGGGGGCGGTCGAGCGGGCAGGCCGCGCCGATGCCCTCGGCCAGCCACAAACTCGCCATCACCGTGTGGCCGGCCAGCCCCAGCGGGCTGCTCAGCAGCAGGTCGTCGTCGGCGTCGATCAGCCCGCGCTCCTGCCACACGCCGGGCAGGGTGATGGCCTGGCGGAAGCGCCCGCGCACGAAGCCTGCGTTGGCCGCCGGCAGGCCCAGGGCCAGCACGTCCCAGCCCAGCATCTGCGCGCCGGGCGCCAGGCTGAAGTGCAGGCGGTTGTCGGCCTCGCAGCCGCTGTAGGCGATGGTCTCCATCGGCAGCCATTCCAGCCGGGCGCCGGGCGCCAGCCTGGCCTGCACCTGCTGCACGGCCAGCGCGCCCTCGCTGCGGTAGAAGCGGGTGGCGCCGGGCGTGGTGATCACCGCATGGCTGCCGGCGTCCAGCGTGGCGTGCAGGTCCAGCGTGTCGCCGCCGACGATGCCGCCCGGCGGGTGCACCAGCACATGGTGGCAGATGGCATCGCCTTCGGGGTACAGGCGCTGCAGCACACGCAGCGGGCCGTGGTGGCGGTCGAGTGCGGTGGTGCGGTCGCCGTCGCGGCGGTAGTCGAGTTGCAGGTGTGCGTGCCAGCCCATGGCGTTCGAATGCGTGGTGGCAGCCACCGAGCAGGAAGGCGTGCAGTTTAGGCGGCACCCGGGCCAGAGGCCGGCGCCGTGCGCCGCAGCGGCTCAAGCCCGCGGCGCTGCGGCCGGCAACCCGGAACGCCGGTCAATCTGTTGGCCGGCGCCCATTCCGTCCGATGCACCCCCAGACCGACGCCTGCGAGCGTCCGAACACCATGAACTTCCTGCTCCAACTCAAGCGCCTGCTGGCGATCGCCCTGGCCGGCGCCTGATGGCCGGCAGCGCCCTGGCCGGTGACCACGGCAGCGCAGCCGAGGCCGAGGCGCTGGTCAAGAAGGCCGTTGCCTTCATCAAGGCCAACGGCCCCGACAAGGCCTACGACGAATTCACCAACGGCAAGGCCTTCAAGGACCGTGACCTGTACGTGATCGTCTATGACCTGAGCGGCAAGAACCTGGCCCAGGGCGCGAACCCGAAGCTGGTCGGCAAGGACCTGATGGGCCTGAAGGACCCGAACGGCCGCCTGTTCATCAAGGAGTTCGTCGAGCTGGCCAAGGAGAAGGGCAAGGGCTGGGTCGAGGGCTACAAGTTCCTGAACCCGGTCTCGCAGAAGCTGGAGGAAAAGGCCATGTACCTCGAACGCGTCGGCGACACCCTCGTCGGTTGCGGCATCTACAAGGGTTGAGGCCGCTGCGCCTTCCCCACTCCTGTGCGCGCTGACGGCGCAAGCTCCGACGGAGACACCTCTTGAACCTGCGTGACATGAAGATCGGCATCCGCCTGGGCCTGTCGTTCGGCCTGATCCTGGTGGCTGCCAGCGCCATGCTGGCGGGCGCCCTGGTCAGCGCCGGCGCCAGCCGCACCGCCGTGCTGGACACCCTGAAGCAGGCTCACCAGCGCCAGGGCCTGGCCGTTGAGATGCAGAAGCTGTTGCTCAACGGGGCGGTGGCCGTGCGCAGCATGGGCCTGCAGACCACCACCGAAGGCGTGCAGAAGGACGAGGCCGAGGCGAAGAAGCAGATCGCCGCCTACCTGGCCGCCCGCGCCAGGCTGGAGGCCCTGGGCCTGGACGACGACGAGCGCCAGGTCTTCGCGCAGCTGGCCGAGGCGGACAAGCAGCTGGATGCCCACTTCAAGGAAGCGGTGGACCTGGCGGCCACGTTCAACAACGAGCAGGCGGCCGCGGTGATCCTGAAGAAGATCGACCCGCTGCAGCAGCAGGCCACGCAATCGCTGTCGCGCTTCATCGCGCTGCAGGATGCCGATACCGACAAGGCCATCGACCGGGCCAACGGGGCCAACCGCGCCATGGTCCGCAGCATCGCCGCTGCCGGCCTGGGCCTGCTGGCCCTGGCGGCGTTTGCCGCCTGGCGCATCACCGCCAGCATCACTGTTCCGCTGAAGGACGCCGTCGCTGCGTCGGCCCGGGTGGCCCAGGGCGACCTGGCCAGCGAGGTCGCGGTCTCCGGCCGCGACGAGGCAGCACAGCTGCAGCCCGCGCTGCGCGACATGCGCGCCAGCCTGGCGTCGATGGTGCCCCAGGTGCGTCAGGGCGCGGAGGCCATCGATGGTGCCTCGGGCGAGATCGCGCAGGGCAATGCCGACCTGTCGAACCGCACCGAGACCCAGGCCGGTGCCCTGCAGCAGACCACCGCCAGCATCGAGCAGCTGACGGGCAGCGCCCGGCACAGCGCCGACCGCGCCGCGCAGGCGCTGCAGCTGTCGCAGACCGCCGCCGGCCAGGCCGACAGCGGTCATGCGGTGGTCGCCCAGGTGATCGACACCATGGGTGCGATCAACGAGCACAGCCGCAAGATCGGCGAGATCACCTCGGTGATCAACAGCATCGCCTTCCAGACCAACATCCTGGCGCTGAACGCCGCGGTGGAGGCGGCACGTGCCGGCGAGCAGGGCCGCGGCTTTGCGGTGGTGGCCAGCGAGGTGCGCACGCTGTCGCAGCGCACCACGCAGGCGGCACGCGAAATCGAAGGCCTGATCCGCGCCGCGGCCGATCAGACCGCGTCGGGCACCAGCGTGGTCCAGCAGGCCGGCAGCACCATGGACGCGGTGCGCGGCTCGGTGCGCCAGGTGGCCGACCTGATCCACGAGATCAGCGACGCCAGCCGGGCCCAGACCGGCGACATGCAGGCCGTCAACCAGGCGATCGCCGACATCGACCGCGGCACGCAGCAGAACGCGGCCCTGGTGGAGCAGGCAGCCGCGGCGGCCGAATCGATGCGCGAGCAGACGCGCCGGCTCAACGGGCTGGTCAGCGCCTTCAACGTCTGACGGGTGGCCGGTGCCGGACCACGGCGGCTGGGGTCGGGCTCAATGCCCGCCCTGGCTGCCGCGGTGGGCCCAGCCGGTCAGGCGCTTCTCCAGCAGCGAGAAGAACTCGTACATCGCCATCGCCATCGCGCCCACCACCACCAGGCCGGCGAAGGCCAGGCCCATCTGCATGCTGCTGCCGGCCGACACCAGCAGGTAGCCGATGCCCTCGTTGCTGGCCGTCATCTCGCTGACCGTGGTGCCGACGAAGGCCAGCGTGATCGCCACCTTCAGCGAGCCGAAGAAGTACGGCATCGACCGCGGCAGGCCCACCTTGACCAGCACGTCCCAGCGCTTGGCGCCCAGCACCCGCAGCACGTCTTCCAGCTCGGGCTCCAGCGTGGCCAGGCCGGTGGCGATGTTCACCGTGATCGGGAAGAAGCTGATCAGGAACGCGGTCAGCACCGCCGGGCCCACGCCGATGCCGAACCACACCACCAGGATGGGCACGAAGGCCGCCTTGGGCAGGGCGTTGAAGCCGGTCATCAGCGGGTAGATGGCGGCATAGGCGATGCGGCTGCTGCCGATCAGGAAGCCCAGCAGCACGCCCACCACGATGGCGATGCCGAAGCCGACCATCGTGACCCAGAAGGTGCGCCAGGCATGCTTGGCGATCTCGCCCTTGAACTCGACCAGCTGCGCCCAGATGCGCGCCGGGCTGGGAAAGATGAACTCGCTGACGTTGAAGGCGCTGCACACCGCCTGCCACAGCAGCAGCGTGGCCACCAGCAGCAGCCAGGGCGACCAGGCTTCGAGGCGTCTGCTGGGGCTCATGCCTTCGCCTCCGCTGCGGCCTGGCCCGCGCCGATCTGGTTGCGCACCGCGCCGATGTGCCCGCGCAGCTCGTGCACGATGTCGGTGAACTGCGGCGAGTAGGTCACTTCCAGGTCGCGCGGGCGCGGCAGGTCGATGGCGCGGCGCACCACGAAGCGGCCCGGGCTCCTGCTCATCACGTAGACCGTGTCGGCCAGGAACACGCTCTCGCGCAGGTCGTGCGTGACCAGGATGACGTTGAATTTCTGCGCCGCCTGCAGGTCGCGCAGCGCGCACCACAGCTCCTCGCGGGTGAAGGCATCCAGCGCGCCGAAGGGCTCGTCGAGCAGCAGCATCTTCGGCTCGTGCACCAGGGCGCGGCAGATGCTGGCGCGCTGCTGCATGCCGCCCGACAGCTGCCAGGGGAACTTGTCCTCGTCGCCGGCCAGGCCCACGCTCTGCAGCAGCGCGCGTGCCTTGGCCTCGTACTCGGCCCGCTTCTGCTTGAAGCTGCTGCGGTAGGGCTCGACGATCTCCAGCGGCAGCATCACGTTGGCCACCGTGGTGCGCCAGGGCAGCAGGCTGGGGGCCTGGAAGGCCATGCCGGTGATCTTCAGCGGCCCGGTCACGGGCTGGCCGCCGATGGTCACCGTGCCCTTGCTGGGCCGCTTCAGCCCGGTGGCCAGCTTCATGAAGGTGCTCTTGCCGCAGCCCGAGGGGCCGACGATGGCGATGAACTCGCCTTCGCTCACCTTCAGGTTGATGTCCTCGACGGCGAACTGGCCCCGGGCCAGCAGGTCGTCGTTGTAGGCCAGCCAGACCTGGTCGAAGTCCACGAATGCGGTCATGCCGGCGCCTTCTCCACTCTTGTCAAGCGGTCGCCGCGGAACCGGCTTTGCCGGGCCGCTGGCGGCGCCCCCTGGGGGGAGCGCCGCAGGCGCTTCGGGGGGATCACTTTTTTGCCGCCGGCAGGATGTTGAGATCGGCCTTGGCGGGCAGGAAGCTGCCGTTCCACACCGCATCCGGATTGATGCGGCCCTTGGTGGCGTAGGCGTCGGCCACCTGGCTGGCCATCAGCGCCAGGCGCGGGCCGGCCACTGCGCCGAAGCCCTCGCTGCGGGCATCGGGCGTGGCGATGGCCGAATCGATGGCCAGGCGCAGGCGGCGCTCCTCCAGCTCGGCATTGACCAGGCCGTCGCGCGCCTTGACGATGCCGATGGCCGCCTTGGGGTCGGCGAACACCGCCTTGGCGCCCTTGGTGAAGGCGCGCAGGAAGCCCTTCACCGCCTCGGGATGCTTCTTCAGGAAGTCCTCGCCGACGATGATGGCGTTGCCGTACAGCTTGACGCCATGCTGCGGGTAGAGCTGCACCGCCACGTCCTCGGCCTTGACGCCGCGCGCCTCCAGGTTCAGCAGGCTGGTGAAATAGAAGCCGGTGATCGCGTCGACATCACCCTTGACCAGCATGGTTTCGCGCAGCGGCGGGTCCATGCTGATCCAGGTGACCGCGCCGATGCCGTTGGCCTTCTGGAAGATCGGGAAGCCGCGCCGGCCGGCGTCGAACACCGGGGCGCCCAGCTTCTTGCCGGCCAGGTCGGCGGGCTTGGTGATGCCGGTCTTCTTCAGGCTGAAGACGGCCGCCGGCGTGTTGTTGTAGACCATCATCACCGCCACCGGCTTGTTCGGCGCGGTGGGGTTGTTGGCGTGGAACTCCATCAGCGCGGCCAGGTCGGCGAAGCCCATGTCGTAGGTGCCCGAGGCGACGCGGTTCACCGCATTGCCCGAGCCGTTGCCGGCGTCGATGGTCACGTCGAGCTTTTCGGCCTTGAACAGGCCCTGCGCCGCCGGCAGCAGGAAGAAGGCGCTGGGGCCCTCGAAGCGCCAGTCGAGCTGGAACTTCACCGCCGTCTCCTGGGCGGTGGCTGGCCCGGCAGCGGCCAGGCCGGTGGCGAGGGCGGCTGCGAGCAGGGTGCGGCGCAGCAGGCGCAGGGGCGCGCGGGTGATGGGCTTCGTCATGGATGCAATCGGTTGGATGGCCGGGACGGCATAGGATGGCACAGGCATTGCAATGTCCGGGCCATGCCTCGGGTTGATCCCGATCCCGCCCCGCCTCGTCGGCAATCGCAGGAGCTCCCATGCCAGGTGTCCCCCCGAAGCTGCCTCGACGTTCACCCCCGACCGTGCCGCGCCGCCTGATGCTGGGCCTGGCCGCCGCCCTGGGCCTGGCCGCCGGCCCGGCGCTGGCCTGGCCCGACAAGCCGGTGCGCCTGGTTGTCACCTTTGCCGCCGGCGGCGCCAGCGACATCGTCGCGCGCACCATGGCCGAGCCGCTGGCCATGGCCCTGGGCCAGCCGGTGGTGGCGGACAACAAGCCCGGTGCCGGCGGCACCATCGGTGGCACCGAGGTGGTGCGCTCGGCGCCCGACGGCGACACGCTGATGCTGAGCAACAGCACGCCGCTGTCGATCGGCCCATGGACGGTGCCCAAGTCGCCCTACGACCCGGTGAAGCAGTTCAGCCACATCGCGATGCTGGGCGTCGCGCCGGTGGTGATCCTGGCCAACCCGAAGAACGGCCCGGCCGGGCTCAAGGAGATGCCGAAGTTCGACGCCGCCAACCCGGTCGGCAGCTTCGGCAGCGGCGGGCCGGGCTCGATCGGCCACATCGTCGGCGAGATGGTCAAGCACGAGATGAAGTTCGGCATGACCCACATCCCGTACAAGGGCGGCGCGCCGATGACCACCGACCTGATCGCCGGCACCATCCCGGTGGGCATCGACGTCATCACCGCCCATGTGCCGATGATGAAGAGCGGGCAGCTGAAGGGCCTGGCCGTCACCTCGCGCAGCCGCTCACCGCTGGCACCCGACGTGCCCACCGTCGTCGAGCCGGGCCAGCCCCAGCTGGTGGCCGAGAACGACTTCGGCGTCAGCGGCCCGGCCGGGCTGCCGAAGGACGTGGTCGACAAATTGGCCGGCGCGCTGGCCGCCATCGTTGCCGACCCGGCGGTGCTCAAGCGCTTCGAGGAGCTGGGCATCACGCCCCTGAAGATGAGCAGCGCGCAGTTCGGCGATGACGTCGCCAAGCAGATCGCCGACTGGGCCCCCGCCATCAAGGCCGCCGACCTCAAGTAACCCCCCGAAGCGCCTGCGGCGCCTGTCCACGGCCAGCCGGAGGCTGGCCGCTTCGCCAGGCGACCGGGCCTGCGCAGGCAGGCCCGTCCGTCCGGGCTCAGCCCCAGGGGGCGCCGCCAGCGGCCCGGCGAAGCCGGTTCCGCGGCGACCGCTTGGTTGGGTCGCCTCCGACGCGGTGATCAGAGTGGCTTCGGCGCCCGCGGCTTGCGCATTGCCAGCAGCGCGGTGACCAGGGCGGCCACGGCGCACAGGCCGGCGGCCCAGGCCATGGGCTGCAGCCAGGCCGGCAGGCTGGCGGGCTGCAGCGTCGGCGGGGCCGGCACGATCAGCAGCTGGCCCAGGCGCTCGGCGCCCAGTGCCAGCTCGATGGCCTGCGCGCTGCGCTGGGTCTCCTCGGGCACCGGGTCGCCGATGCGCAGCTGGTCGGTGCGGCCCGACAGCGCCACCACGCGCTGGCGCACGTTGACCACCGCCGCGCCGTCGAAGTAGCCCAGCGACGAGTACGACGACAGCACGGTCTGCACGTCGCCGTAGTCGCCGGTGCTCATCGCCGTGCCGATGCCGCGCACCAGGGTCTTGTCGGCCAGGGCCTGCAGCTTGGCCAGCTGGGCCTCGCGCAGCGTGGTGGTGCGGCGCAGCTCGGGCAGACCCATCGCGGCGATCCACAGGCACATCAGCATGCTGCAGGCCAGCAGCACCACCGACAGCCGCGAGACCAGGCGCGGCGGCTGGGCGGCCTGGGCCTCGGCACCGGGCCACACCATCCCCGCACCGGGCTCGACCAGGCCGGGAATGCTGCTGGGGCCGGCCGGCCGCATGGCCGCGCTGCACACCAGGCGCAGCAGGGTCTTGTCGGACTCGCTGATCGCGTCGCGGCGTTCGTGGAACTGGGCCTCAGCCAGCACCACGTTGGGGTCGTCCAGCCGCCAGGCGATGCCCCAGCGGCGCGGGCTGAGCTTGTGCAGCAGGGTCTCGTCGTCGGAGGCGTGGGCCAGCAGGTTGATCGCCGCGGTGGCGGCGGGGAACGAGCTGTCCAGCGGCCGGTCGAACTGGTTGTCGGTGACCTCGCCCGACTCGGAGATCGTCCAGGCGGCCTGGAAGCTCATCGAGTCGACGTTGACCACCGACGCCCGGAACGACGCCACGCCCAGCTGGCGGAAGCTGCGCGCGATGTCCTGCGACAGCGTCACCGGCAGCGGCATCTGGGTGCTGTTGACGGAATCCTCGAACGGGCCCTCGGAATAGGCGGTGTCGGTGGACGAGGGCGCGCCCAGCGTGGAGCGCCAGAGAACCTTGGCCATCGTGCAATGCTCAGTTGGTCATGCCCATCACGCGGCGCGTGGGCATGAGGTAAGGATCCAGCTCCTTCAGCACCGCGTCGTCGGCGTCGACCATGCCGGTGATGCCGGTGGCCTTGGAGAAGGCAGCACCCTCGTCCTTGTCGCTGATGAAGCTCTTGAACTGGGTCTTCAGCCGGTTGATGCGTGCCGCGCCCAGGCGCGGATGGGCGACGATGATGAAGTTCGGGATGCGGGCGAAGGCCTCGACCGTGCGCAGCCGGCCGGACTCGTCCTGCGGCAGGGCGCGGAACTCGCCGTTGCTCATCACCGCGGCGGCCACCTCGCCGGTCAGCAGCATGCGGCCCACGCCCATGTCGGTGCGGGCGCCGCGCACCTCGAAGTCCTTGCCCGGCTCCAACCCGGCCTGGCGGAACCACTGCAGGCCGTACAACGCCACCAGCGACGTGGGGTTGGCAAAACCCAGCGCCTTGCCACGCACGTCGGCCGGGCCGTTCAGGCCGTCGTCGGGCTTGCCGATGAACAGCGCGCCGATGCGCGGCTCGTACATCACCACCGGCACCAGGCCGCGGTCGACCTGGGCCAGGCGCGCGAAGTGCGGCGCGGCCACCGACAGGTCGTAGTCGCCGCGCATCGTGCCGTCGAAGAAGGCCTTGAAGTTGGCCGGCACGGTGATGCGCACCTTGGTGCCCTGGGTGCGCTCCATCCAGGCCTTCAGGTTCTCGTACTGCGCCAGCAGCGTGGCGGTGCCGATGTTGGGCAGCACGCCGATGACCAGCTCGTCACCCGCAGCCGGCGCAGCGGCCGGCGCCGGGGCGGCTGCCACGGCCGGGGCGGGCGCCGGCGCGGGTGCCGGCGCGGGTGCCGGCGCGGGTGCGGCTGCCGGCGCGGGGGCCGGCGCCGGTGCAGCGGCGACGGCCGGCGCCCGTGCGGGCGCTGCAGCGCTGGCCGGTGCGGCCGGGCGGGCCGGCGCGGCAGCGGCGGTGGTGGCCGCCGCCTTGCTGCCAACCAGGCGCAGGTAGCGCTTGCCGCCGGGCTCGGTCACCAGCTCGAAGCGCTGGCCGGGCTGGATCTTGTTGGGGTCGGTCAGGCCGCTCAGGCGCGGGTCGTACAGCTGCGACCACTGGCGCGGCGAGCCCAGGATGCGCGCGGCGATCAGCGAGAACGAGTCACCGCTGGCGACCTCGATCGGCGCATCGGCGGCCGTGGGCTGGGCATGGGCGGTGCCGGTGGCCAGGCTGCTGGCCAGGGCGCAGGCGGCGGCAATGCAGGACACGCCGGGCCGCGTGGCGCGCGGCAGCGCCGAATTGGGGGTGGTCATCCAAGGCTCCTCAGGGTTGCGCGGCCGGCGTCAGCGCGGATGCCGCAGGGCGTCCAGTGGCGCACGCCGCCATCGGATGGGACTATAGGTGGGGAATTCTTGACATCCGGCAGCTGGTCGCCCGCTCCGTGACCGATTCACCCATGAATTCAGGGGGGGTCGACAGCGCCGCGCCGGTGCGCGCCGGCCACCGTTTCCCGGGGCTCGCTCAGGCGGTGTCGCCTTCGGCGGCGATGTGGCGCAAGGCCCGCTCGAACAGTTCGGCCGGCTGGCCACCGCTGATCAGGTGGCGCTCGTTGATGACGATGGCCGGCACCGAGTTGATGCCCTGCGCATGCCAGAAGGACTCGGCCTCGCGCACCTCGGCCGCGTAGGTGTCGCCGTCGAGGATGCGCTGCGCCGCGTCGGCGTCCAGCCCGGCGTCGGCGGCGGCCTGGCGCAGCACGGCGTGGTCGCCCGGGCTCAGGCCGTCGGTGAAGTAGGCCTTGAACAGCGCATGCTTGAGCGCGCGCTGCTTGCCCGCGTCGACGAGCCCCGCCCAGTGCAGCAGCCGATGGGCGTCGAAGGTGTTGTAGATGCGCCGGCGCATGCCCTGGCCGAAGGTGAAGCCCACGCCCAGCCCGCGCTGGCGGATGGCCTCGGTGTTGGCGGCGATCTGCTGGGCGTCGATGCGGTACTTGCGGCCCAGGTGCTCGACGACGTCCTCGCCCTCGGGCGCCATCTGCGGGTTCAGCTCGAAGGGGTGGAAGTGCAGCGTCGGCTGGATCGCCGGGGCGACGCGGTCCATGGCCTGCTCCAGCGCATGCAGGCCGATCGCGCACCAGGGGCAGGACACGTCGGAGACGAAATCGATCTTCATGGGGGCCTCGTCGATGGGCGGCGCAGGCGGCGGGCTGCGCTGCGCGGCATGTGGAAACTGCTTGCAGGCAGCAGGCGAACCGGTCGGGATAATCATCACATGAATGCCGCCACCGCCGCTCCCGACCCCAGCCAAGACCCGCAGGGCTTCCTGCGGGCGCTGTATGCCTGCGCCGTGTCGCGGGCGCTGCCGGCCGACGTGACGGCGGCCCACCTGCCGCCGCCGCCCGACCCGGCGAAGGGCCGCACCCTGGTGGTGGGCGCGGGCAAGGCCGGCGGCGCGATGGCCGCGGCGGTGGACGCGCTGTGGCCGGCCGACGCGCCGCTCAGCGGCCTGGTCGTCACCCGCTACGACCATGTGCCGCCGGCCTACAAGGCGAAGCCGGGCCGCACCGCCGTCGTCGAGGCGCGCCACCCGGTGCCCGACGAGGCCGGCCGCCAGGCCGCGCAGCGCATCGTCGACCTGACCCGCGGCCTGACCGAACACGACCTGGTGCTGTGCCTGATCTCCGGCGGCGGCTCGGCCCTGCTGAGCCTGCCGGCGCCGGGGCTGGACTTCGCCGACAAGCAGGCCATCAACGGCGCCCTGCTCAAGAGCGGCGCGGCCATCGACGAGATGAACACGGTGCGCAAGCACCTGTCGGCGATCAAGGGCGGCCGGCTGGCCGCGCTGTGCGCGCCGGCCCGGGTGGTGACCCTGCTGATCAGCGACGTGCCCGGCGACGATGCGCAGGTCATCGCCAGCGGCCCCACGGTGCCCGACGCCAGCACCTGCGCCGACGCCCTGGCGATCCTCAGGCGCTACGGCATCGCCATTCCCGACGCCGCCCGTGCCGGCCTGGAAAGCGGCGCCTTCGAGACGCCCAAGCCGGGCGATGCGCGGTTCGCCGGCCACGGCGTGCGCATGATCGCCACGCCGCAGGACAGCCTGGAGGCCGCCGCCGCGCTGGCACGTGCCCACGGGCTGGACGCGCACATCCTCAGCGACGCCATCGAAGGCGAGAGCCGCGAGGTGGGCAAGGTGCATGCGGCGCTGGCGCGTGCGGTGGCGCAGCGCGGCCAGCCGTTCCAGCGGCCCTGCGTGATCCTGTCCGGCGGCGAGACCACGGTGACGGTGCGTGGCAGCGGTGGCCGCGGCGGGCGGGCCAGCGAGTTCCTGCTGGGCTGCGCCATCGCGCTGCAGGGCCAGGCGGGTGTGTGGGCGCTGTCGGCCGACACCGACGGCATCGACGGCATCGAGGACAACGCCGGTGCGGTGCTGGCGCCCGACACCCTGGCCCGCGCCGCGGCGCTGGGGCTCAAGCCGGCCGAGTTCCTGGACCGCAACGATGCCTACAGCTTCTTCAGCGCGCTGGGCGACCTGGTGGTGCCGGGCCCCACGTACACCAACGTCAACGACTTCCGGGCGCTGCTGGTGCTGTAGACCTCGGCAGGCGCGGGGAGGGCAGCGCGCCGGGCTTGGTGTAGCCTGCAGGGCGCTGGACCAGCCGGGACCCACCGTGTCACCCAACGCCTGCTGCCTGGCCCGCCCCCGGGCCCCGCGCCCCTGCTAGATGGCCGCCGCCCGCGTTCCCGGCCCGGCGGGCATCTCGGGCCAGCCGCTGGCGCTGGACGACGGCACCCTGGTGCGGGCCTTGTCGCCGCTGCCGGGCCCGGTGGGGGCCATGGCCACGCCGGCGCCGGGCGGGCGGCCCGGCCAGGCAAAGCGTCCGGCCGCGCCGTCCTCGCTGCCGTTGCAGGCGGCGGCGGTGGCCGCACCCCCGGCGGGCCGTCGCCAGCCCGGCCCGGCCGGCATGCCGGTGCTGCGCCAGGGCGCGCAGGGCCCGGCGGTCGAACGCCTGCAGCGGGCGCTGAACCTGCGCCTCGTGCCGTCGCCGCAACTGCGCATCGACGGCGACTTCGGTGCGCTGACGCGGCAGGCGGTGCTGGCCTGCCAGCGCGGCCTGGCCCTCGACGCCGACGGCGTGGCCGGCCGCGACACCTGGTTCCATCTGCTGAGCGGCACCCGTGTGGCCGCGCCGGCGGGCGCCCCGCCGCCCCGAGTGCCCGGCCCGGTGCCGCAGCCCGCCCGGGCGGCGGCGCCCGTGGCCCCGCCGCCGCCGGCGGCGCCCGTGGCCCCGCCGCCGCCGGCGGCGGCGGTGTGGGAATGGCCGATGGACCGCAAGTTTGCCGAGGCCCTGCGCCGCACCGCGCCGAAGTTGCCGGGCAGCATGCGCCACGAGTTCGAGGCGCTGCTGACCAAGGAGAACCTGGCAATCATGGCCGCCGGCCTGGTGGTCTGGGCCGGCTCGCATGCCTTCGGCGTGGGGGCGGTGGTCGACATCGTGCTGCTGGTCGGTGGCGTCGTGCTGCTGGGCATGGCGGTGTTCGACGTCGCCGGCGACGTCGGCGACTTCCTCGTCGGCGCCTCGACGGCGGACAGCGAGCAGGACCTGGACGCCGCCGCCACGCACCTGGCGCGGGCCATCGCCGTGATCGGCGTGGCGGCCTTCGTCGCGCTGCTGTTCAAGGGCGCCAAGGCGGCCAAGGGCGGCAAGGGTGGCAAGGGTGGCAAGGGCAGCACCGGCGGCAAGGCCGGCACCGCCGAGGCCGCGCCACCGGCACCCCGGGCGCCGGCGCCGGCGCCGGCACCGCGCCGCGCACCGCCGCCGCCGCCGCCGCCGCCGCCGCCGCCGATGGCCGAGGCGCCGCCGCCCAAGGCCCCGGCAGCGCCGAAGTCCGCCGTCGAGCAGCAGCTCGACGAGCTCTACGCCAAGGCGCCGCAGGCCAAGGCCGAGATCGACGCGCTGGCCGAGCAGATTGCCCAGGCCACCGGCGGCCGGGTGGCGACGGCGGACCTGAAGGGGCGGGAACGCGCGATGGTCAAGGCGCTGGAACTGGTGGAGAAGAACCAGCCGGTGTCCAAGCTGCGCGACATGGCGCGCAACACCATCGTCGTCGAGCGGGCGCAGTACGACCAGGCCGTCGCACTGTTGAAGCAGCACGGCGCCAAGGTCGGCGAATTCAAGCCGGACACCAATGCCCTGGGCTACAGCGGCGCCAACGGCGTGGTCAAGACGCAGTCCGGCATGCTCGCCGAGATCCAGGTCAACACGCCGGAAATGATCTTTGCCAAGCATCCGCCGGACGATGCGAAGGCGGTGCTGGGCGAGCAGCGCTATGCCGAGATCGCCGCCAAGACCGGCAAGGAAGGCGGCCTCGGCCATGCGCTCTACGAGCAGCACCGCGAGCTGCCGGCCGGTGACCCGCGGGCGGCCGGGCTGGAGGCACAGAGCCGCGCCTACTACGACCACATCCGCAGCACCGGAGGACAGTGATGGGAATCTCGAAGGCCGACCTGGGCGACCGCGACGTCTACATGGACTACGACTTCGAGGAGGTGATGGTCCGCTTCGAGCACCGCTCGCGCCGCTTCTTCTGCCGGTTCTACGGGCCTGGCGCAGAGGTCGAGGTGCGCTTCGACGACCGGCTGCTGAACGACGCGCTGCTGTTCGGCACCGAGGTCGACGCCGCCACCTACCAGGCCGGCAAGCCGGCGGCTTGAGCGGCCGCCGGCCGGCCCGGCCTCACAGGCTGGCCGTGATGCCGCCGTCCACGTACAGGATGTGGCCGTTGACGAAGCTGCTGGCCGGGCTGGCCAGGAAGACCGCGGCGCCGCCGAGTTCCTGCACCTCGCCCCAGCGGCCCATGGGCGTGCGCTTGCACAGCCAGGCGCTGAAGTCGGCGTCGGCCACCAGGGCCTGGTTGAGCTCGGTCTTGAAGTAGCCCGGGCCCAGGCCGTTGACCTGGATGCCGTGCGGGCCCAGGTCGATGGCCATGCCCTTGGTCAGCATCTTCACCGCGCCCTTGGTGGCGGCGTAGGGCGCGATGCCGGGGCGGCCCAGTTCACTCTGCACCGAGCAGATGTTGATGATCTTGCCGGCCTTGCGCGGGATCATGCGCTGCGCCACCGCACGGCCGACCAGGAACACGCTGTCGAGGTTGGTGGTGGTGATCCGGTGCCAGGCGTGGGTCGGGAACTCGGCAAACGTGCCGCGGTGCTGTATGCCGGCGTTGTTGACCAGGATGTCGATGGCGCCGATGTCGCGCTCGATGGCGGCCACGCCGGCGTCCACCGCGTCGGCCTCGGTCACGTCGAAGGCGGCGGCGTGGGCGCTGATGCCCTGGGCCTGCAGCGCGGCCACGGCCTGCGCCAGCAAGTCGGCGCCCCGGGCGTTCAGCACCACGCGCGCGCCGGCCTGGCCCAGGGCCGTGGCCAGGGCCAGGCCGATGCCCTTGCTGGCGCCGGTGATCAGGGCGGTGCGGCCGTTCAGGCCGAACTGGTCGAGCAGGTTCACGCGTGTCTCCTTCCCTCGCTGGGGACTGTGATGAATCACCATATCATCACACCAAACAACCCCGACCTGGAGACGAACCGATGCGCTACCGCTGCATGTGCCTGGTGATCCACGCCCCCGACGACCTGCGCGTCGATGTGCAGGACGCCGCCGACCCCGGCCCCGGCGAGGTGCTGGTGGCGGTGGGCTTCGGCGGCATCTGCGGGTCGGACCTGCACTATTTCCACCATGGCGGCTTCGGCACGGTGCGCATCAAGCGGCCGATGATCCTGGGCCACGAGGTGGCGGGCACGGTGCGGGCGGTGGGCGAGGGCGTCACCGCCGTGAAGCCGGGCGACCGCGTGGCGGTGAATCCCAGCCGGCCCTGCGGCGCCTGCGTGCACTGCCTGGAGGGCCTGCCCAACCAGTGCCTGGACATGCGCTTCTACGGCAGCGCGATGCGCGACCCGCATGTGGAAGGCGCCTTCCGCCACCTGCTGCTGTGCGACGCGGTGCAGTGCGAGCCGGTGGCCGCGGGCGTGGCGCTGCAGCATGCGGCGCTGGCCGAGCCCTTCTCGGTGGCCCTGCATGGCGTGCAGCGCGCCGGGCCGCTGCTGGGCAAGCGCGTGCTGGTGTCGGGCTGCGGGCCCATCGGCGCGCTGAGCATCGCGGCGGCGAAGATCCACGGCGCGGCCGAGATCACCGCGGTCGACCTGACCGACGCGACCCTGGCCGTGGCCCGGGCGATGGGCGCCGACGTCACCATCAACGTCGCCACCGACACCGACTGGCTGCAGCGCTACGCTGCCGACGGCGCCACCCGCAAGGGCACGTTCGACGTGATGCTGGAGTGCAGCGGCAACGAGCGGGCGCTGCGGGCCGGCCTGGAGGCGATGCGCCCGCGCGGCGTGGTGGTGCAGCTGGGCCTGGGTGGCGACGTCAGCATTCCGCAGAACATGGTGGTGGCCAAGGAGCTGAGCATCTGCGGCAGCTTCCGCTTCCATGCCGAGTTCAAGCTCGCGGTGCAACTGATCAACAGCGGCCGGCTGGACATGGCGCCGATGGTGACTGGCGCCTTCCCGCTGAGCCGGGCGCGCGAGGCCTTCGAACTGGCCAGCGACCGCAGCAAGGCGATGAAGGTGCTGCTGGACTTTGCCGGCGCCGACGCGGCCGCTTGAGCCGGCGGATCAGAACCCCAGCATGTGCCCCAGCCGCGGGTCGCCGCGGCCGGCCAGCACCTCGGCATAGGCGGCCTGCACCGCGGCGGCGCCCCGGTGCTGCTGCACCACCAGCCAGGGCGGGTTGGCCGCCGCCACCTGCTGGCGGTAGCTGTGCCAGGCGCCCACCAGACGTTGGTCGAAGGTGGCTGCGCCCCAGTCGGCGTGGCGCTTCTTCACCTGGGCGGGGGCGAAGAACAGCGTCGGCTTCGGGCCCGGCAGGTCCCTGGCGCCGCCGAGCTGGTCGACATGCGTGCCGCCGATCGAGCAGCTGTAGGCCAGGCGGCTGAAGCGGCTGTGGATCGCCAGCCGCAGCGGGCCGCTGCCGGCGAAGTCGACATAGACGGCCGGCGCATCGGCCGGCAGCGCATCCAGCCCGTCGTAGGCCAGCACGCGGCTGTAGATGCCCAGGCTTTGGCAGAACGCGACGTTGCCGGCCGAGGTCAGGCCGATGACCTCGACCTCGGGCCGCTTGGCCAGCTGCGCGGCGGTGGCGATGGCGGTCTTGCTGCTGGCCGAGCTGAGCAGCATCAGGCCGCGGGCGCCCGCATCGGTGGTGCCGAAGAAGCCGTTGTCGGCCAGGAAATCATCGATCAGCCAGGCGGTCAGGAGCAACGGGCGCAGCAGGGCCTGGGCGGCCTCGCTGTCGGCCGTGTAGAACGGGTCGGCGCTGACCCGCTGGACTTGGTTGTAGACCGCGTGCAGCCCGGCGCGGTGCGGCGCGCCGTCGCTGAGGGCGGCGGCCGACAGCTTCACCGGCGACAGCACGGCATGGCTGGCCATCGGCCAGTAGCCGTACAGCCGCTCACCCACCGCCACGCCGGGGTGCAGGCTCTGCACCACGCGGCCGAAGCCCCACACCGGGATGCAGCCCCAGGCCGTGCCGTCGGCATCCGGTGCCACCGGGTAGAACTGCCAGTACTGCATGGCCGCACCGAAGGCGGCATAGGTGATGTTGTTCGCGGTGAAGGCGAAGTGGTCGACACGCACACGCACCTGGCCGGGCGCCAGCGGTGCATCGGGCGCGTCGACGGTGCGGGTGGTGGCGAGCTGGTCCTGGCGGACCTGAAGGCAGGTGGTGGTCATGCGGCTCCTTGTCGGCTTGGCGGACGCGCCGGCAGCAACCAGCGGCCCGGCACGGCACGGCTGCGCAGACTACCGGATCGGCGGCCCGCCGCACCGTTGCAGGCAACCGACAGCCGCGGCCCATGTCAGCTTGGCGCGGCACGGGCTTTGCTAGCCTCGGCACTTCCAACATCAACGACACGGAGTCCCGATGCCCCGCTCTTCCGCGCCCCTGCGCCTGGTCGCTGCCTGCCTGCTCGCCGCCGGCGCCGCCACCGCCCATGCCCAGCCCTCGGTGACGATGTACGGCCTGATCGACCTGTCCTTCGGCGCCACGCAGGCGCCGGGCGCCAAGTCGAGCAAGAACGTCAACAGCGGCAACATGACCACCAGCTTCATCGGCGTCAAGGGCAGCGAGGACCTGGGCGGCGGCATGAGCACGGTGTATGCCCTGGAGTCGTTCATGCGCAGCGACACCGCCGCCGCAGGCCGCTTCGACGGCGACACCTTCTGGGCGCGCAATGCCTATGTCGGCCTGACCAGCCCTGCCGCCGGCACGCTGACGCTGGGCCGCAACACCACCTCGCTGTTCGTCAACACCCTGCTGTTCAACAGCTTCGGTGATTCGTTCGGCTTCTCGCCGTCGATCCGCCACACGTTCACCAGCAGCACCACGCCGCGCACCCAGGCCAGCGACGTGCAGGTCTCGGGCGACACCGGCTGGAGCGACTCGGTGCGCTACGCCAGCCCCAGCTTCGGCGGCCTGAGCTTCACCGCCCACGCCGCGCTGGGCGAAGGCAGCGGCGGGCGCAACCTGGGCCTGAGCGCGCTGTACTTCGCCGGCCCGCTGGCCGCCGGCGTCGCCTGGCAGAAGGTGGAGAAGGGCACCGGCGCCTTCAACCCCGACACCACCGCCTGGCAGCTGGGCGCGTCGTACAACCTGGCGCCGCTGAAGCTGTACGCCCAGTACGGCAGCAACGACAACAAGACGCTGGACAACACCATCAAGGTCTGGGGCCTGGGCGCGGACTACAGCATCGGCCTGGGCAAGGTGCTGGTGCAGTACGGCCAGCTGTCGCCCGACGTGGGCGCCGACCAGAAGACCCTGAGCCTGGGCTACGACTACCTGATGTCCAAGCGCACCGACCTGTACGCCGTC
The DNA here is from genome assembly GCA_937864045.1 of uncultured Aquabacterium sp. GTDB lineage: Bacteria > Pseudomonadota > Gammaproteobacteria > Burkholderiales > Burkholderiaceae_C > Pseudaquabacterium. The sequence continues at coordinate 23,822 of CALMIF010000065.1, read as the reverse complement.
TACATGAACGAGAAGAAGAGCGGCCTGTCCAGCGGCAACAGCTACGCCTTCGGCGTCCGCCACCGCTTCTGACGGCGTGCCGGCGTCAGCCGGCCTGGCGTGTCCTGGCGACGGCCACCCCGGCAACGGGGTGGCCGTCGTGCCTTGGGCGGGCCGCCGCCGCCCCGTTGATCCAGCGCAAGCCCCCCGCCGCGCACTTGCGGGAGCATGCCCGCCAGGGTCGGTCAGGGGCTTGGACCCCTGGTCACCGGATCCCAGGAGCGGATCCCACAACCGGGCAAGACACCGCATGGAACACAGCTACGCCACCGCCGTCCCCGATCGCCGGGCCGCCGCCGACGCGCCCCTCGCGGCGGCCAAGCCCTTGCGGGCGCTGGGCGGGCCGGCCGTGGGCGCGGCCCTGGCCGACGCGGCGCTGTGGAGCAGCCTGCTCGGCGCACCGGCGCTGTCGGACGACGAACTGGCCACCCTGGCGGCCCTGGCCAGCCAGCGCCACGTGGCCGCCGGCCAGAGCGTGCTGTGCCGCAGCACGGCCGCCAGCACCCTGGTGGCGCTGCGCAGCGGCGAGGTGGCGCTGGGCTTGCGCACGTCGGACGGCGTGCTGCGCACCGAGCGCATCGTGCGCGGCCCGGCCTGGCTGGACCTGAGCTCGGCCTGGCTGAACGGCGCCCATGCGATGGACGCCCAGGCGATGGGCCCGGCCAGCGTGATCGAGCTGCCCTGCGAGCAGCTGGAGGCGCGGCTGGCCAGCCACCCCGGCCTGGCGCAGCGGCTGATCCAGGGGCTGGCGCGCGAGGTGCAGGCGCTGGCCGTCAACACCCACGAGCTGATGCACAAGGACGCGCCGGGCCGCCTGGCGCAATGGCTGCACCAGCGCTGCGTGCCGCTGCCGGGCAGCAACGGCCAGGGCATCGTGCGCCTCAGCGACCGCAAGCGCGATGTCGCCTCGCAACTGGCGATCACGCCGGAAACGCTGTCGCGCCTGATGCGCAGCTTCAGCCGCCAGGGCCTGATCGAGGTGGCCGGCTACAACGTGCGGGTGATCGACCCCGAGGGCCTGGCACGCCTGGGCCAGGCCTGACGCCGCCCAGACCACGCGCTGGGTATCCCGGCGCCCGCAACAGCACGCCCGCCACGGCCGGCAGGCCGTGGCGATGGCGCAGGGTGTCGAGGATGCACCTGGGGCGGGGCCGGGGCCGGAGGCTGGCCCGGGACCCGAGGACAGGCAGCGGGAAGGCGCGCGTCTGGCAGGCGTCTCACGCCACCGGCCGACGGCCCTGGCGGCGGTGCCAGCCCGCCAAGCCCAGCAGGCCGGCGACGAGCAGCGCGGCCTGGCCCGGCTCGGGCACGGCGGCCGGGAAGCCCAGTTCCAGCGCGGCGATGCGCTGCAGCGCCGCGGCGTCGGCCTGCGAGATGCCGAGGTCGAAGGCGGCCTGCTCGTTGCGGCCCAGCGACTGCGGGTCCAGACCGGTGATGCTGCCGAACAGCGTCAGCGCGCTCAGGTAGGACCCATGCGCGCTGGGGTGGGTGCCGTCGTTGAACCACAGGTCGATCAGGCCGTCGGTGGCTGCGCTGGCGGCGTCCATGTCGCGCGTGGCCACGCCGTCCTGCACCGCCCGCAGGAAGGCGCGGCCGGTCGGAACGACGCCGGCCAGGCCTGCGCTGCCGTCGTCGTCGGCATGGTCGCGGATGGTCTGCATCGCCGCGGCCATCTCCGCGGTCATGGCCTCCAGCGAGTTGTAGTCGCTGGGCGCCGGCGTGTTGCGGTCGTAGGTGGCCAGGGCCGTCACCAGGTCGAGCGGCAGCTTGACGCCGGGTGCATTGATCAGGTCGGGCCGCGCCCAGGTCTCCTGCAGGTAGATCCTGGCGTTGGGGTTGGCGTTGGGGTTTTCGCCCAGGACGCGGCTGTTGGTGTTGGTGCAGAAGCTGCCGCCGCCCGCTGCCTGGCAGGCCGCGTCGGCCGCTGCGTTGCTGCCGCCCGGCGGACGGTCCTGCGCCCGGAACATGTCGCGTTCGGTGAAGGTCGTCACCGGCGCCAGGCCGGGTGCCAGGGTCACCTTGCCGGTGTGCACCCAGTCCTCGATCAGGTCGACATAGGCCCGCGCCGACGGCTGGTTGGAGGCCAGCGTGGCGGTGCTGGCCAGCGGTCGGCCGGTGAAGTCCGTGTTGGTGGTCCGGGGGCCGATGCGCTGCGCGACCGGCTGCAACAGGTGGCGCAGGGCGAGCAGGGGCGGCTGGCGCTGGGTTTCACCAGCTCGGCCGCCGCCCACGCCGACATGCCGCGCACCCTGCGCGCCTGCCCCCAGCAGCACCCCCACATCGGGCTGGACCTGCGCGAGGCCAATGCCGCCGAGATCACCGACGCGGTGCAGGCCGAGCAGTTGCACTGCGGCTTCTTGCGCGTGCCGACCAGCCGGCCGCCGGGGCTGCTGTTCGAGACCCTTTTCCATGAGCCGGCCCTGCTGGCGCTGCCGATCGACCACCCGCTGGCGCACCGCCCCGGCGCGGCGGTGCGCCCGCTGGCGCTGACCGCGCTGCGCGACGAGGCCTTCATCCTGGTGCGCCAGCCTGGGGCGCCTGGCCTCTACGCCAACCTGCTGGCGCTGTGCGAGACCCAGGGCTTCAGCCCGCGGCCGCTGGCCTGGCCCGCGGGCCCGGTGCGCATCCTGCCGGTGTACCCGCCAGGCGGCATCAGTGACCAGGTGCTGCGCGCGCTGGCCGAGCAGCTGGCGCCCTTGCTGGGCGTGCAAGTGCAGGTGGACCACCGGCCCGGTGCCAGCACATCCGCCAAGGGTTGCTCAAGCCGCTTGCAGTGGGCGCACCGCAGCGGCTCGACAGCCTGCCCGAGGTGCCCACCTGGGCCGAACTGGGCCTGCCCGAGGCCAACCTGGCCTCGGACTTCGGCCTGATGGCGCCGGCCGGCACACCGCCGGGGGTGGTGCAGCGCCTGAACCAACTGGTCAACCAGGTGCTGGACGGCCCGGTGCTGCAGGACCTGCTGCGCAACGCCGACAACCTGCCGTTCGGCGGCAGCGCGGCGCGCTTCACGGCGCTGGTGCGGCAGGAGTTCCAGCAGCACCAGGCAGTGCTGCAGCGCGCGCCGATCAGCCTGGACTGACCGCACTCCTGGCCGCGGCCACCTGCAGCAGTTGCGCCACCACCGCCACCGCGATCTGCGCCGGCTGCTTGCCCGGAATGCCGGGCACGCCGATCGGGCAGGTCATGCGTGCCAGCCTGTCTTCATCGATGCCGCGCTGGCGCAGCCGTGCCGTGAAGCGCGCACGCTTGGTGGCCGAGCCGATCAGGCCCAGGTAGCCGACATCCCCGCGCCGCAGGATGGCCTGGGTGATCGCCAGATCGAGGTCGTGGCTGTGCGTGAGCACCAGGAAGAAGCCGCCAGGCGGCGCGTTGTCCACCTCGGCTTCGGCCGCATCCACGCACAGCCGGGCGATGTGCGGCGGGTCGGGCTCGGCGGGGAATTCGCTGCCGCGGCCATCGATCCACTGCACCGTGCAGGGCAGGTCGTGCAGCAGGCGCACGATGGCGCGGCCGACATGGCCGGCGCCGTGGAGCTGCAGCGAGAACAGCGCCGGCTCGTCCGGCCAGGCGGCCAGTGCTGAAGCGTCCAGCGGCGCGGTGCGCAGCACCAGGCTGCCGCCGCAGCACTGGCCCAGCGTGGGGCCCAGGGCGATCGCCTGGTCCTGCGGCGCCGTGAGGCCACCGGCCAGCAGCGCCCGGGCGCGGTCGATGGCCTGCAGCTCCAGGTGGCCGCCGCCGATGGTGCCGGTCACCACATCGGCCGCCACCAGCATGCGCGTGCCGGCCCCGCGCGGCACCGAGCCGCGCGTCGACAGCACCTGCACCACCATCGCCGGCCGGCCGGCGGCCAGCCAGGCGCGGGCGGCGGCCTTCAGCGGGTCGTGCATGCCGTCAGCCGGCGCGCACGGCATCCAGCGCGTCCAGCACCGCCTCGGGCGTGGCCGGGGCACGCAGCGGCGGGTCGCGGCGGTGGCCACCGGCGGCGCTGATGGCGTCGGTGATCGCCAGGAACACGCTGAACGGCAGCAGCAGCGGCGGCTCGCCCACCGCCTTGCTGCGGTGGATGGTGTCGGCGGGGTTGTCGGCGTCGTACAGCTGCACGTGCAACTGCGGCGGGCAGTCGTCGGCGGTCGGGATCTTGTAGGTGCTGGGCGCATGCGTCAGCAGCTGGCCGGTCTGCGGATGCCAGCGCAGCTCCTCCATCGTCAGCCAGCCCATGCCCTGGATGAAGGCGCCTTCGACCTGGCCGATGTCGATCGCCGGGTTCAGGCTGCGGCCCACGTCGTGCAGGATGTCGGCGCGCAGCAGCTTGTGCTCGCCGGTCAGCGTGTCGACGACGACCTCGGCGCAGGCCGCGCCATAGGCGAAGTAGAAGAACGGCCGGCCCTGGAGCGTGGCGCGGTCCCAGTGCAGGCCGGGCGTGGCGTAGAAGCCGTCGCTCCACAGCTGCACGCGGGCGGTGTAGGCCTGGACGACCAGGGTGTCGAAGGCAATGCGGTGGTCACCTGCCGTCACCTGGCCGTTGGCGAATTGCACCGCCCCGGCCGCCACGCCGACCTGCGCTGCCCACAGTGCTGCCAGCCGCTCGCGCACCTGGCGCGCCGCGTCCTGCGCGGCCTTGCCGTTCAGGTCCGAACCGGTGCTGGCCGCGGTGGCCGAGGTGTTGGCCACCTTCTGCGTGTCGGTGGCCGTCACCCGCACCCGGCCGAAGCCGATGCCCAGTTCGTGGGCCACCACCTGTGCCACCTTGGTGTTCAGGCCCTGCCCCATCTCGGTGCCGCCATGGTTCACCAGCACCGAGCCGTCGGCGTACACATGCACCAGGGCGCCGGCCTGGTTGAAGTGGGCGACGTTGAAGCTGATGCCGAACTTCACCGGCGTCAGCGCCAGCCCCTTCTTCAACACCGGGCTGGTGGCGTTGAAGGCGGCGCTGGCCGCACGCCTGTCGGCATAGGCGCAACGCCCGGCCAGCTGCGCCACCAGCGGGTCGATGATGTTGTCCTCGACCACCTGGCCATAGGGCGTCACGTTGTGGCTGGTGGTGCCGTAGAAGTTGGCCCGGCGCACCGCCAGCGGGTCGGCACCCAGGCGGCGGGCGATGCGGTCGAGGATGACCTCGATGGCCAGCGCGCCCTGCGGCCCGCCGAAGCCGCGGAAGGCCGTGTTGCTCTGGGTGTTCGTCCTGGCGCAGAAGCCGTGCATGGCCACAGCCGGGAGCCAGTAGGCGTTGTCGAAGTGGCACAGCGCGCGGGTCAAGACCGGCGGGCTCAGGTCGGCCGAATGGCCGGCGTTGGCCACCATGTCGACGCTGACGCCCAGCACCTTGCCGCTGTCGTCATGGCCCACGTCGTACGCGAACTCGAAGCCGTGGCGGCGGCCGGTGACCAGCATGTCGTCATCGCGGTCGGGCCGCAGCTTGACCGGACGCTGCAGCGCGCGTGCGGCCAGCGCGGCGACGCAGGCGAAGAGGGCGCTCTGGCTTTCCTTGCCGCCGAAGCCGCCGCCCATGCGCCGGCACTGCACCTGCACCGCGTGCGCCGGCAGCGCCAGCGCATGCGCCACCACCTGCTGCATCTCGCTGGGGTGCTGGGTGCTGCAGTGGATGAGCAGGCCGCCGCCTTCCTGCGGCAGGGCATAGCTGATCTGGCCCTCCAGGTAGAACTGCTCCTGCCCGCCCAGGCTGAAGGTTCCCTGCAGCCGGTGCGGGGCCGCCGCCAGCGCGGCCTCGGCATCACCCCGGGCCAGGTGCATGGGCGGCACCACGTACTGCTGCTGCGCATGGGCCTCCAGCGCCGTCAGCACCGCGGGCAGCGGGTCGATCTGCAGCACCTGTTTCGCCAGGGCTGCGGCGCGGCGGGCGGCGTCGCGGCTGGTGGCGACCACGGCGAACACCGGCTGGCCGACGTAACGCACCGTGTCAGCGGCCAGGATCGGGTCGTCATGCACGATGGGCCCGCAGTCGTTGGCGCCGGGAATGTCGCCCGCGCCGAACACCGCCACCACACCCGGCTGGGCGCGCAGCGTCGCCAGGTCGATGCCGCGCAGCGTGCCGTAGGCCACCGGGCTCAGGCCCAGCGCGGCGTGCAGGGTGCCGGCCAGTTCGGGCAGGTCGTCGATGTAGGGCGCCGCGCCGGCCACGTGCAGGTGGGCCGATTCATGCGGGCGGGCGGTGCCCACGCCGTCGCGGTGCGGGCTCATGCGCCGCTCCACACGCTGAGCTGCGCCTCGGCCAGCGGCACGTCTGGCCGCGAGGCCAGCCACAGCCGCTGCAGCAGGGCCCGCGCCGCCCGCCGGCGGTAGCCGGCGCTGGCGCGCAGGTCGCTCAGCGGCGTGAAGTCGGCGTCGAGTGCGGCCATCGCCGCCTGCACGGTCGCCGCGGTCCACGGTTGGCCGCGCACGGCGGCCTCGGCGCCGGCGGCGCGGCGCACGATGGCATCCAGGCCGCCGAAGGCGAAGCGGGCGTCGACCACGGTGGCGCCGTCCCGCTTCAGCCACAGCCCGGCCGACAGGCCCGAGATGTCGCAGTCGAAGCGCTTGCTGAGCTTCTCCACCCGCAGCACCTCGCCCGCCCCGGGCTGCGGCAAGGGCACGGTGATGGCCTCGACGAACTCGCCCGGCTGCAGCTGGTTGCGCATGTAGCCGAGGTAGAAGTCCTGCAAGGACAGCATGCGCAGCGACTCGCCACGCCGCAGCACGATGGATGCCCCCAGCGCGATCAGCACCGGCGCGCTGTCGCCGATGGGCGAGCCGTTGGCGACGTTGCCGCCCATCGTGCCGGCCTCGCGGACCGGGCGGGAGGCGAAGCGCCGGCCCATGTCGCGGCAAGCCGGCCAGTGCGTCGCCAGCGCGGCCCAGGCGGCTTCCAGCGAGGCACCGGCGCCGATGGTCAGCACGCCATCGGCCACGGTGATGGCCTGCAGCGCGGGCACGGCGCCGAGCCAGATCACCTCGCCCAGGTCGCGGAACTGCTTGTTGACCCACAGGCCGATGTCGGTGCTGCCGGCCAGGAGGGTGGCCTGCGGCTTCGCGGCGCGCAGCGCGGCCAGGTCGGGCAGGGTGCGTGGGGCGTGGAAAGCGGCGCTGGCGGCGTAGTGCAGCGCCGAGTCGGCAGCCAGGGTGCGCAGCGCGTCGGCAGTGCCGGCGTCGCCCAGCGGCGGTGCGCTCGCCTCGAACATGCGCTCGCCGGCATCCAGGATCGGCCGGTAGCCGGTGCAGCGGCACAGGTTGCCCGACAGGTCGTCGGCGATCTGCGCCCGGCCCGGTGACTGCGCATGGCGCGCGCGGCAGGCCGCCAGCGACATCACGAAGCCCGGTGTGCAGAAGCCGCACTGCGATCCGTGGCAGGCCACCAGCGCCTGCTGCGCGGGGTGGTGGCCGCCCAGGTCTTCCACCGTCAGCAGGGCCCGGCCGTCCAGGGTCGGCAGGAACTGGATGCAGCTGTTGACCGGGGTCCAGCCGACCTGGCCGGCGGGCTGCAACTGGCCGACCAGCACGGTGCAGGCGCCGCAGTCGCCCTCGTTGCAGCCCTCCTTGGTGCCGGTGCAGCGGGCGTGCTCGCGCAGCCAGGTCAGCACCGAGGTGGTCGGCGCCACATCGGCGACCTCGACCACCTGGCCGCGGTGCACGAAGCGGATCGGCCGCGTCGGTGGGAGCGCGGGCGGAAGGGACGTCGGAGCCTGGGACATACCCGCAAGATAGCCGGTCCCGGGGCGCGTGGGGTCGGGGTGCATGTTGAACCTTCATAACATCGGCGCCATGAACACCGGCGCCGCCATCGGCACACCCCGCCATTCAAGCGCCATGCCAGCCGTGGCGGGCGTCCTGGCACGCGTTCTGCTGAAACAGCTCGCATGAAGACCGCCATCCGCGCCGACCTGCTGGACTTCAGCGGCGATCCCGGCCTGGCCGACCGTGACAGCCCGCAAGTGCGCTGGCGTCCGGCGCACTGGCTGCTGATCGGTGACGACGGGCGCATCGCGGCGGTGCAGGCCGATGCACCGGGCGAGGACTGGCACAAGATCGACCACAGCGGTCGCCTGCTGCTGCCCGGCTTCATCGACACCCATGTGCACTGCCCGCAGGTGGATGTGATCGCCAGCTGGGGCACCGAGCTGCTGGACTGGTTGCAGACCTACACCTTCCCGGCCGAGGCCCGCCATGCCGACCCGGCCGTGGCGCAGGCAGCAGCCGAACTGTTCACCGACGCGCTGCTGGCCCATGGCACAACGGCGGCGGTGGTCTTCCCCACCGTGCACGTGGCCAGCGTCGACGCGCTGTTCACCGCCGCCAGCGCCCGCGGCATGGCCATGGTGGCCGGCAAGGTGCTGATGGACCGCCATGCGCCCGACAACCTGCGCGACGACGTGGCCGGCGCCGAGGCCGATTGCCGCGCCCTGATCGACCGCTGGCATGGCCGCGGCCGCAACCGGTACGCGGTGACGCCGCGCTTCGCCGCCACCAGCAGCGCCGGGCAGCTGGCGATGGCCGGCCGACTGCTGGCTGACCACCCGGGCACGTTCATGCAGACCCACGTGGCCGAGAACCGCGCCGAGGTGGCCTGGATCGCCGAGCTCTTCCCCGAGGCGCGCAGCTACCTCGACGTCTACGCCCGCGCCGGCCTGCTGAACGAGCGCGCGGTGCTGGCCCACGGCATCTGGCTGGACGATGCCGACCGGGCGCTGCTGCGCGACAGCGGCGCGCAGATCGCCTTCTGCCCGTCGTCCAACCTGTTCCTGGGCAGCGGCCTGTTCGGCTGGCAGCAGGCGGCGGCGGCTGGCGTGGCGGTCAGCCTGGCCAGCGACGTGGGCGGCGGCACCTCGCTGTCCATGCTGCGCACGCTGGCCGACGGCTACAAGGTGCAGGCGATGGCCGGCAACCGGCTGACGGCCTGGGCGCTGCTGCATGCGGCCACGCGCGGCGCGGCTGAAGGGCTGCGGCTGGGCGGCGAGATCGGCACGCTGGACGTCGGCGCCGTGGCCGACCTGTGCCTCTGGGACGTCGCCGTCGGCGCCGTCGCCCAGCGCCGCGACAGCCTGGCCCGCGGGTTGCATGAACGCCTGTTCGCCTGGGTGACACTGGGCGACGAGCGCAACCTGGTGCAGACCTGGGTGGGCGGTGTGCGGCGCTTCAGCCGTGATGCCGGCCCCGGCGCCTGATCCTCACCGAAACCCCGCATGCTCCGACTCGAACTCCAAGGCATCAGCAAGCAGTACCCCGCGGTGCGCGCCAACGACGGCGTGAACCTGCAGGTGGCGCCGGGCCAGATCCACGCCGTGCTGGGCGAGAACGGCGCCGGCAAGAGCACGCTGATGAAGATCATCTACGGCGCGGTGCGGCCTGACGAAGGCACGGTGCGCTGGAACGGCCAGCCGGTGCAGATCGCCAACCCGCAGCAGGCGCGGGCGCTGGGCATCTCGATGGTGTTCCAGCACTTCTCGCTGTTCGACACGCTGACCGCGGCCGAGAACGTGTGGCTGGGCCTGGACAAGGGGCCGACGCTGGCCGAGGTGACCGAGCGCATCCGCAGCGTGTCGCACGACTACGGCCTGGACGTCGACCCGCTGCGCCCGGTGCACACCCTCAGCGTGGGCGAGCGCCAGCGGGTCGAGATCGTCCGGGCGCTGCTGACCAAGCCGCAGCTGCTGATCCTGGACGAGCCCACCTCGGTGCTGACGCCGCAGGCGGTGGAGAAGCTCTTCGTCACGCTGCGCCAGCTGGCGGCCGAGGGCTGCAGCATCCTCTACATCAGCCACAAGCTCGACGAGATCCGCAGCCTGTGCCACCACTGCACCGTGCTGCGTGGCGGCCGGGTGACCGGCGAGGTGGACCCGACGGCCGAGACCAATGCCTCGCTCAGCCGCCTGATGATCGGCAGCGCCCCGCCCGAACTGGCGCACCGGCCCGCCAGGCCCGGTGCCCTGGCGCTGGCGGTGCGGGGCCTGAGCCTGGCCAAGCAGAGCCCCTTCGGCACCACGCTGGCCGATGTCGCGCTGCAGGTGCGCGCTGGCGAGATCCTGGGCATCGCCGGCGTGTCCGGCAACGGCCAGCAGGAATTGATGGCCGCGCTGTCGGGCGAGGACCGGCGTGCGCCCGAGGGCAGCATCCGCCTCTTCGATGCCGACATCGCCGCCCTGTCGCCGCGCCACCGGCGCCACCTGGGCCTGCATTTCGTGCCCGAAGAGCGCCTGGGCCGCGGCGCGGTGCCGGTGATGAGCCTGGCCCAGAACACGCTGCTCACCCGCACCGAGGCGGTCGGCCCGCTGGGCTGGATCGACCAGCGCACCGTGCGCGCGCTGGCCGAGCGGCTGATCGGCGCCTACAACGTCAAGGCCGGCGGCCCCGATGCGCCGGCCAGGAGCCTGTCCGGCGGCAACCTGCAGAAGTTCATCGTCGGCCGCGAGATCGACGCGAAGCCGAAGCTCCTGATCGTCAGCCAGCCGACCTGGGGCGTGGACGTGGGCGCGGCGGCACAGATCCGCGGTGCCCTGCTGCAGTTGCGCGACGCCGGCTGCGCGGTGCTGGTGGTCAGCGAGGAACTGGAGGAACTGTTCGAGATCAGCGACCGGCTGCAGGTGATCGCCGGCGGCCGGCTGTCGCCCCCCGTGGCGGTGGCCGAGGCCAGCGTGCCGATGATCGGCGAATGGATGTCGGGCCTGTGGCCGGGGCGCAGTGCACAGGCCACGATGCAGGAGGCGCGCCATGCTGCGGCTTGAAGCCCGCCCGGCGCCCAGCCGGCTGTTCGCCTGGGCCTCGCCGGTGATCTCGCTGGTGATCACGGTGCTCGTCGCCGCCGGGCTGTTTGCCGCGCTGGGCAAGCCCCCGGGCCAGAGCCTGGCGGTGTTCCTGGTCGAGCCCTTCAACGGCCTGCGGGCCCTGACCGAACTGGGCCTGAAGGCCACCCCGCTGATCCTGTGCAGCCTGGGCTTGGCGCTGTGCTTCCGCAGCAACGTGTGGAACATCGGCGCCGAGGGCCAGTTCCTGCTGGGCGGCATCGTGGCCGGCGGCGTCGCGCTGTGGATCACCGAGCAGGAGATCGCGATCGGGCCCTGGGCGTTCGTGCCGCTGGCGGTGGCGGCCGGGGCGCTGGGCGGCGCGGCCTGGGCGGCCGTCGTCGCCCTGCTGCGCGACCGTTTCAACGCCAACGAGATCCTGGTCAGCCTGATGCTGGTCTACGTGGCCAACCTGCTGCTGAGCTGGCTGGTCTTCGGGCCCTGGAAGGACCCGCAGGGCTTCAACTTTCCGCAAAGCGTGAGCTTTGCCGACGGCACGGCGATGCCGCGCATGCTGACCGGGCTGCGCCTGCACTGGGGCTTCGTCATCGCGCTGGTGGCGGCGGTGCTGATGTGGCTGTTCATGGCCCGCATCCACCTGGGCTGGCAGATGCAGGTGGGCGGCCTGGCACCGGCGGCAGCGCGCTATGCCGGCTTCTCGACCCGGCGTGCGCTGTGGACGGCGCTGCTCACCTCGGGCGCACTGGCCGGCGTGGCCGGCGCCTTCGAGGTCACCGGGCCGATGGGCCAGCTCACGCCCCATGTGTCCAACAACTACGGCTTCACCGCCATCATCGTCGCCTTCGTCGGCCGGCTGCACCCGCTGGGCTGCGTGGCCGGCAGCCTGCTGCTGTCGACCTTCCTGATCGGCGGTGAACTGGCGCAGAGCCGCATCGGCCTGCCGGCGGCCTTGAGCGGCGTGTTCCAGGGCGTGCTGCTGTTCTCGCTGCTGGCCTGCGACACGCTGATCCACTACCGGCTGCGCTGGGCGTCGGGCGCGTCGCGTGCGGCGGGAGTGGCGGCATGAGGCGGGCCGAGCGCCGGGCCGCCCCAAGCCGGCCCGCCATCCCCTCGGGGGATCGGCCGGCGTATTCGACGGACGAGGGGCAGACATGAACGAGACCGCACTGCTCATTGCCGCGATGCTGGCCTCCGGCACGCCGCTGGCCATCGCCGGCCTGGGCCTCTTGATCAACGAGAAGGCCGGCGTCGTGAACCTGGGCGCCGAGGGCCTGCTGCTGATGGGCGCGGTCAGCGGCTTCGCGGCGGCCTTCCACACCGGCAGCACGCTGGCCGGCCTGGCCGCCGGTGGCCTGGTGGCGGCGCTGGTGGCGGTGGTCTTCGGCTGGCTGGTGATCTGGATCAACGCCAACCAGTACGCCACCGGCCTGGCGGTCAGCCTGTTCGGCGGCGGCTGCTCGGCCTTCGTCGGCGTGGCCTATGTCGGCCAGAAGCTGGCCGCGCCGGTGAGCTGGAGCGTGCCGGTGCTGGGCGACCTCCCGTTCGTCGGGCCGGCGCTGTTCCAGCACCATCCGATGGTCTATGCCACGGTGGTGGCCGTCATCGCCGCCGCCTGGTTCTTCGACCGCACGCGCGCCGGCCTGGTGCTGCGGGCAGTGGGTGAATCGCCCGAATCCGCCCATGCGCTGGGTTATCCGGTGCGCCTGCTGCGCCTGGCGGCGGTGGCCTGCGGCGGCGCGCTGTGCGGCGTGGCGGGGGCGTACCTGTCGACGGTCTACACGCCGCTGTGGGTGGAAGGCATGGTCGCGGGGCGTGGCTGGATCGCGCTGGCATTGACCGTCTTCGCCACCTGGCGCCCGCTGCGCATCCTGGCCGGGGCGTATCTGTTCGGCGGCGTCACCATGCTGCAGCTGCATCTGCAGGGCATGGGCGTGCAGCTGCCCAGCCAGTTCCTCAGCATGCTGCCCTACCTGGCCACCATCGTGGTGCTGGTGCTGATCTCGCGCAATCCGCTGTGGTTGCGCCAGAACATGCCCGCATCGCTGGGCAAGCCGTTCCATCCGAACGCCTGACCCACAATCCTTTCCGTTCCCCACCTTCACTGGAGTGCGCATGACCGACCGTTTCCTTCGTTCCTCCCGCCGCGTGCTGCTGCAAGTGGCCGCCGCCGCCACACTGGTGCCGACCCTGGCCCTGGCCCAGGCGCCCGCGCCGCTGAAGATCGGCTTCATCTACGTCGGCCCGGTGGGTGACGCCGGCTGGACCTTCGCCCACGACAACGGCCGCAAGGCGATCGAGGCCAAGTACGGCAACAAGATCAAGACCACCTATGTCGAGAAGGTGCCCGAGGGCCCCGACGCCGAGCGCGTGATCCGCGACCTGGTGGCCCAGGGCAACACGCTGATCTTCGCCACCAGCTTCGGCTACGGTGACGCGATGGCCAAGGTGGCCAAGGACCATCCGAACGTCTTTTTCGAGCACGCCACCGGCTTCAAGACCGCGCCCAACCTGCGCGTCTACGAAGGCCGCTTCTACGAGGACGCGTACCTGGCGGGCATCGTCGCCGGCGGCATGACCAAGACCGGCACGCTGGGCTTCGTCGGCAGCTTCCCCATCCCCGAAGTGATGCGCAACCTCAACGCCTACCTGCTGGGCGCGCAGACGGTGCGGCCCGACGCCAAGCTGAAGGTGGTGTGGGTCAGCACCTGGTTCGACCCGCCGAAGGAGACCGAGGCCGCGACCACCCTGCTCAACGGCGGCGCCGACGTGCTGCTGCAGAACACCGATTCCACCGCCGTGCTGCAGGCCGCCGAGAAGGCCGGCAAGTACGCCTTCGGCTGGGACAGCGACATGAGCGCCGCCGCGCCCAAGGCGCACCTGGGCTCGGCCGTGCTGAACTGGGGCGTGTACTACGACAAGGTGGTGGCCGACGTGCTGGGCAAGACCTGGAAGACCGGCGCCATCAAGTGGGGCACCAAGGAGGGCATGAACGACTTCGTGAAGATCAACGACGTCGTGCCGGCCGACATCAAGGCCAAGGTCGCCGCCGCCAAGGACGGCATCAAGACCGGCTCGCTGGCCGTCTTCAAGGGCCCGCTGGCCGACAACACCGGCAAGGAAGTGCTGGCCAAGGGCGTCAATGCCGACGACAAGTGGCTGTCCGGCGTCAACTTCTACGTCAAGGGCGTCGAGGGCAAGCCGCCGACCTCGAAGTGAGCGACGTGCCCGTCGAGCACCGCCACTGGCATCCGGTGGCGCTGTCGGCCGCAGTGGCTGCGGCGCCACTGGCGGTGCAACTGCTTGACCAGCCCCTGGTGCTGTGGCGCGATGCGGCCGGCGCGGTGCAGGCCTGGGCCGACCGCTGCCCGCACCGCGGCGCGGCGCTCAGCCTGGGTTGCGTGCGCGAGGGCCACCTCGAATGCCCGTACCACGGCTGGCAGTTCGCGTCGGGCGGGCAGGTGCAGGTGATTCCGGCGCTGCCTGGCTTCGTGCCGCCGGCCGGCCACCGCGCCACGGTGCATGCCTGCACCGAGCGGTTCGGCTTGGTCTGGGTGCGGCTCGCGGATGACGGCGAGACGGCGCCGCCGGCCTTCGCTGCCGAAGACGAACCGCGCCTGCGCAAGGTGAACTGCGGCCCCTACGACGTGGCCACCAGCGCGCCGCGCATCGTCGAGAACTTTCTCGACATGGCGCATTTCGGCTTCGTGCACGAACACTGGCTGGGCGAGCGCGGCCACACCGCCGTGCCGCCGTACACGGTGCAGGCCACGCCCACCGGCCTGCTGGCCACGCAGTGCCTGGCCTGGCAGCCGAAGAGCAGCGTGCATGCGCAGACCGGCGCGATGGTCGAATACACCTACGAGGTCAACGGCCCCTACACGGCCGTGCTGACCAAGGTGCCCGACCCTGCGACGGTGGCGCTGGCCGGTTTCCGCGAATCGATCGCGCTGTTCATCTGCCCGGTCACGCCCGAGTCCAGCCGCGTCTGGTTCCGCCTCGCGATGAACGACTTCGACTCGCCCGACGAAGCGCTGCAGGCCTTCCAGCACACCATCTTCACGCAGGACCAGCCGGTGCTCGAATCTCAGCGCCCGAAGCGGCTGCCCATCAGCGACGCTGCACCGGTGCAGGAACTGCATTGCGCCGCCGACCGCAGTGCCACTGCCTACCGGCGCCACCTGCGCGCCCTGGGCATCACCCACGGCGTGTGCTGACCCACACGCGAGCACCATGCCCCAGCCCACCCTGCCTGCCCATCTGCCCGCCACCCTGCCGCGCGAGCGCCTGCTGGCCTTGCTGCAACGCGCGCCCAAGGCCGAGCTGCACATCCACATCGAGGGCTCGCTGGAGCCCGAGCTGATCTTCGCCCTGGCGCAGCGCAACGGCGTGCAGCTGGCCTTCCCCAGCGTCGAGGCGCTGCGGGCGGCCTATGCCTTCACCGACCTGCAGAGCTTCCTCGACATCTACTACGCCGGCGCCAGCGTGCTGCTGCACGAGGCGGATTTCTTCTACATGGCCTGGGCCTACTTCCAGCGGGCCAGGGCCGACCACGTCGTGCATGCCGAGCTGTTCTTCGACCCGCAGACGCACACCGAGCGCGGCGTGGACATCGGCGTGGTGATCAACGGCCTGCACCGCGCCTGCGTGCGCGCGCAGGCCGAGCTGGGCATCAGTGCCAGCCTGATCCTGTGCTTCCTGCGCCACCTCGATGAAGACAGCGCCATCGCCACCCTGGACGCGGCCATGCCGTACCGCGACCAGTTCATCGGCGTGGGCCTGGACAGCAGCGAGCGCGGCCATCCGCCGGAGAAGTTCGCCCGCGTCTTCGCCCAGGCCAGGGCGGCCGGCCTGCACCTGGTGGCCCATGCCGGCGAGGAAGGCCCGCCGGCCTACATCGAAAGCGCGCTCGACGTGCTGCAGGTCGAGCGCATCGACCACGGCGTGCGCTGCACCGAGAGCCCGGCCCTGGTGCAGCGCCTGGCCGCCAGCCGCATGCCGCTGACGGTGTGCCCGCTGTCGAACGTGAAGCTCTGCGTCTTCAAGACCATGGCCGACCACAACCTGCCCGCGCTGCTGGACGCCGGCCTCTGCGCCATGGTCAACAGCGACGACCCGGCCTACTTCGGCGGCTACCTCAACGCCAACTTCACCGCCACCTTCGAAGCCCTGCCGCAGCTGGGCCTGGCCCAGGCCTGGGCGCTGCTGGCCAACGGCTTCGAGGCCGCGTTCGCCACGCCGGCGCAGAAGGCCGCCTGGCGCACGCAGCTGGAAGTGGCGTTCGCGGCCGCCTGAGGTTTCCAGGGCCCCAGGTGGCGGCGGTGGAAGTCCGCCACCGCCTGGACGGCCGCGTCGCGCTCGGCGGGGTTGAAGCCCCGCTGCAGCGCGCCGCCGCGCGGCTGGCGGGCGGCCTCGGCCTCGGCGATGGCGCGTGGAAACGGCGCCAGCAGGTCCATGTGTCCGGCGCCGGGCAGGTCGGCCAGCGGCCGGCAGGCGGTGCAGTCGCGCAGCACGCGGCCAGCGTGCAGGGCCGTGGGCAGCATGGTGTCGTGGCCGGCGGTCACCAGGCCCACCGGCACGCGGATGCGGGCCAGGCTGTCGGTGCTGAAGATCGCTGCCACCGGCACCGCCGCGCTGACCGCGGCCACGCGGGCCCGGCGCGGCGGGTGTCGCGGAAGTTGTCGCCCTGGTGCAGCGGCTGGGCGACGACGAAGCCGGCGCGCACCAGGGTGGCCGCCAGCGCATGGTCGGACACCCAGCTGCCGCCGGTGCCGTGCGACAGCAGCACCAGCCGGTGCGGGCCGGGCAGCGGCGGCGCGTCGGGCGCCACCTGGAGCGTCACCGGGCCGTAGGCCACGGCCCGGTTGGCCTCGGCGGTCGGGTAGCTCAGCGTCACCGGCAGCGGGCCGTCCGGCTGGGCGATGGACAGCTGGGCCAGGCCCACCTGGGCGGCGGCCGGCGCGGCGGTCAGTGCGGCGGCCAGGCAGGCCGCCAGCACAACGGCAGCGGCAGCGCGGCGCGGGCCGGCGGCCGGCCGGGCCGACGGGGGCAGGGCAGGAAACGGTTGCATGGTGGTCATGGTGGTCAGGGCGGTGTGTGGGTGGATGGCACGCCGCGGTGGCTGCCTGGCGCCACGGTGCCCGGCCGGCGGGCCCGGGTGCAGCGGCCTGCAACGGGCGGCGGCCCGGCGTCGCCGGGCGGGGCGCCGGTGGCACGGGATGCAGGCCGCGCTCCGGCTGCGCTCAGGCCGTCTTGTCCGGCCCGGGCGCCGCCGCCCCCAGCTGCAGCCAGAAGCTGCTGCCCTCGCCGGGCCGGCTGGCCACGCCCAGCTCGCCGCCCATCGCCCGCACCAGGCCGCGGCTCACCGCCAGGCCCAGGCCGGTGCCTTCCACCGGGCCGGCCTCGGCACCCAGCCGGTCGAAGGCGTTGAACAGCCGCGCCCGCTGCGCATCGTCCAGCCCGGGGCCTTCGTCGCGCACGGTGATGCGCCAGCCGGCGCTGCCGGGCACGCCGCCGGCCCGCGCCAGCGGGTCGCACAGCACCTGCACCGTGCCCTGCGGCCGGTTGTACTTGATGGCGTTGCCCAGCAGGTTGAGCAGCACCTGCTTGAGCCGCACCGGGTCGGCCTGCACCGCCGCGCCGGGCGGCAGGCCGGCGGCGGCCTGCAGCGCCCCGGCGTCGGCCGGCGGCAGCGCCACGCCGCGGCTGGCGGCCAGCGGCTGCAGCAGGGCCAGGGCCTCGGCCAGCGCCGGGGCCAGCACCACCGGCTGCAGGCGCACCGGCGGATTGCCGCCCTCGATCACCGCCAGGTCGAGCAGCTCGTTGATCAGCTGCAGCAGGTGGCGCGCGCCCTGCAGGATCTCGGCCATCTGCCGCTGCTGCCCGGGCGCCAGTGGCTGGCGCTGGTCGGTGGCCAGCAGGTGGCCGAAGCCGAGGATGGCGTTCAGCGGCGTGCGCAGCTCGTGCGACATGGTCGACAGGAACTGCGACTTGGCGCGGTTGGCCCGTTCGGCCTCGTCGCGCGCGGCCACCAGGGCTTCCTCGGCGGCCTTGGCCGCGGTCACGTCGATGCCGAAGGCGAATACCTGCTCGCTGCCGGTGGCCGGGTCGCGGCCCAGGGCATGGGTCACCTGCAGGCGCACCCGCGGCCGCCAGGCGGCCGCGGGATAGTCGCTCTCGGTCACCACCGGCCCATGGCGGCGGGCCTCGTCGAGCAGGCTGCGCACGCGGGCGAAGTGGGCCTCGCCCAGCACCGCCTGCACGGGGCAGCCCACCAGCTGCGCCACCGTGCGGCCCATCAGGTCGGCGAAGCGCTGGTTGACGTAGGTGTACCGCAGCGCCTGGTCGGTCACGGCGATGTAGCCGGGAAACGCCGCCAGCAGCTCGCGCTGCGCCCGCTCGCGGCCGGCCAAGCCGTTCAGCGCCTCGATGTAGGCGGTGACGTCGGCGAAGGTGCGCACCATGCCGCCGTCGGGCAGGTGCCGGGTGCGCACCTCCAGCAGCAGGCCCGAGGGCGTGCGCCGCACGTACAGGTCTGGGAAGTGGCCGGGCACGCCCGGCATCGCCAGGCGCTGGCCGCTGTCGTCGAACAGCTCCTGGCCCGGGCGCAAGTCGCCGCGTGCGATGAGGAACTTCGACAGGTCGGCCTGCCGCGTGTCGGCGTGGAACAGCGACTCGGGCAGCTCCAGCAGCTCGACCATGCGCTGGTTCCAGGCCAGCAGCCGGCCATCGGCGTCGCAGTGCAGCACGCCCTGGCCCAGGCTGGCCAGCGTCTCCTGCAGCACTTGCGACTTCTGGCGCAGCGCCTCGCCGGTCTCGCGCAGGGCCCGTTCGGCGCGCTTCATGCCGCTGATGTCGGTCCACAGGCCCACCGAGCCGACCCGCACGCCGGCCTCGTCGTAGATGGGCGTGGCCTGGTTGACGCAGTCGATGCTGCGGCCGTCCGCATGCAGCAGGGCGATCTCGTAGCCGCCGCCCTCGCCGGCGGTGCGGCGCGCCAGCTCGCGCGCGAAGACGGCGCGGTTGGTGTCGTCGACGAAGTCGTAGATGCTGCGGCCGAGCAGCGCCGCCAGGGGCTGGCCCAGCAGCTGGCACATTGCCGGGTTGGCGTCCAGCGTGCGGCCCTGGTTGTCCACGAACCAGTAGCCCTGGTTGGTGTTGTCGATGAGCAGGCGCAGCAGGTGGTTCTGGCGCGCATCGGCCAGGCGCAGCAGGGTGTTCTCGCGCACCATGCGGTGCGCCCGCCGGCCCACCAGCGTGAAGAAGCCCAGCGCCAGCAGCACCGCGCCGCCCATCACCACCGGCACGCCGATGCCGGCCGCCGCCGGTGCGGCCGGGCTGCCGGTGTCCAGGAACAGCCGCAGCGCCAGCGCGCCCATGGTGGGCACGCCGAACAGCAGCGCGCTGCCCAGGTCGAAGGCGTTGAGGATGAAGTTGCTGGCGCAGATGCCGGCCAGCATGATCACCAGCAGGGCCAGCTGCATCGGTGCGTCCGCCGGCATGGGCAGGAAGCTGGCGGCGGCCCAGATGCAGCCGTGGGCCAGGTGGCTGGCGCGGTACAGCCGCAGCCAGCCGGCGCCGCCCGCCGCCGGCATGCCGCCGCGGCGCTGCCACAGCCACAGCGCGCCGCGCAGGGCCAGCACCAGCAGCAGCACACCCATCCAGGCCAGCAGATGGGTGTGCGGGATGGCATGCCACTGCACGCCGGCAAACAGCAGGGCCAGCAGCAGCGCGCCGGTGTTGGCCCAGGGCAGGTTCTGGTGGTGCAGCTGCACCTGTTCGGCCAGCAGCTTGGCGGCCGTGGCCGCGGCGTCCTGCTGCAGCAGGGCGGACCCACTGCGGCCCGGCCCGCCGGCGTTGTCGCTTGCGGGCGTCATTTCACCTTCACCCAGCGCAACTCGATCAGGTCGTTGGGCCAGGGCACGGCCTGCACCCGGCTGCTCATCGCCCAGTTCAGCGTGCGCCGGTACAGCGGCAGCAGCGGCAGCTCGTCGTGGATCAGGCGCAGGGCCACGCCCACGCGGGCGCGGCGGCGGGTCAGGTCGGGCTCGGTGCGGATGGCGTCGACCAGGGCGTCGAGCTGCGGATTGCTGTAGCGCCCGGCGTTGAAGGTGCCGCGGCCGTCGGGCTCGAAGCTGCGCAGCAGGCCGTTGAGCGTGCTCCAGGCATCGGTGGTGGGCGTCCAGCCGAACTCGACGAAGGCCGCCGTGCCCTGGCTCAGCTTGGGGAAGAACTGGTTCGTCGGTGCGCTGCGCACCTGGGTGCGGATGCCCACCTGGCCCAGCATGCCGGCGGCGGCCTGGCACACGCCCTCGCGCCAGGTGATGTTCACGCAGTCCAGCGTCACGCCGAAGCCGTTGGGGTAGCCGGCCTCGGCCAGCAGGGCCTTCGCCCGCGCCGGGTCATGCGGCGCCCGCTTGTCGAGCTCGGGCAGGTGGCCGTCGACCAGGGGGGCGATCAGGCTGCCGGTGGGCGTGCCCTGGCCGCGCAGCACCTTCTGCACGATCAGCTCCACGTTGATGGCCTGCGCCACCGCCTGGCGCACGCGCCGGTCCTTGAACGGGTTGCGGCCCTTGACGTCGCTGCCCGGCAGCTCGTTGCTCGCCTGGTCGAAGGCCAGGTACTGCGTGCCCAGGTCACCGGCCGAGACGATGCGCAGCTTCGCATCCTGCTTCAGCCGCTCCACGTCCTGGAACGGCGGGTCCAGCACCAGGTCGACCTCGCCCGACGCCAGCGCGGCCAGGCGCGTGGCGTCGCTGCGGATGGTCAGGAAGGTGGCGTCCTGCAGGTTGCCGTTGCGTGCATCGGCGCGGCCCCACCAGTCGGGGTTGCGCTGCAGCTGCACCTGCACGTCGGGCTGGTAGGCCACCAGCCTGAACGGGCCGGTGCCGTTGGCGTTGCGCACCGCGAAGGTCTCCTGCTTGCCGTTGAAGTCCTGCGCCTTCTCCACGCCGTGCTTCTGCGCCCAGGCCTGGCTCATCATCGCCACCATCAGCAGCTTCTCGGGCAGCACCGCATCCGGGGCGTCCAGCTGCAGGTCGATGGTCAGCGCATCGACCTTCTTCAGCCCGCTGATGCCGCGCAGCGTGAACGCGCGCTGCGAGGTCGGCCCCTGGGCGCGGCGGATCGAGAAGATCGCGTCGTCGGCGGTGAAGGCGCTGCCGTCGTGGAAACGCACCTCGGGCCGCAGCCAGAAGCGCCAGGTGGTCGGGCCGGTCATCTGCCAGCGCGTGGCCAGCGCGGGCTCCAGCCTGAACGCGGCATCGCGGTTGACCAGGGCGTCGTACAGCTGAAAGGCGATGCGCGAGTGGTAGAGCAGGGCCAGGCCGTGCGGGTCCAGGGTCTGCGGGTCGAAGGCGCTGGCCACGCGCAGCGCCGGCGCCGGCGTGGCGATGGTCTGCGCCCGTGCGGCGCTGCCGGGCGCCAGCACGGCCAGCATGGCCAGAACCTTCAGCAACGGCGCCAGCCGCCGCGCCGCCGCCCGGCCGGGCCCGCCCTGCGCGCCGCGGGACCAAGAAGACACCGGGGCAGGGCGGAGCAGGGCGTGTGGCATGGGGCAGGGGCACGGGGAGGGATGCGCCGGATTGTGCGGCGGCCGCACCGGCCCGCCAGCCGGGCGCACCCCGGGTGCATGTGTGCGGACCGGGGGCGGTGCCGCTGCTACGCTGGCGCCATGTCCCTGCCCCTGACGGTTCCCCCGCCGCTGCTGCGCCTGTGGCCCTGGCTGCACGGCATCGGCCCGGCCACGCTGCGCGCCGATGCCCAGGCCGGCCTGCTGGGCGCGCTGCTGGTGCTGCCGCAGGGCATCGCCTTCGCCGCGCTGGCCGGCCTGCCGCCGGCCATGGGCCTGGCCGCCGCGGCCCTGCCCTGCGCGGTGGGCGCGCTGGGCGGCTCCAGCCGCCATGTGCTGACCGGCCCCACCAATGCCACCGCGCTGGCGCTGGGCGCGATGCTGGTGCCCCTGGTGGCCGGCGCCGGTGGCGACGCCGGCCTGCTGATCCCGCTGGCCCTTCTGCTCACCCTGCTGGTGGGCCTGATGCAGACCGGCCTGGCCCTGGCCCGGCTGGGGGCGCTGGCCAACTTCATCTCGCCGGCGGTGATGCTGGGCTTCACCAACGGCGCGGCGGTGCTGATCGGCTGGTACGCCCTGGCCGGGCTGATGGGCGCCGAGGGGCGTGCATCGCCGCTGCAGGCCTGGCAGCAGGGCCTGTCGCTGGCCGCGCTGGTGGTGGGCGGCATCACCCTGCTGGCGGCGGCGGCCGGGCGGCGCTGGTGGCGGCGCGGGCCCCACATGCTGGCCGCGCTGGTGCTGGCCATCGGCCTGGCCTGGTGGCTGGGCGGCCATCCGCTGCCGGGCCCCGCCCTGCTGCGTGTCGGCAGTCCGCCGTCGGCCTGGCCGCAGTGGCGCTGGCCGGGCGAGGGCGCGGGCGCGCTGCTGGCGCTGGGCTCGCCGCTGCTGCAGGCGGCGCTGGCGCTGGCCATCGTCGCGCTGGGGCAGTCGATGGCCATCGCCAAGACCCTGGCCGCCCGCACCGGCGACGCGCTGGACGCCAACCGCGAGTGCCTGGGCCAGGGCCTGGCCAACCTGGCGGCGGCCTGCTCGGGCGGCATGGTGGTCTGCGGCTCGCTCAACCGCTCGCAGCCCAACCTGGAGGCCGGCGCGCGCACGCCGCTGGCCGGCGTGGCGGCGGCGCTGATCCTGGTCGTCCTGGTGGCCCTGGGCGGGCCGGTGCTGGCCTGGATTCCGCTGGCCGGCGTGGCCGCGCTGCTGCTGGTGGTGGCCTGGTCGCTGCTCGATCAATCGGCCTGGCAGCGCACCTGGCGCGACGACCGCAGCGAGTTCGGCATCGCGCTGGCCACCTTCACCGCCACCCTGCTGTTGCGCCTGGAGATGGCGGTGCTGGCCGGCGTGATGCTGTCCCTGGTGGTCTACCTGTACCGCAGCGCCCGCCCGGCGCTGCGCACCATGGGCTTCGACCGCCAGGGCGCTGGCCGGCCGTTCGTGGTGCTGGGCACGGTGGGTGAGCCCGACGCGCTGCCGCCCAAGGCCCTGCCCGAATGCCCGCAGCTCAAGCTGCTGCGCATGGAGGGCTCGGTCTGGTTCGGCGCCGTCGCCCATGTGGCCGACCGGCTGCGGGCGCTGCGCGGTGCCGCGGCGGCGTCACCTCGCGGTGATCCGGCTTCGCCGGGCGCCGCGACCGCTTCGGGGGGCTTGGGGGCCCCTGACATCCAGCGCCACCTGCTGGTGATGGCCAAGAGCATGAACACCATCGACCTGGCCGCCGCCGACCTGTGGGAGACCGAGCGCCAGCGCCGCGCCGAGCTGGGCGGCGCGCTGTACTTCCACCGCCCGCGGCCCCAGGTGCTGGACCTGTGGCGCCGCTCCGGCTTCCTGGCCCGCCTGGGCGAGGACCACATCTTTCCCGACAAGCGCAGCGCCATCGCCACCATCGTGCCGCAGCTGGACGCGTCGGTGTGTGCGCGCTGCACCCGGCGCGTGTTCGAGGAATGCGCGATGCAGCCGGGCGCACCGATCGACGCCGGCCTGTAGCCGGCCGCGGCGTGACGCCCTGGGCAACCAACCGGCGCGGGCGCGGCCACCGCCGCCGGCCGCCGGGCCCGTGCCGGAGCGCCCTCGTCATCCATCCTGCAACACCTGGAATCCCCCCCGGATGTTCAAACAATCATCTGTTGCACGCCGCCTGACCGTCGCCTTCTTCGCGGTGATCGCCGTCTTCCTCGCCGTGTGCGTCATGGCCCTGGTCAGCGCCGCGCGGCTGACCGAGGCCGACCGCTGGAACAAGCGCACCCACAACGTGCTGGCGCAGGGCGAGGGCATGATGACCGGCATGGTCAACATGGAGAACGGCATGCGCGGCTTCCTGCTGGCCGGCGACGCGCGCTTCCTCCAGCCCTGGGAAGAAGGCCGCAAGGACGACGACGGCCACTGACAAACGGCTCGCCGCCTGACCGCCGACAACGCCGCCCAGCACAAGCGGCTGGACGCGATGAAGGCCCTCAGCGACGAGTTCAGCCAGGTCGCGCAGGGCCTGATCA
>CALMIF010000064.1 GCA_937864045.1 uncultured Aquabacterium sp. | reverse complement strand
AGCTTGCGAGCTATCCGCGCCGCCTGGCGGCCATTTCGGCACCGATTCGCCGCAGATCGTCGGGGCTGAACAAGGGGCGCGCCGCCGGGTAGGCCAGCGCCTCCTCCAGCGCGATGTGGCGCGTGTAGCCGTCGCTGAACTGCCGCACCAGCGCTCGCTCGTCCTCGCCCACGGGCGGCGGCGCGTCGGCGGCGCGCCAGCGCAGCAGCACGGCGCGCAGGCGCTGCCACAGCGCGTGCAGGCGCGCGTGATCCTGCGCCAGCGTGGCCACCGCCTCACGCACGCGCGCATCGGGGTGATCGCGCAGCCGCGGGAACAGGTGGCGCTCCTCGTCCTCGTGGTGGTGCGGGCCGGCGAGGTCGAAGTAGCGCAGCACGTCACCGCAGGCGCCGCGCGAGGACGCGTCATGCCCCTGGTGCTCGACATGCTCGACGATGCGCGCGAGCAGCCCCAGGCTGCGCTGCACGCGCTGGTGGCAGGCTTCGAGCATCTCGAACGGCTGCTCGAAGCCCACGGCCGGGCTGCTGAAGCCGGGCAACTGGACGGATGAAGTGACCATCGCGGCATTGTCGCCCGCGCCCGTGCCTGACCACCCGATTGCCGGCGCAAGACCCCACCCGCGGGCACGCCACGCGGGGCCGGCGGCAGTGGCGCGGCCACTAAACTCGGCGCGGTGATGCTTGGCGTGGTCAACTTTCTTCGGCGCGGCTGGCCGCTGGCCCTGTGGTGGGCGCTGCTGCTGGCGCTGTCCGGCTGCGCCCTGCTGCCGGACGCCGGCACCGGGCAGCCGGCCACGGCGCAAGCCGGTGCCGGCGAGGCCGGTGGCCAGCCCGCCGCCGCCAGCGCCTTCGACATCCGCGTCGAATGCGTCGACGACGAGCTGCGCGCGCTGGTGGAGCGCCACAACGACTTGCAGCGCTACCGCCGCATCCCCGACCTGGACGACGCCGAGTTCGCCCGGCTGATGGTGCTGGCCGAGCGCGACGTGCGCAACCTGCTGGCCACCGAAGGGCACTTCAACCCCCAGGTGCGCGTGCATCGCCGCCCTGGCAACGGCCGCCCGCTGCTGGTGATCGCCATCGAGCCCGGCCCGCCGACCACGGTGGCCAGCGTGGCCATCGGCTTCGAGGGCGACATCGCCCCCGGCGCCGACCCGGCCGACGCCG
The DNA here is from genome assembly GCA_937864045.1 of uncultured Aquabacterium sp. Classification (GTDB taxonomy): domain Bacteria; phylum Pseudomonadota; class Gammaproteobacteria; order Burkholderiales; family Burkholderiaceae_C; genus Pseudaquabacterium. Next base: position 1,450 of record CALMIF010000064.1, on the reverse strand, counting down.
CGCAGCGCGAGGCCATCGTGGCCGACTGGGGCCTGCCCGAGGGGCGCCGCTTCACCCAGGCGCGCTGGGCCGACGCCAAGACCGACGCGCTGCGCGCCCTGGTGGCGCGTCGCTACCCGCGCGGGCGCATCAGCTACAGCCTGGCCGACGTCAGCGCCGCCGAGGCCCGGGCACGGCTGCACCTGCGGCTGGACTCGGGCCCGCTGTTTCGCCTGGGCCCGGCCCGCGTGCAGGGCAGCGTGCGCTACCCGCCCGAGCTGGCCGAGCGCCTGTCCTGGCTGCGCCCGGGTGACGTCTATGACCAGAAACAGCTGATCGACGCCCAGCAGCGCCTGACCGGCAGCGGCTACTACGACTCGGCCTACATCAGCATCGACCCCGAGGGCGATCCGGCCGCCGTGCCGGTCAGCTACACCGTCACCGAAGCCAGGCGCCACAAGCTGCAGCTGGGCGTGGGCTACAGCACCGACGGCGGCCCGCGCCTGTCGCTGGAGCACCGCGACAACCTGTTTGCCGGCACCACCTGGCGCGCCAACACCCGGCTGCACCTGGACCGCAAGGCGCCGCTGGCCGAGTGGCAGCTCACCTCGCTGCCCGACGCCGACGGCTGGCGCTGGGGCGGCCTGGCGCGCTACCAGCGGCAGGACGACGGCGTGCTCAACACCCTCTCGCGCACGCTGCGCATCGGCCGCACCCGGACCGAAGCGCGGTTCGACCGCAACCTCTACCTGCAGGTCGAGCACGCCACCGTCACCGGCTCGGCCACGCGCGCCGTGCCCGACGCGCTGCTGGGCGACGGCGCCGCCGTCAGCGTCGGCTACGCCTGGACCGGCCGCTACTTCGACCGCCAGCCGCTGCCCACGCGCGGCTGGGGCCTGGGCGTGGACGCCAGCGCCGGCCTCACCACCGCCGGCGCGCGTCGCCCCTTCGCGCGCCTGACCGGCCACTGGCTGGGCATCGTGCCCCTGGCCGGCGGCGACAGCCGGCTGGCGCTGCGCGCCGAAGGCGGCGCCGTCTTCGCCGACCGGCGCGCGCGCCTGCCGGGCAGCCACCTGTTTCGCACCGGCGGCGACACCACGGTGCGCGGCTACGGCTGGCGGCGCATCGGCGTGCCGGTGGGCAGCGGGCTGGTCGGGCCGGGCCGCTACATGGCGCTGGGCAGCGTCGAATGGCAGCGCCCCATCCTGCAGCAGCGCCGGCCCGGCCTGCTGGAGCACACCCTGTTCATCGACGTCGGCAGCGTCGCCAACCAGGCCACCGCGCTGCGCCCGCACTGGGGCGTGGGCACCGGCCTGCGCCTGATCACCCCGGTGGGGCCCATGCAGCTGGACATCGCCTACGGCCTGAAGTCCAAGGAAATCCGCCTGCACATGACCGTGGGCTTCGTCTTCTGATGGCCGCACCAACCCCACCGGATGCTCCTGAATCAGTAGCTGCTGGCGCTCGCCCG
>CALMIF010000063.1 GCA_937864045.1 uncultured Aquabacterium sp. | reverse complement strand
TGCATCTGCACCAGCTGGCTGCTCAGCTCGGCCAGGCGGGCGTTCTCCACGTCCATGCGCTCGTCGGCGGCGATGATGCCCTTCTCGCGCTGGTAGTCCGACAGCCTGGCCTGTGCGGCCTCCAGCGCGGCGCGGGCATCCTTGCTCTGCGCCACGAAGAAGCTGCTGAACTGCTTGGCCGGGTCAACCCGCAGCTCCAGCGTGGTGGCGATGTAGGCGGTAGCAAAGGCATTGGCCAGGCCGGCGGCAAAGCGCGGGTCTGGCGACTTGTAGCTGATCTGGATGACGTTGCTCTGCTGCGAAGGCCTGATCGTCAGGTTCTTGGTCAGCAGCTCGATCAGCCATTGCTCGATCGTGCCCTTGCCTTCGCCCTCGGTCTGCCACTGCTCGCGCAGGCCCGGGTTGTCAAGCAGCTTCAGGTCGCGGATCACGCGCAGGGCCACGCGGTCGCTGGTCATGATGTCGACTTGCGTGGCCATGAAGCTGGGCAAGCCCATGCCGGGAAAATTCATCGCGCTAATCGGGTCTGGCTTGACGTCGATCACCACGCTGGAACCGGCTTCGTACTGCTTGGGCAGCACCAGGCTCACACCCACCGTGGTGGCCACCACCAGCACAAACACCAGCAGGGCCGCCCATTTGCGGGCCCGCAGGATGGAGAGGAATTGTCCGAAGGTCATGGCGGTGTCTGGTGTGGGTTCAACGCTGGGGTGACGCGCTGGTGGCCGTCCGCACGGCGGCGAAGTCGGCGGTGAAGTTGTCGCTTGCGGGGCGGATCTGCAGCGATTGCTCGCACACATCCAGCAGCCGGGCAGCGGCGGTGATCATGCAGGCTCCAGTGGCAAGGCCTTCGCCCGGGCAATGCGCGTGAAGGCGGTGTCTGCGCCTCCACGCTGCACCACCAGAAGGTCAACCGGCAGCTGCAACGATTGCTCCAGCTGCATCTGGGCAAGCGCACGCTGGCGCAGCGTCACGGGGCGCTCGGTTTCCACCAGCAGGTCCACATCGCCGCCGCGCCCAGCGTCGTCCAGCCGCGACCCGTAGACGCTGACTTGCGTCGTGGGGCCGAACTGCTGCTGCAGGCAAGCCCGGATTTGCCGGGTCTGCTCGGGGGTCAGGCGCATGGGGATGCAACTGGTGGAAGGGCGATCAAGGGATGGGTAGTTCAATGAACGCACCCGGCTTGCAACTGTTGGCAACCGCGATCACTTGGTCGACCGCAGCACGGATTCGTGGCCAGCTCGTGGTGCTCAAGACCAAGATCGCGATGCGCCGAGTCGCCAGGTTCTGCTGGTATCGCAAGTTGCGGTCGGTGGTCACGAAGAGCTCGAAGCGCTCCTGCTCTGCGGCAGCCAGCAGCTCGCCGTTCTTGAGTGTCGACCAGCCCAACTCGAAAGCCGTGATCACTTGGTGCCCAGACAGCGCCTGGCGCAAAGGCGCCGGCGTCCCCTGGTCGAACAAGATGCGCATTCATGCCTCTGCCAGCGCGCTGCGTGCAGCGTGCTCCAGTACGGCGCGGGCCTGGTTCAGCGTGACGCCGGGGAACCACGCAACAAACTGCTGCACCTGCACGCCGTCTTCCAGGTTCTCGAACAAGGCCGCCAGCGGAACCCGGGTGCCGCGGAACACCCACGCACCACTCACCAAGTCAGGGTGATGTTCAACGGCTGTGCAAGTTGACCAGTCAATCATGGCGGTGCCTTTGGAAGATCTGCGCGCAAACTTGGCTCAGAACAAGCTCTCGCGCACGTACACCACGTCGCCGTCCTGCATGCGGTCGTCCATGCCGGGGGTGATGATCTGCACCTTGCCGTCGGCGCCCTTGCGGTGCACGCGGATGCCTTTTTCGGTGCCGCGCTGGGTCAGGCCGCCGCCGGTGGCCAGGCTTTGCATCAGGGTCATGCCGCGCTCCAGGCGCATGGGGCCGGGGCGCTGCACTTCACCGTAGATGTAGACCAGCGGCTGGCGCTCGACCCACACGGTGTCGCCGTTGAGGATGAGCACGTCGCGGTCTTTGCCGCCAGCCTGGAAGACCATGGGCAGGTCGACCTCCAGCCGGTAGGGCTGGCCGTTGCGGGTGCCGGTGACGACCACCATGTCAGCACCCGACTGCGCCGTGCCGCCGGCCATGGCCAGCAGGTCGGTCAGCCGCATGTCGGCCACTTCAATCGGATAACGCCCCGGGCGGTTGACCTGGCCCAGCACGCTGGCCTGGTTGCCGCGCACCTGCAGCACCACCAGCGTCACCTGCGGCTGCTTGACGAAGTTGCCGTTGCGCAGGCCGTCGGCAATCAGCCGCTCGGCGGCAGTCACGCTCAGCCCGCCCAGGCGGATGGCGCCCAGCAGCGGGTAGCTGACGATGCCGGCCTCGGTGACGCGGGTCTCCAGCGTCAGGTCAGGGTTCTGATAGACGTTGATGCGGATCACGTCACCCGAGCCCAGGCGGTATTCAGCGGCAGCGGTGGCGGCGGCGGCACCCTGCGCATGCACCGGGCGGATGCCGCCGCAGCCCAGGCACAGGCCCAGCGCCAGGGCGGCGTACAGCAACGGTTGCAGGGGCTTCATGCGTTGGCGGACTGGGGTCATTTCAGGCCCATGCCTTTGCTGATGTCGGTGGCGTTCAGGCCGCTGGCGGCCGGGGCAGCCGGGGTGGGCGCAGGGGCAACGGCAGGCGCTGCTGCCGACGCGGCGGCATCCGGGGCGGCGGCCTTCTCGGCGAACTTGCCCACGTATTCGATCTTGGCCGCGCCGCGCATGGCCTTCACGTCCTCTTCCACCAGCTTGCGCTTGCGCTCGTTGAGCAAGAACTGCTCGATCGCGGGCTTGGCCTGCTCTTCGCTCACCGGCTGGCTGCGGCTGCCGGCCAGCACCAGCACCTGCACGCCATTGGCGGCCTGGTTCATCATGGCCTGGCCGTCGGTCATCTTGGCGATCATGTCCAGGCTCTGCAGCGGCAGCTGCTCGGCGGCGCGCACCGCCTGGTTGCCGGCGAACTTGAACTCGTTGGCCTTCAGGAACTCGACGAACTCGTTGATGTTCTTGCTGGCGCCCAGCTTCTCGCGCAGCGCCGCCGCCTGCTCGGGCTTGGCCTCGATGGCGATCTCCTGCAGGCTGTAGATGCGGCGATCCTTGAAGAGCGCGGGCTTCTCGTCGTAGTACTTCTTGATCTCTTCGGGCGTGGGCTTGGGCGCGGCCTCGCCCACTTTCTCAAGGTAGGCGCGGGCGATGATCTCGCGCTTGGCGGCTTCGAGCTGCTGCACCACGCGCGGGTCGCGGTCGAGCTTCTGGTCGTCGGCCTTCTGCAGCGCCAGCTCCTGGTCGATCAGGCGCTCCAGGATCTGGCGGCTGGCAGCGTCGGCCTGCTCGGGGCG
>CALMIF010000062.1 GCA_937864045.1 uncultured Aquabacterium sp. | reverse complement strand
TCAGCGCATGCTGGCAAAAGGTGCGGCCCTGCAGCTGCCGGGCGGCGGACAGCGGCTCGGCGAAGCCGCATTGGCTCTTGTAGAAGTCGCGGTGCGCGTCCACCAGGGAGAGGGAGGAGACCGGCGCGCCCACCAGCCGGGTCGCCAGCCGCGTGAGGCGGTCGAAGCTCTCTTCGGGCGGGGTGTCGAGCAGGGCGGTCGCCTGCACGGCGCGCAGCCGCTGCGGCCCGCGCCGCCAGCCCCGGTCAGCCGGCGGTGGCCGGCTTGCGCACCACCGGCGCCTCGGTGATCGGCAGGTGCAGCAGCGCCGCGCCGGCGGCCAGGGCGATGTCGATCATCCAGACGATGTCGAAGCTGCCGGTGGCCTGGAACACCTGGCCGCCCAGCCAGGCGCCGAGGAAGCCGCCGACCTGGTGCGTCAGCATCACCACGCCGAACAGCGTGGCCATGTGGCCGACGCCGAAGAACTTGGCCACCAGCCCGGCGGTGGGCGGCACGGTGGACAGGAAGGTCACGCCCATCACCGCGGCGAACAGCAGCACCACCGGCCCGGTCTTGGGCGCCAGCAGGAACAGCAGCACCGCGATGCCGCGCGTGGCGTAGAGCAGGGACAGCAGCGACTTCATGCGCCAGCGGCCCACGGCCCAGCCGATGGCGATGCTGCCGACGATGTTGAACAGCCCCAGCACCGCCAGCGCCCAGGCGCTGTACTGCAGCGGCAGGCCGCAGGCCGCCACGATGCCGGGCAAGTGCGTGCCCAGGAAGGCGACGTGGAAGCCGCAGACGAAGAAGCCCGCGGCCAGCAGGCGGAACGAGCGGTCGCCCAGCGCCTGCCGCACCGCCGCGCCGGTGGCCAGCTTGGGCGCGGTGGCCGTTCCGGCGGCAGCTGGCGCCCCGCGCAGCACCCAGGCCGCGGGCAGGCACAGCAGCACGATCAGGCCCATCGCCTGCATCGCCGACACCCAGCCCAGGCCGGCGATCAGCGCACCGGCGATCGGCGCCATCACGAACTGGCCGAACGAGCCGCCCGCGTTGACGATGCCGGTGGCGAGACCCCGCTTGCTCTCGGGAATCATGCGCGCGGTGGTGGCCATCAGCACCGCCGGCCCGGCCATGCCGGCGCCACCGGCGGCCAGCACGCCGACTGCGAAGATCAGGCCGAGGGTGCTGGTCATCAGCGGCGTGAGGATGGTGCCGGCCGCCACCAGGCACGCGCCCAGCAGCAGCACGCGGCCGGCGCCCAGACGGTCGGCCATGGCGCCGGCAAACGGTTGCGTGATGCCCCACCACAGCTGACCGAAGGCAAAGGCCAGGCTGATGCTGCCCAGCCCCAGGCCGGTGGCGGTGTTCAGCGGGCCCAGGAACAGGCCCATGCTCTGGCGCGTGCCCATGGTCAGCGCAAAGGTGCCGGCAGCGGCCAGCAGCACCAGCCACACCGGCCACAGGCGCTGGGCGGACACGGGGGCGGCGGCGGTGGCATCAGCCATGGGGTGTCTCCTCGCCGGGCTCGGCCAGCAATGTCAGGGATTCCTGGATCAGCGCATGCAGCGCGGCCACGCGCTGCTCGCCCAGCGTGGCGTTGAGCTGCAGCTGGGCGTGGTGCCAGCGTTCGCGCGCCCGGTGGCGCAGCGCCTCGCCGGCCGGGGTGATGCGCACGGTGCGGCTGCGGGCGTCGGGGCCGGGGCCCATGGCGGCCCAGCCGGCGGCCAGCAGCGGCTGCAGGTTGCGCGTGAGGGTGGACGGCTCCAGCTTCATCGCCCGCGCCAGGTCGGCCGGGCACACCGGGCCCAGCGTCAGCAGGCTGCTCAGCAGCGAGAACTGGGTGGTCTTCAGCCCCACAGCGGCCAGTTCGGCGTCGTACAGCAGGCCCAGCCGGCGCGACAGCTGGCGCAGCTGGAAGTGGGTGCAGCCGCGCGGCGGCGGCAGCGGCGCGGCCAGGTCATCGAGCACCGAGGGGAGCGACGGCAGCGGCAGGGACGCGGGGGTGACATCGGCCATGCTTCATTGTAGCTACAATCATTGCATCTGCAACTGATTGAATGCGCCATGGCTGACGCCTCTGTGTCCGACTCCGTGCTCGCCAACTGGATCGCCGAAGAAACCGCGATCCGCGCCCGCCTGGACAGCGGCCCCGGTCCGGGCGTCGCCCGGCGCGACCAGGTCGCCGGCCTGTCGGGGCTGGACCTGATGCAGGCCATGCTCGACGGCAAGCTGCCCTATGCCGCCATCGCCGCCACGCTGGATTTCCTGCTGGTCGAGGTGGCGCCCGGCCGCGCGGTGTTCCAGGGCACGCCCGGCGCGCAGCTGCTCAACCCGCTGGGCACTGTGCATGGCGGCTGGTTCGCCACCCTGCTCGACTCGGCCCTGGGCTGCGCGGTGCACACGCTGATGCCGCCCGGGCGCGGCTACACCACGGCCGAGCTGGGGGTGAACATGGTCAAGGCGCTGACGCCGCAGGTGCAGCGGGTGCGCGCCGAAGGGCGGGTGATCCACTGCGGACGGCAACTGGCCACCGCCGAGGCGCGCCTGGTCGGCGCCGACGGCACGCTCTACGCCCACGCCACCACCACCTGCCTGGTGTTCGACCTGCCGCAGCCCAAGCCTGTCGCCGCCACGGCTTGAAACTCGCCCTTTGGCGCCTCAACTGCGCCGGATGGACACCCACCACATCGTCTGCGCCCACTGCGGCGCCACCAACCGGCTGCCGGCCGACCGCCTGGCCGACGACCCCGACTGCGGCCGCTGCCACCGGCCGCTGCTGGCCGGCGCGCCCATCGAGCTGGACGACCTGAGCTTCGACCGCTTCGTGCAGAACAGCACCCTGCCGGTGCTGGTCGACTTCTGGGCGCCCTGGTGCGGCCCCTGCCGGCAGATGGCGCCGCAGTTCGACGCCGCGGCGCGCCAGCTCAAGGGCCGGGCGCTGCTGGTCAAGGTCAACAGCGACGACAGCCCCGAGACGAGTGCGAAGTTCGGCATCCGCAGCATCCCGACCCTGGTGCGGCTGCAGGGCGGGGTGGAGCAGCGGCGCCAGTCGGGCGCGGTGGGCGCGGCGCAGATCGTGGCGCTCGCCGGCTGAAGCCCGGCCGCGCCGGCGTCAGGCGGCAGCCTTCGGCGGCACCGGCGCGGCGGGCAGCACGGCCTGCACCTGCGTGCCGGCGCCGGGCTGGCTGGTGATCGTGAGCTGGCCGCCGTCGGCCTGCACCCGGTAGCGCATGCCCACCAGGCCTTGGCTGCCCAGGGCCAGCTGCGCAGGGTCGAAGCCGCGGCCGTCGTCGGTGATGCGGATGCAGGCGCTGCCGTCGTCCAGCGGCGCCAGCGACACCGCCACCAGCCGGGCCTGCGCATGCTTGGCGATGTTGTTCAGCGACTCCTGCACCAGGCGGAAGGTGGTCAGCTCGGCCGCGGGCGACAGCGTCACCGGCAGCAGGCTGGTCTGCAGCTGCACCTGCAGCCGCTCGGCGAACTCGCTGCACAGGATCTCCAGCGCCGGCACCAGGCCCAGGTTGTCCAGGCTGGACGGGCGCAGGTCCTCGATGATGCGGCGCTTCAGCGCGATGCCGCTGTTCAGCGTCTGCACCAGGTGCTCCACCCGGGGCAGCAGGGCCGGGGCCGACTGCGCCAGGCCGGGGCGCAGACGGGCCACGTCCAGCTTGGCGGCCGTCAGCAGCGCGCCCAGCTCGTCGTGCAGGTCGCGCGCCAGGCGGGCGCGCTCGTCCTCGCGGGTGGTCTCCAGGTGGCGCGCCAGGCTGGTCAGCTCGGCGGTGCGGTGCTGCACTTCCTGCTCCAGCCGGTCGCGCTCGGCCTTGATGGCCTGCTGCTGCGCCTCGCGCTGCAGCCCGGCCTGGTGGCGCTGGCGCAGCACCAGGGCCACCAGCAGCAGGCTCAGCAGCGCACCGCCGGCGATGCCCACGCGGTTGCGCAGCAGCGAGTCGAACACCAGCCGCAGACCCGCCGTGACGCGGGCGTTCTCACGCGCCAGCATGCGGTCGCTCAGCGCCCGCACGTTGGCCATCGCCTCGCGGCCGATGCCGGTGAGGATCAGCTCCTGCGCGGAGTCGCGCCGGCCCAGCTCGAACAGGCCCAGCACCTCGTTCATCTCGCTGAGCTTGGTGCGTGCGCTGTCGGTCAGCGCCTTCAGGTCGGCGCGGTCGGCCACGGCGCCGGCAGCGGTCTCCGGGTCGTCCTCGGCGGCGGCCCGGCGCTGCGCCTGCAGTTCGGCCAGGCGCTGCAGGCCCTGCTCGACATCGGCACGCGCGGCCTTGTAGGGCGCCAGGTAGTCGGCACGCGCCGTCAGCAGGTAGCCGCGCTGGCTCGACTCGGCATCGCTGATGCGCCGCGCCACCCGCGCCAGTTCGAGCCGGTTCTGGCCCATCAGCACCAGGTCGTTGAGCTGGCCGGTGGCGCGGTCGTAGCCCAGCTCGCTGATGACCACCAGCACGCCGGCCAGCAGCAGGGCCAGGCCGAAGCCGAGCAGCCCTTCGGGCAGGCGGGAAGCGCGGGTGCCGCTGCGCATGGGTTCCCCTACACTGGACCGATCAGCCACAGCCGCCGGGGCCCTGCGTGATCCGTGTCGTGATCGTCGATGACCATGCCGTCGTGCGCGCCGGCCTGCGCCAGTTCCTGGGCGACCAGGTCGACCTGCGGGTCACGGGCGAGGCCGCCAACGGCCGCGAGGCCCTGGACCTGCTGCGCGCCGGCGACCTGGACGTGATGGTGATGGACCTGTCCATGCCCGACCAGAGCGGCGTCGACGCGCTGGCCGCCATCAAGGCGCGCCGGCCCGAGCTGCCGGTGCTGATCCTGAGCGGCTACCCCGAG
>CALMIF010000061.1 GCA_937864045.1 uncultured Aquabacterium sp. | reverse complement strand
GAGGGGCGGGTGACGGCAAGCATACCCAGTTCGGTGCCGGGCCAGCGTCCGCCAGGAGACGGCGGCGGCCCGCCAGCTGTCGCCGGCCGCGGCGCCGCACCGGCCGGCGTGTGTCGAAGTGCGCAGCCCCGGGGCCCGACAGCGCCGCCGACGCCGGAATCGGGGGGGCGGCGCAGGCTGCACGCGGGTCGAGATTTTCCGCCATGCGACGAGCAGGGCGGCAAGGGGCGGGCGATGGCGACCGGTGACGTGCTGGGACTGTCCCTGTGGGCCTTTGTCGGCGTGCTGCAGTTGCTCTTCGGCGCCACCTGGATCGCCGCGGCGCGGCTGTCCGACACGCTGCGCCGAGCGCTGCTGGCGATGGCCTGGTTCAACCTGATGCTGGGCACCAGCCTGCTGCTGGTGGGCTGGCGTGGCGAGGGGCCGTACTTCCTGACCCACACCGTGTCCAACCTGATGCAGGTGGTGGGCTGCGTGCTGCTGCGGCAGGCCGGCTGCGGCCTGACAGGCGCCGCGCCGCGCCGAGCAGCGCCTGCTGGTGCTGCTGGCCGGCGGCGCGGTGCTGGTGCTGGGCATGAGCCCGGTCACGGAGCAGGGGCGGGTGGCGGTGAGCCTGCTGGCCAATGCCTGGGTGGCGCTGCGGGCCGGCACCCAGGAGGCGCAGCAGCTGCAGCGCAGTGGCGCGCCGCGCGTGGCGTTGGCGGTGCTGTTCAGCGCGGCCTCGGCCGGCACGGCCCTGGTGGCGCGGGCGGTCGGCGGCCTGTTCATCGGCGCCGAGGTCGACATCCGCTTCCACGGCAGCTTGGCGCTGGCCTGGGCGCTGCTGGCGCCGATCTTCGTGATCAACATGGCCGCCGCCTACCAGGCCTTCGGCCGCTTGGTGCGCGAGGTGAACCGCCTGCAGCGCCTGGACGCGCTGACCGGCCTGGCCGATGGCGTGACGCTGGACGGCGTGCTGGCCCAGGAGTGGCGGCGCCGGCGCCAATTGGGGCAGCCCGGTGGTGGTGATGGAACTGGCCGTCGACCAGCTGGGTGCGGTGCGCCAGCACTTCGGCGTGCACACCGCCGACGCGGTGCTGGCCGAGCTGTCCTGGAAGCTCAAGCTGGGCCTGCGGGCCGGTGATGTGCTGGCTCATTGCGGCGACGGCGTGTTCCGCGTGCTGCTGCCCGGCACCCGGCGCGCCGCCGCCCTGGCGCTGGCGCAGGACCTGCTGGCCAAGGTGGCCAGCGACGGCGGCCTGCATCCGGAATCAGGCCAGCGCCTGACGCTGAGCATCGGCCTGGCCGAGGCCGATGCCGGCGATGGCGGCCCGCAGGCCGTGCTGCGCCGGGCCCAGGCGCAGGCCCAGTGCGCCCGCCTGGCCGGCGGCGACCGCGTGGTGGCCGACGCGGTGACGCTGCAGCCGACCGCGCCGTCCGGCCGGCGCGCCACGGCGGCCTGAGGCCGGCGGCTCAGGCGGCTAGCGTGCCGCCGTCGGCCCGGCCCTGGTGCTGGGCCAGCCAGGCGAAGAGCTCGCGGTACCACTGCCGGCTGTTCTGCGGCTTGAGGATCCAGTGGTTCTCGTCGGGGTACCACAGCAGGCGCGACGGCACGCCGCGCGCCTTCAGCGTGTTGTAGTAGGCCAGGCCCTGGGCGTCGGGCACGCGGTAGTCCAGCGCGCCGTGGATCACCAGGGTGGGCGTGTGCATCTTCGCGGCGAAGGCATGCGGACTCTGCGCCTGCACCTGGGCCAGGTCGTCCCAGTACCAGGTGCCCAGTTCCTTGGCATGCCAGGACCAGGCGTCGCCGGCGAACATCGCCGTCCAGTCGAAGCAGCCGGCGTGGCAGACGTAGGCGGCATAGCGCCCCGACACCGCATGCGCGTTCATCCAGGCCACCATGTAGCCGCCGTAGCTGCCGCCGGCGGCGTAGACGCGCTGCGGGTCGATGTAGGGCCGCTGCAGCAGGGCGGTGGTCGCGGCCTCCACGTCCTGCAGTTCGAGCTGGCCCCAGCGGTGCGTGATGCTGTCGAGGAAGGCATGACCGAAGCCCGACGAGCCGTGGTAGTTGACCACTGCCACCACCTGGCCGCGCTCGGCCTTGCCCCGGCCCTTGGCCGCCGCACCGCTGCCGGCGGCCAGCAGCGGGTTGTTCCAGCGGTAGTGCCAGCCGTCGCCCACGGCGGTGTGCGGGCCGCCGTGGATCACCTGCAGCAGCGGATATTTCTTCTTCGGGTCGAAGCCCGGCGGGTGGAACAGCCACACCTGCACCGGGTCGCCCTGCGCACCGGTGATGCGGATGGCCTCATGGCGGCCGAGATGGACGCGCCCGAGCAGCTTGTCGTTGAAGGTCTCGATGCGGCGGGGTGCCACGCCGGGCAGGTAGGCATGGCAGCGCGCCGGGTGGTCGGCGGCGTCGGCCACGGTGACCACGGTGCCGGCGCACTTGTCGAAGCCCAGCACCGTGCCACCGGGCACCAGCACCTCGGCGCGGTGGTCGGCCAGGTCGAAGCGCCACAGGTGGCGCCGGCCCTGCTGCTCGGCGCCGAACAGCACGGCACTGCCGTCCTCCTCCCACAGCAGCGGCGCGGCCACGTCGTGGTCCCACTCGCCGCTGACCACCTCGACCGCCTCGCCGGGCGTGAACACCGCCAGGTGGTTGGGCATGGTGTGGCGCAGCGCCTGGTGGCTGGCCAGGCAGGCGATGCGTGAACCGTCCGGGCTGTACCGAGGGGAACCGTAGTGCCAGGCGATGTCCTGGGCGATCACCTCGATGCGGCGGCTGCGCAGGTCGAGTTCCGCCAGGGCGAAGCGGCTGTCGATGCGCCGCTCGGGCGCCGGGTCGAACGCGAAGACCATGCGCCGGCCGTCGGGCGAGACGTCGAAGCAGTTCGCATCCGGTTCGCACCAGTCCAGGCTGTAGGGCGTGCCCTCGAACAGGTCCTGCACACGGCCGGTCTTCAGGCTCATGCGGTGCAGGTGCGGCACCCGGCCCGCGGGCAGCATGTGGTCCCAGTAGCGGTACAGACCCTCGCCGGTGGCCACGCCGGTGGCCTTGTCGGCCTGCCTGTCCTTCAGCGCCTGGGCCTGCGCCTTGGCGCCCTTCAGGTGCGGCCACACCCAGGAGACGAACACGATGTGCTCGCCGTCCGGGCACCAGCGGAAGGCGTCGACGCCGGTGGCCACGCTGCCGATGCGCTGCGCCTCGCCGCCGTCGACCGGGATCACGTAGAACTGCGGCGCGGCGTCCTTGCTGCCCTGCTGTTCACGCTTGGCGATGAAGCCGATGCGGTCGCCGCGCGGGCTGAACTGCGGCTGGCCGTCCTTGTCGCCGCACTGCGTCAGCGGGCGCGGCGCGCCGCCCAGGGTGGACAGCAGCCACAGCGTGCTGGCGGCGCTGTTGCCGGCCATGTCGTGCCGGGTGACGGCCAGCACCGCCTGCGCACCGTCGGGCGACAGGCTGGGCGTGCCCAGCCGCTCGATCTGCCAGAGGTCCTCGATCGTGATCGGCTTCTTGCGGGCCATGGTGTCTGACTGCAGTGGGTGGCGAGGGGCGGCACGGGCACCGCCGACGTCAGGGCGCCATGCTGATGCCCCGGTCCGACTATCGCTCGCGGGCGAGCTGGAAGTCCAGATGCGCGCGCACCGTCGGCCACTCGTCGGCCGTGATGCTGTAGACCACGGTGTCGCGCAGCGTGCCGTTGGCCGCGCGCTGGTGGTTGCGCAGGATGCCGTCGAGCTGCGCGCCCAGGCGCTCGATGGCGCGCCGGCTCTGCTGGTTGAAGCGGTGGGTGCGGAACTCGACCGCGATGCACTGCAGCTGCTCGAAGGCGTGGGCCAGCAGCAGTCGCTTGGCCTCGGTGTTCAGCGGGCTGCGCTGCACCCGCTGCGCGTACCAGGTGCTGCCGATCTCGACCCGCTGGTTGGCGTTGTCGATGTTCATGTAGGTGGTCATGCCGGCCACCTTGCCATCGGCATCGAGCACGGTGAACGGCAGCATGCCGGCCGCGGCCTGCAGGCCCAGGCGGCGCTGGATCTCGGCCGCCATGCCCTCGGGCGTGGGCACGGCGGTGTACCAGAGGTTCCACAGTGCGCCGTCGCGCACCGCGTCGACGAGGCCGTCGTGGTGCGACGCGTCCAGCGGCACCAGGCGCACATGCCGGCCGGTCAGGGTGACGGGGGAGGTGATGCGGGGCAGGGTCATGCGGTGCTCATTGCTTGGTCAGGCTGCGCGCGCGCCAGCGCATCGACAGCCACTTGCCACCGGCCAGGCCTGCGATCAGGAAGGCCCAGCCGGCGAGGCTGTCCAGGGTCCAGGGGCCGGGCGCCAGGATGTCGAAGCCGAACCAGCGTCCCAGGCGCCAGCCGGCCAGGGCACCGCCGACGAAGCCGACGGCATCGATCAGGCCGTGCAGCAGCGCCGTCCGGGTGTCGACCTGCATCGCGCCGCGGCAGTTTCGGCGTCGCCGGTCAGCGGTTGTGCCGCTGCATGAACACCAGCTTCTCGAACAGGGTCACGTCCTGCTCGTTCTTCAGCAGCGCGCCCACCAGCGGCGGCACGGTGACCTTCTCGTCCTTGCTCTGCAGCACTTCCAGCGGGATGTCCTCGGCCACCAGCAGCTTCAGCCAGTCCAGCAGTTCGCTGGTGCTGGGCTTCTTCTTGAGACCCGGCAGATTGCGCACGTCGTAGAAGGTCTTCATGGCCGCGGCCAGCAGTTCCTTCTTCAGGCCGGGGAAGTGCACGTCGACGATGCTCTTCATCGTGTCGGCGTCGGGGAACTTGATGTAGTGGAAGAAGCAGCGGCGCAGGAAGGCGTCGGGCAGCTCCTTCTCGTTGTTG
>CALMIF010000060.1 GCA_937864045.1 uncultured Aquabacterium sp. | reverse complement strand
AGACGAACAGCTCGCCGCCGCGGGCGCGCACTTCCTGCAGGTTGCTCTTGAGCTTTTCCAGCAGCGCGTCGTTCGGGGCGATGGTGACCACCGGCATCGCGCTGGTCACCAGGGCCAGCGGGCCGTGCTTCAGCTCGCCGGCGGGGTAGGCCTCGGCGTGGATGTAGCTGATCTCCTTGAGCTTGAGTGCGCCTTCCAGCGCGATGGGGTAGTGCAGGCCGCGGCCCAGGAACAGCGCGTTCTCCTTGCGGGCGAAGTCGGCCGCCCAGGCGATGATCTGCGGCTCCAGCGCCAGCACCGCCTGCACGGCGGCGGGCAGGTGGCGCAGGGCCTTGATGTGCCCGGCTTCCTGTTCGTCGCTGAGGCGGCCGCGGCTCTGCGCCAGCGCCAGCGTCAGCAGGAACAGCGCCACCAGCTGGGTGGTGAAGGCCTTGGTGCTGGCCACGCCGATCTCCACGCCGGCATGGGTCAGGAAGTTCAGCTTGCACTCGCGCACCATGGCGCTGGTGGCCACGTTGCAGATGGTCAGCGTGCGGCCCATGCCCAGGCTGCGCGCATGCTTCAGCGCGGCGATGGTGTCGGCCGTCTCGCCGCTCTGGCTGATGGTGACGACCAGGGTGCGCGGGTCGGGCACGCTGTCGCGGTAGCGGTACTCGCTGGCGATCTCGACGCTGCACGGGATGCCGGCGATGCTCTCCAGCCAGTACTTGGCGGTGGAGCCGCTGTAGTAGCTGGTGCCGCAGGCCAGGATCAGCACGCGGTCGATGTCCTGGAAGACCTTGTAGGCGTCGTCGCCGAAGAGCTCGGGCGTGATGCCGGCCACCGATTCCAGCGTGTCGCTGATCGCGCGCGGCTGCTCGAAGATCTCCTTCTGCATGTAGTGCTGGTAGGGGCCCAGCTCGGCGGCGCCGGTGTGGGCGTGCACCGTGCGCACGGTGCGCTGCACGCGCTCATAGCTGCCATCGGCCTGGCGGGCGGTGATCCAGTGCTTGCCCAGCTGCAGGTCGACCACGTCGCCCTCTTCCAGGTAGACGATCTGGTCGGTGACGCCAGCCAGGGCCATCGCGTCGCTGGCCAGGAAGGTCTCGCCCTCGCCCACACCCAGCACCAGCGGGCTGCCCTCGCGCGCGCCGACCACCCGGTGCGGCTCGTCGCGGCAGAACACGGCGATGGCGTAGGCGCCCTTCAGCCGCAGCGTGGCGCGCTGCACGGCGTCGAAGAGGTCGCCGTCGTAGAGCTGGTGCACCAGGTGGGCGATGACCTCGGTGTCGGTCTGGCTTTCGAAGACGTAGCCCTTGCCCTGCAGCTCGGCGCGCAATTCGTCATGGTTCTCGATGATGCCGTTGTGCACCAGCGCGATGCGATTGCCCGAAAAATGCGGGTGCGCGTTGTGCACCGCCGGCACGCCGTGCGTGGCCCAGCGGGTGTGGGCGATGCCGGTGCCGCCCTGCACGTCGTCCTGCGCGATCTGCGTGCCCAGCTCGGCCACCCGGCTGGTGCTGCGGGTGCGGCGCAGCTCGCCGTGCTGGTGCACCGCGACACCGCAGCTGTCGTAGCCACGGTATTCCAGCCGCTTCAGGCCCTCGACGAGGACCGGGACGATGTTGCGGGTGCTGACGGCGCCGACGATGCCACACATGTTGGTGTTTCCTGGGTTGGGACAGGGGCGCATGCTAGCCAGCCACCAAAGAAAGAAGTGTGCAAACTTTGGCTTCTTGCGCAATGTTTCATCCGTCACAAGACGGGTTGAAATTTTCTTGCCAGAATCGGCCTTCAATGACCGATTCAACCAATCCGGAACCGCTCGACGCCATCGACCTGCGCCTGCTGGACCTGCTGCAGGCCGATGCATCACGCAGCAACCAGGCGCTGGCGGAAGCCGCGCATGTGTCGCCGGCCACCGCGCTGCGGCGGGTGCGGCGGCTGGTCGACGGCGGCGTGATCGAACGCCAGGTGGCCATCGTGGCGCCGGCACGGGTGGGCGGCCTGAGCGCCATCGCCGAGATCACGCTGGACCGCCAGGGCGCCGAGCATGTGGCGGCCTTCGAGGCCCGGGCCGTGGCTGAAGGCGCGGTGCAGCAGTGCTACCGGGTGTCGCCCGGGCCCGATCTGGTGCTGGTGTGCTGGGTGCCCGACATGGCCGCCTGGCATGCCCTGGTGCAGCGCCTGTTCACCCAGGACGCCAACGTGCGCAACGTGAAGAGCTACTTCGCCACCCACCGGGCGAAGTTCGAGCCGGCGGTGCAGCTCGGCTGATCAGGACCGCAGCAGCGCCAGCCCCTTCAGGTACTCGCCCTCGGGAAACTCCAGCGTCGTCGGGTGGTCCGGCGCGCCTTCCAGCCGCTGCACGATGGCCGCGTTGACACCCGCATCCAGCCCGGCGCCAGCCACGATCTTGTGGAACAGGTCGGCGGAAATGCCGCCCGAGCAGCTGAAGGTCAGCAGCAGGCTGCCCGGCGCCAGCAGCTTCAGGCCCAGGCGGTTGATGTCCTTGTAGGCGCGGGCGGCGCGCTCGGCGTGGGCGGCCGTGGGCGCGAACTTCGGCGGGTCGAGCACGATGGCGTCGAACGTGCGGCCGTCGGCCAGGCACTGGCGCAGGAAGGCGTTGACGTCGGCGTCGACGAAGGTGTGGGCCGTGTCGTCGAAGCCGTTGCGGCGCAGGTTGTCGCGCGCCTGGGCCAGGGCCGGGGCCGATGAATCGACCGTGGTGACCTGCTGCGCGCCACCGGCCAGCGCCGCCACGCTGAAGCCGCCGGTGTAGGCATAGCAGTTCAGCACCGTGCGGCTGCCCAGCTGGCGCACCAGCTCGGCAAAGCGGCGGCGGTTCTCGCGCTGGTCGAGGTAGTAGCCGGTCTTGTGGCCCAGCGCCACGTCCAGGCCCAGCTGCCAGCCGTGTTCGGTGATGTGCTGCGCGGTGTCCCCGCTGCCGCGCAGCCAGCCGGTGCGCTCGGGCAGGCCCTCCAGGCTGCGCACGCTGGCGTCGCTGCGCTCGTAGAGGCGCGTCAGGCCGGTCAGCTTCAGCAGCGCATCGGCGATGGTCTCGCGCCAGCGCTCCACCCCCGCGGCGCCGAACTGCACGCTCAGCACGTCGCCATAGCGGTCGACCACCAGGCCCGGCAGGCCGTCGGCCTCGCCATGCACCAGGCGCACACCGTCACTGGCGATGCCCAGCCGGCCGCGCAGCGCGATGGCCTGCTGCAGGCGGCGGCTGAAGAAGGCGGCGTCGATGCGCTCGGCCTCGTCGAAGCTCCAGGCCCGCACGCGGATGGCGGACTGCGGACTGCAGGCGCCCCAGGCCAGGAAGCGGCCGTCGTGCGATTCCACCCGCACCAGCTCGCCGGCATCGGCACTGCCGCGGGCGACGCTGCCCTCGAACACCCAGGGATGGCGGCGCTGCAGCGAGCGCTCGCGGCCTTCACGCAGTCGGATCGATTTCATGGCTGCCTGCCCGGCCGCCCGAAAGGCAGCCAAGCCCCCTCGGGGGGCAGCGAACGAAGTGAGTGTGGGGGTCTCATGTCGGCGCATTGTCCGGCGGCCGGCAGACCGCTACTTCCGTTTCGCCCGCGGATGCGCCGCGTCGTACACCTTGGCCAGGTGCTGGAAGTCGAGCTTGGTGTAGATCTGCGTGCTGCTGATGCTGGCGTGGCCCAGCAGCTCCTGCACGCCGCGCAGGTCACCACTGCTCTGCAGCAGGTGCGACGCGAAGCTGTGACGCAGCATGTGCGGATGCACACCGGTGGCCAGGCCCGCCTCGCGGGCCAGCTGCTGCAGCCGGGTGCGCAGCGCGCTGTCGGACAGGCGCGTGCCGCGGTTGCTGACGAAGAGCGCGCACTCCTCCGGCCGCGCCAGGTCGCCGCGCAAGGCCAGCCAGTCGGCCAGCGCCTGCAGCGCCGGGCCGCCCACCGGCACGCTGCGGCGCTTGCTGCCCTTGCCCAGCACATGGGCGGTGGCCTCGGGGGCGTCGATCCAGCCAGCCGCCTGGGGGCTGGGCGCCACATCCAGCCCGGTCAGCTCGCCCACCCGCAAGCCGCAGCCGTAGAGCAGCTCGACGATGGCGTGGTCGCGTGCGCGCAGCGCCGGGTTGGCGCTGCTGGGCATCTGCTCGGCCAAGGCCACGGCGTCGTCCACCGGCAGCGCCTTGGGCAGCGGCTTGGGCGCCTTGGGCGGGCGGATGCCCTGCACCGGGTTGTGCGTCACCCGCCGCTCGCGCCCCCAGTGGCGGTACAGGCCGCGCCAGGCCGCCAGGGCGATGGCGATGCTGCGCGGGCCCAGCCCGCGTTCGCGCAGGCGGGCCGCCCAGGCGCGGACGTGGTGCGCCTGCACGTCGGCCAGCGGCTGCCCGTCGTCGGCCGCCATCTGCTGCAGCCAGCCGAGCGCGTCGCCGTACATCGCCAGCGTGCGCCCGGCCAGCCGCCGCTCCACCCGCAGGTGCTGCAGGAAGGCCTGCAGCTCGCTCGCCAGCGGCGGCGGCATGGCGGCGATCAGCCTGCCGGCAGCAAACGCGACAAGGCTGCGCCGGCCACCTCGCCCACGCGCACCAGGAAGTCGGTGCCCATGTCGGCGCTGTAGCGCGTGGGGTCGGGCGAACCCAGCACGAGCAGGCCGAAGGCGGGACCGGACGCCGCGCGCAGCGGCACCAGGGCAATCGACATCACGGTGGCCGCATCGTCCAGCCAGGCGGCGGGCGCGTGGCCCGCGTTCAGGCCGCAGAACGGCAGCGTCAGGCCGTCGGCCAGCTGGCGCACCTCGTCGCCCACGTCGGCGGCATAGGGCAGGCCCTGGTAGTTCTCGGCCACGCCCCAGAGGCGGATCGCCGCCTGCGGGATCAGGAACTCGTGCTGCAGCGAGGCCACCAGGTCCACCGGCAGGCCACCCGGCGTGCGCGCCAGCAGGATGGCACGGATGAAGCGGTGCAGCCGGTCGGCGATGGCCTCGTTCTCGCGGCCGTGGCGGATCATCGCCATGCGCTCGCGCTCCAGCAGCTTGATCTTCTCGCGCAGCATTTCCATCTGCCGTTCCTGCAGCGAGACGGCGCGCTGCCCATGCGGGCTGGTCAGCTGGACGCTGGCCAGCAGCTCGGCATGGCGCTCGAAGAAGCCCGGCGTGTTGGCCAGGTAGTTGGCGATGTCGTCCTCGGTGATGGCGCCCTGGATCGTCACAGTTCAATGTCCCCTTCGTAGACCGTCACGGCCGGCCCGGTCATCAGCACATGGGCGTCACCGCCGGCCCATTCCACGGTCAGCAGGCCGCCGCGGGCCTGCACGTCGACCTTCGCATCCAGCCAGCCCAGGCGGATGCCGGCCACCACCGCCGCGCAGGCGCCGGTGCCGCAGGCCAGGGTCTCGCCGGCATC
>CALMIF010000059.1 GCA_937864045.1 uncultured Aquabacterium sp. | reverse complement strand
GTGGTCGGCGGCGCATCGGCCACGCCGATGCGGACCTGGCGCGTGTCCTGGAACAGCACCGCATTCAGGCCGGTCGAGCTGACGAAGGACAGCGACTGGATGACGTCGCCAGCCGTGCTCTCGACGGTGAAGAAGTTCTGACCGTTGGCCAGGTTGAGCGCCGACGAGGTGACCGACGTGCCCGGCGCGAACAGGTTGGCCGTGATCGTGATCTGGCCGGTCGGGTCGAGGGCGTCGGTGTTGACGTTGAACACGATCTTCGTGAAGCCCTGGGTGGCCGACGCCATCTGGATCAGCAGGTTGTCGAAGGCGCCGTCCACTGCTTCGATGCTGGCCTGGCCGCCATTGACCGACAGCTGCTCGCTGCCGGTGAACGTCACGTAGGTGCTGTTGTCGTTGTTCAGGCAGCCGCTGACGGTCGTGCCCAGGATCACTTCCGCCGCGCAGGGGTTGAAGACGACGTTGTCGATGCCGGTGTTGCTGTTGACGGGGTTGAACACCACCGCGGCCGAACCGGCCGCGTGAAGGCCGCAAAGGGCGGCTGCCGCGAGGAGTTTCTTGATGTGAGGCATGCGCGCTCCCGTTCAGTGAACTGGCGCGACGACCGCGCCTAGGCCTGATCTTGCATAAGCTGTGCCAGATTCCTCAAAGCGTTGATTTTGCGCACACTTGTCATTTGTAACAGTTACAAGTTTTCAGAAGTGTCAGTTCGGTCGACATCGGGTCTTCCGGAATGAAGCGTGTGGGGATTCCTTGATTCTGCTCAACGGCTGACCTGCAGCGTCGTGGTCGCGCTGTTGCCGGCGGCGTCCTTCGCAACGGCGCTCAGCGTGTAGCTGCCCTTGGCCAGCTTGGTGGTGTTCCACTTGTAGCTCAGCGAGCCGCCGCTGGCCTGGGCCACCAGGCTGCCGTTGATGTAGAGCTTCTGCGTCAGCCCCGTGGTGCCACGGTCGTCGCTGGCCGACGAGGCGACCGTGACGCTGCCCGAGACCACCGTGCTGCCGGGGCTGGTGAAGCGCACCACCGGCGGCGTGGTGTCGGCGCTGGCGGTGACGTTGGCCACCGTCACGCCGACGGCGCTGGAGGCGGCACTGTTGCCGGCGGCGTCGTAGGCCGTGGCGACCAGGCTGGCCGTGCCGTTGGCCACGCTGGTGCTGTCCCAGGAGAACGCGAAGGGCGCGGCGGTGTCGGTGGCCACCAGCTTGCCGTTGACCCGCAGCTCGACCTTGGCGACGCCGACGTTGTCGCTGGCGTTGACGTTGACGGCCGTCCAGCCGCTGACGCTGCTGGACGCCAGCGGGGCGGCGATGGCCACCGTGGGCGCCTGGGTGTCGCTGGTCAGGCGGGTGCTGGTGGTCGTCAGCGCGGCGCTGACCGCTGCTGCGGCATCGACCCGGCCCCAGCCGAAGATGGGGTCGCGGCCGGCGGCGCCCAGGTCGCGGGCGGTGGCGAACAGCAGACTCTCGACCTGGCTGCTGCCCAGGGCCGGGTTGGCCGACATGATCAGCGCCGCGACACCGGCTGCCAGTGGCGACGAGAACGAGGTGCCCGAGACGCTGGCATAGCTGCTGCCCGGGCTGGTGGTGGTGATGGACACGCCGGGCGCCGTCAGGTGCACCCAGTTGCCGAAGTTCGACCAGCTGGCCTTGGCGTCGTTGGCATCGGTGGCGGCCACCACGATGAAGGCGCTGCTCGGCGCCACGCCGAGGTCGACGTTGCTGTTGCCGGCGCTGATGAAGACCAGGCCGTTGCGGTCCTTCATGTATTGCGCGGCGCTCTGCACCGCGGTGCTGCCCGCCACGCTGTAGCTGACGTTGGCGACCCGTGCGCCGTTGTCGGCGGCCCAGGTGATGCCCTGCGCTACGGTGCTGAGGTAGGTGGTGGTGCCGTCGGCGGCGGTGATGCGCACCGGCATGATCCGCGCCTTGCCGGCCACCGACGCCACGCCGGCGGCGTTGTTCAGCGACGCCGCAGCGGTGCCGGCCACCTGGGTGCCGTGGCCCTTGGCGTCGGCCGTGATGGCGGTGTTGTCGAACACGTTCCAGCCCGGCACCAGCTGGGCGGCGAGGTCGGGGTGGGTGGCCTCGACACCCGAGTCGAGCACCGCGATCGTCACGCCGCTGCCCTGGGCGCTGTCCCAGGCGGTCGGTGCCAGCACCTTGGCCAGGTGCCACTGGCTGGCGGCGTAGGGGTCATTGGCCGTGAAGTCGGCGTTCACCAGGCGGTCGACCTCGGCCGACTTCAGCAGCGGGTGGTGCGCCAGGCGGGCGGCCACGGCCGTCTCCGAGGCCTGGCCCGGCAGGTTCACCAGGTGCACGTTGCTGCGGCCGATGCGCTGGGCGCTGCCGCCCTCGGCGGCCAGCAGCTTCGCCAGTGCGGCATCGCTCAGGCCGGACTTGGGCACGACCAGGATGCGGCCACGCGCCCAGGCGCCTTCGGGCGACAGCGCGGGGCCGGCCGCCAGTGCCGGCATCGCGCCCAGGCAGGTGATGGCGGCGGCCAGCGCCACGCAGCGTGCGCGGGCGGTGCCGGACAGGGACGCCCGGCCCGTTGCCCCGTTGAAAGAACCCTTGGACGGCAGCAGCCGGAAGACTTGCATGGTGGTGACCCGATGTGCGATGGGTTGCCCCGTGACACACCGGACCGCGCAAATCGACCCGTCCGCGCGCAGCGCGGCCGACGGGGCCCGGCTGGCGGGGCCCCGGGCGCAGGCAGGCGCCTGCGCCGGCAGTGCGCCAGGCGGCGCGCTGCGACAGGTGGCTCTGGCAGTCCAGCCGTCATGGGGCCTGAGCCCTTTAGACCGATGACTTTGCGTCCCGCGCTTTCGCGCGGTTTGCCCTTTGCAGATACCGAAACTTCAACGCCAGGCGCCCGTTGCAGACGGCTGCAGGTGCACTGGGTCGACCGCGGCAGCCGTGGTGCAGACCACGGGCGCCAGGCCGCCGTTGAACCCCTGCGGACCGGGTGGACCCGGCCTCTGTTTGACGACCACATCAGGCACTGACGCCTGGATTGTCGGCCGCGCCCTGCGGCGGCGAAGTGCCGGAGGTCGCCATTCGTAACGTCAGTGGATGGGCCGGCGACAGGCCATCGGCACAGGATTGCCGAACGAAAAGGCGTCTTGGCAATCCCCGTACCTTCAGGCGCACGGGCTTGCAACCCGTCACATTTTCACGGGTTGACCTGCCCTTCAACCCGGGGGTGGCGCTGTCTTGCCGCCCTCTGCACACCGGCCTGGCGTGCGCGGGCCAGCGGGCATCGGGCCACGGTTCGGGCGGTTTGTCATGCCATTGCCCCGGTTCTGCCGCCGGTGCGCCACGGCAGGGCGCCGACAATCGCGCCATGACCGACCTCATCGTCATCCGCCACGGGGAGACCGACTGGAACCGTGCGCACCGCTTCCAGGGCCAGATCGACGTGCCGTTGAATGGCACCGGCATCGAGCAGGCCGAGCGCCTGGGCGCCCGGCTGGCCGACGAGGCCATCGACGTGCTGGTGTGCAGCGACCTGGTGCGCGCCCGCCGCACCGCCGAGCCGCTGCACCGCGTGCGCCGGCTGGCCCCCGTGGTCGACCCGCAGTGGCGCGAGCAGGGTTTCGGCCTGCTGGAAGGGCTGGACGTGCCCACCATCCGTCGCTGCCACGCCGACCTGTGGGACCGCTGGGTGCGCCACGACGCCGATTACGCGCTGCCGCAGGGCGGCGAGAGCAACCGCGACTTCCATGCCCGGGTGATGGCCGCCTTGCGCAGCCTGGTGGCCGCGCACGCCGGCCGGCGGGTGGCCGTGGTGACGCATGGCGGTGTGCTCGACATGCTGTGGCGCGAGGCCAACCGCCTGCCGCTGCACGGCGCCCGCGCCTGCGACATCCCCAACACCGGCATCAACCGCCTGCGCTGGCAGGGCGATGCGCTGCAGATCGTGCAGTGGGCCGATGCCGCGCACCTGGCCGGCCTGCCCGGGCAGCCCAGCACCGCGCAGACCAGCGTGCCGGACGAGGTCTAGTGCGCGAGCGCGGGGAGACCAAGCCCCGCGTAGACCTCGTGCAGCCGCCGCAGCAGGCGTTGCGATTGCGGCTGGCCGTTGGCCTGCGGCTGCAGCAGGTTCTGCGCCGCCGCCAGCTGGCCGGACTTCGCCAATGCGTCGATGTGCAGCTGCCCGAACAGGTCGCGCTGCGCATGGCTGCCGCCGATCAGCGCCAGCTTCGGCAGCGCCAGCCCCAGGCCGTCGGCGGCCTGGGCCCAGTGGCCGCGGGCGTGTGCCATCAGCCCGTGGGCGGCTGGCAGGGCCACCTGCAGCCAGGCCGGGCGCTGGGCGCCAGGCGACAGCGGCGCGTGGGCCTCGATGGCGGCCAGCAGGGCCTCGGCCTCGGGCCGGCCGGCACGCGCCAGGCCGTAGAGGTATTGCAGGTCGAGGAAGGGCAGCACCTGGTCGTGCACGCGGCCGGTCAGGTGGTCGGCCAGTTCCTGCCAGCGCTCGCCCACCGCCACCCCGGCCAGCTCCAGCCGCGCCAGCAGCGACACCGCGCCGACCTGGTCCTGCGAATAGCTGGTGTCGACGCCCCAGACCTGCTGGTCGTACAGCGCCAGCGCCTCGGCGTCCTGGCCCAGTTCGATGTGCAGCAGGGCCAGGTGCCACCACAGGTGGGTGCGCATGAAGCTGGTCAGGCCGTTCCAGCCGGCCGACCAGGGCATGAGCTGCGCCGCGCTTTCGGCCAGGCGGCCGTCGGTCAGCATCACATGGGCCAGGGCATGCTGGGCCCAGGGCTCGTCGGGCTGCATGGCCAGCGCGCGGCGGGCCGCCGCCTCGGCGCGGTCGAGCCGGTGGCATTGCTCCCAGCCGAAGGCCGCCAGGCCGTGCACGGCGGGTACCTCCGGTGCGGCATCGACCGCCGGCAGCGCCAGCTTCAGCATCGTCGGCGCGTCACCCAGGTTGAAGGCGTGGTACTGGCCCAGCTTGATGGCCGCCAGGTCACGCGGGTGGCTGTGCGACAGCGCCACATGCAGCGCCAGTGCGCCGGCGTGGTCGCCGTCGGCCCAGCGGTCGATGGCGCTGGCGAAGCGCTGTTCACGCTCGCTGGCGGGCAGGCCGATGGCGCGGGCCCGGTCCAGGTGGGCACGGGCCTTGGGCGGCCCGGTGGGTGATTCGCTGAACATCCACAGCGCCGCGGCGCCCGCCTGCACGATCAGGCTGTTGTCGTGCTCGGCGGCGGCCAGCACCGCCAGGATGCTGGGCCGGTAGCCCAGGAAGCCGTGGATGAAGCCGTGGACGGCCTCGGCGCTGCCGGCGTGCTGCAGCGTGATCGGGTGGCCGAAGGGGTCGACGGCGGTGTGCATCGCGCCTGCCTCCGCTCAACCCCAGCTGAGTGCCGCCAGGTCGTTCGCGCTGATCGGCATGTCCTTCCACACGCCCTTCAGCCTGGCCGCGGCCACGGTGATGGCGGTGGGCTGGTACAGGTAGGCCAGCACGGCGTCGTCGGCCACCAGGCGCTGGGCCTCGGCCATCAGCGCCAGGCGCTGCCTGGTATCGGCCGTGCTGTTGATCTTGTCCCACAGGGCGTTGAACTTGGCGCTCTCGTAGTTCCAGTAGTAGCCCGGCCGCGCGAAGTTGCCGAAGTCCAGCGGCTCCACGTGGCTGATGATGGTGAGGTCGTAGCTCTTCTGGCCGTAGACGCCCGACAGCCACTGCGCCCACTCCACGTTCTCCTGCTTGGCCACGATGCCCACCTTGGCCAGCATCGCGGCGATCACCTCGCCACCCTGGCGGGCGTAGGGCGCGGGCGGCAGCTTCAGGCTCAATTCCAGCGGCGTGGTCACGCCGGCTTCCTTCAGCAGCGCCTTCGCCCGGTCAGGGTTGTAGCCGTTGACGCTGGTGAGATCGACATAGCCCGGTGCGCCCGGCACGTAGAAGCTGCCGATGGGCGCGCCGAAGCCGTTGGCCACGCCGTCGATGACCTGCTTGCGGTCGATGGCCATGGCAATCGCCCGGCGCACGCGCACGTCGTCCAGCGGCTTCTTCCTGTTGTTGATCGCCACCACCGTCTTGGCGCGGGTGCCGCCCACCAGCACCTGGAAGCGCTTGTCGGCCTTGAACTGGTCGAGGTTGCGCGCCGCCGACACGCGCGGGAACAGGTCGACATCACCGGCCAGCAGTGCGGCCACCTGCGCCGCGGCGTCGCTGATGAAGCGGATGGTCACGCGGCGCAGGGCCACGCTCTTCACATCCCGGTAGCCGTCCCAGCGCGCCAGCACCAGGTTGTTGCCCTTGGCCCAGCTCTCCAGCTTGTACGGGCCGGTGCCCACCGGCTGGGTGTTGTTGGTCGCCACGCTCTTGGGCTCGACGATCACCGCCGTGGCCTGGCCGATCTGGAACAGGAAGTCGGGGTTGGTGTTCTTCAGTGTGATCACCACCGTCAGGTCGTCGGTGGCGCGGATGTTCACGATGTTGGCAAACACCGCCTTGTCCTTGTTGAGGCTGTCGGCCGCGGCGGCGCGCTCGAAGGCGTACTTCACCGTGGCGGCGTTGAAGGGCTCGCCATTGTGGAACTTGACGCCCGGGCGCAGCGTGAAGGCCCAGGTCTTGTTGTCCGGCGTCACGGTCCAGCTGGTGGCCAGCAGCGGGGCGATGGTCGAGTCGGCGCGGATCTTGGTCAGCGTCTCCAGCACGTTGTACTGCACCACCTCGGCGATGGCCGATGCCGCGCCAGCGGTCGGGTCCAGGCCCGGCGGCTCCAGCGTCATCGCCAGCACCAGGCTGTCCTTCTTGCTCTGCGCAAAGGCGGCTGGCGCCAGGCCGGCAAGCGCAGTGCTGGCGGCGGCGCTGGCTGCGGCGGTCAATGCGGTGCGGCGGCGGATCATCGGCGGACTCCTTGGCGGTTTGTGCAGTGCATCACGATCGGCCGCATGGTAGCGGCGAGACCGGCGCGCCGACTTGCGTCAGGTCGTCTTGCGCATGTGCGCATGCGCGGACCGCACAAGGCGCGGGCAACCGTCTCAGGCGCCGGACAGCGGCCGCTGCGGGCCCAGGCGCCAGACGGCCGCGGCCATCGCCGGCGGCACCGGGCTGCCGGCGGCCGTGGCGGCGCCGGTGCGCAGGCTGTCGAGCAGGCGTTGCAGCGTGCCGGCATGCGGCAGCAGCGTGCCGTGGAACAGCACGCGGCCGGCGCGCAGCACCATCACGGTGGGAAAGGTTTCGATGTCCAGCGCATCGTCGCCCAGGGCGTCGGCATCGTCCTCGATGTCGATCCAGGCGAAGCGGGCGTCCGGATGCTGCGCCGCCACCTGGGCCAGCACCGGGCGGTAGGCGTCGCAGGTGGTGCACCAGCCGGCGCACAGGCAGGCCACCAGCAGGGCGTCGTCGTCCGGGTGCGGGGTCATGCGGGGCAGTCTGCCACGCCCGACTTCCGCAGCTACAGCATGCGTTGCACGGCCATGAAGTGGCACAGGCTGCCGGTGATCACGAACAGGTGCCAGATGAGGTGGCTGTAGGGCATGCGCCGGTCGAGCAGGAAGAACAGGCTGCCCAGCGAATAGGCCACGCCGCCGGCCACCACCAGGCGCAGCCCGCTGGGCGGCACCAGCAGCAGCGTGGGCTGGGCCACGGCCGCCACCAGCCAGCCGAAGCCCAGGTACAGGCCGGTGGACAGCAGTCGGTGGCGCAGCCGGCCGTCGAACTTCAGCGCCATGCCGGCCAGGGCCACCACCCACACCGCCGCCAGTGTGGCCGCGGGGTCCAGCGGCCCGGCGGTGTGGCCGTGCTGCAGTGCCAGCAGGCCGAAGGGCGTGAAGCTGCCGGCGATGAAGACGAAGATCACCGCGTGGTCGCACTTGCGCAGCCAGCGCTTGGCCGGCCCCACCGGCACCGCGTGGTAGGCCGCCGACACGCCATACATCAGCACCATGCTGGCGATGAAGACCTGCACGCCCAGCTCGCGCAGCGGGTGGCGCGCGATGTCCAGTTGCTGCGCCAGCGCCGGCACCGCCAGCATCGCCAACAGCAGGCCCGCGGCATGGCTGGCGGCATTGGCCCGCTCTTCCCGGCCGGTCTGGGTGAATGCGATGTCGTGCGCCACGTCGTGCTGCATGCGCCTGCCCCGATTGCGGCGGTGCTCCGACAGCCCCGCGCCTTGGCCTGGATGTCGGCTGCCGCGGCCCGGCACTGTGCGCCCCAGTTGTGTGCCGGGCATTGCAAATGAAAAAATGTGCAAACCCGTTTGCCACACCCGCGACGCCGCCGGTCGGGGCCGGGCCCGCACAATCTGCGCCACCATGCGCGTGCGCCCCCTGCCCTTGATGCCCCTCCCGCTGGCCTGCGCCGGCCTGCTGCTGGGCGCCAGCCCGCTGCTGCGCGCCCAGCCTGCCGCCGCCAGCCCGCCGCCGGCCGCCAGCGCGCCGGGCGCGGCGGCGTCCGCACCGCGCCCGGCGGCGCAGCGGCCCGCGCCGCCGGTGGCCCAGCCGGCGCCGCAGCAGGTCGAGATCACCGGCAGCAGTTCGCCCGACACCACCACCGACGAGCGCCGCCGCTCCACCGCCAGCCGCATCACCTACGGCCGCGAGGAGCTGGACCGCATGGGCGACGCCAGCCTGGGCGAGGTGCTCAAGCGCCTGCCCGGCGTGACGCTGGGCGGCCCGCCGGGGCGCGGCGGCCAGGTGCGCATGCGCGGCATGGGCGCGGGCTACACGCAGATCCTGATCGACGGCCAGCGCATGGCGCCGGGCTTCTCGCTCGATTCGATCGCGCCCGAGCAGATCGAGAAGATCGAGATCATGCGCGCGCCCGTGGCCGAGCACGGCACGCGCGCCATCGCCGGCACGATCAACGTGATCATGCGCAGCGACTTCAAGCGCAAGGCCAACGAGTTCAAGGTGGGCGGCGGCGCCGACGGCAGCGCGCCCCAGGTGGGCGCCAGCTGGGCGACCAACGGCAACGGCGAGTCGCTGGGCTACAACCTGTCGGCCACGGTCTTCCGCGGCGGGCAGGACAGCGCCACCGACACCCGCATCGTCGGCCTGAACACCGCCGGCGTCCCGGTGCTGGACCAGCGCACGCTGGGCAGCAGCGAGGCCCGGCGCAGCGGCCTGTTCGCCAATGCCCGGCTGCAGTGGCGGCTGGGTGGCGGCGACAGCCTGGACCTGCAGCCCTTCTTCAACGCGGTGCGCACCCGCAGCGACACCGTGTCGCGGCTGACGCAGGCGGTGGGCGTGAGCCCGCCTTATGACCTAGCCGTCGGCCGCAGCGACACCGACTGGACCATGGCCCGGGTGAATGGCAGCTGGACCACCAACACCGGCAGCGGCGGCCGGCTGCTGCTGCGCTTGGGCGGCCGGCTGTCCGACACCAGCACCCTGATCGACCGCCAGGAGACCGGCGGACGGGCCGGCGGCGGGCGCCACCGCATCGACGACAGCGGCAACCGCGAGCAGTCGGTCGACCTGAACGGCAAGTTCTCGCAGCTGATCGCCGACCGCCACAGCGCCAGCGCCGGCTGGGAGGCCGAGCGCACCACCCGCACCGACAGCCGCCGCATCACCCTGGACGGCTCGCCCGTGGGCGGCGACTTCGGCGAGGACCTGCAGGCCACCGTGCAGCGCCTGGCGCTCTATGCCCAGGACGAATGGGAATGGAGCAAGCAGTTCTCCTTCTACCTGGGCGCGCGCTGGGAGGGCATCGAGACCCGCAGCGACGCACTGCAGAACCGCCCCGCCGTGGCCAACCGCAGCGGCGTGTTCGCGCCGCTGGCGCACATGGTGTGGAAGTTCCCCGATGCGCCGCGCGACCAGCTGCGCGCCAGCCTGACCCGCAGCTACCGCTCGCCCAACCTCAGCCAGCTGGTCGGGCGCTACACCACCAACGCCGACTACGACAGCAGCCTGACCAACATCGCCAGCAAGCCCGACCGCGTCGGCAACCCGAACCTCAAGCCCGAGCTGGCCTGGAGCCTGGAGCTGGGCTACGAGCACTACCTGGACGCCGGCGGCGTGCTCAGCGCCAACGTGTACTTCAAGCGCATCGACGACCTCATCCGCAACGTGCGCAGCCAGGAGCCGCACCCCGAGACCGGCGTGCAGCGCTACGTGGCGCGGCCGCAGAACGTGGGCAGCGCCGACGCCGCCGGCCTGGAGCTGGAAGCCAAGGCGCGCCTGCAGGACCTGTGGCCCGGTGCACCGGCTGCCGTGCAGGGCATCAGCCTGCGCAGCAACGTGAGCTGGATGTGGAGCCGCGTGGACCAGGTGCCGGGCCCCGACAACCGCCTGGAAGGCCAGCCACCGTGGACCGCCAACCTCGGCGTCGACTGGCCGGTGCGCGGCCTGCCGCTGACCCTGGGCGCGAGCTTCAACTACACGCCGGGCTTCCGCGTGCAGGAGATCGACGACCGCTTCAGCCGGGTCGGCGCCAAGCCGGTGCTGGACTTCAACGCGCTGTGGAAGCTCAGCCCCGACACCAGCCTGCGCCTGACCGTGAGCAACGCCACCGCCCACCGCCACGACAGCGGCGCGACCACGTTCGCCGACGACGGCAGCGAGGCCAGCGACACCCGCACGAAGACGTTCACCACGGTCAACCTGCGGGCGGAGTTCCGGTTCTGATGGCGGTGCCCTGGCGGTCCGCCCACCCCCTGATCCGCAGGGCCGCCGGGCGCTGCGGGGCGTCGACCACCGCAGAATCCGGCGCGTTGTCGAC
Source organism: uncultured Aquabacterium sp. (assembly GCA_937864045.1). Classification (GTDB taxonomy): domain Bacteria; phylum Pseudomonadota; class Gammaproteobacteria; order Burkholderiales; family Burkholderiaceae_C; genus Pseudaquabacterium. Next base: position 11,132 of record CALMIF010000059.1, on the reverse strand, counting down.
GCGTGCAGTTCTGCACGGTCTGGCGCCACCTGGCGCCGCGCACACCAGGTGCCTCCGATGACCACCAAGCCGTCCACCCTCGCGCTGCGCATGGCCGCGCTGTCCGCCGCCTGGCTGCTGCAGGCGCCCGCCCAGGCCGGCCTGGTCAGCGGCAGCTGGGACCCGGCTTTCGGCGATGCCCTGTTCGGCCTGAGCTGGGCCGTGCATGCCGAGCTGCGCGTGCCCGACAACGCCTGCACCGACCTCTCCGGACCGCAGAGCACCACCAGCGGCGACTGCGCCGGCGCCACGCTGCTGGGCGTGTTCCTGCGGCTGTACGACTCGGCCTCCGGCGCGCCCGACTGGAGCAACCCGGCTTCCTACACCTCGTCGCTGTTCGACGCCGCCGCCTACGGCGTGTGCGACACCTCGGTCGCGCTCGATCCGGCCTACACCAGCCGCTGCGGCGCCTACTTCGGCAACTACTTCAACCTGCAGGCGCTGCGCATCGAAGGCGGGTCGGTGGTGGGGCTGCAGGCCGACGTGCTGGCGCCATTCGTCACCCAGGTCAGCTTCGGCGGCCCCACGCTGCTGCTGCCCACCAGCGCCCAGGGCCACGACTTCTCGCTGGCCTTCACGCTCAACGGCCCGCAGCTCACCTGCGTCACCTGTCCCGACGGCCCGGTGCAATCCCAGCTCGACGGCCTGCGCCAGTTCCTCGTGACCTACACCAGCAACGACACGAGCGCACCGAAGTTCCGGGACAGTGCCGGCAATGCCCTGGGCGTGCTGCTCGACCAGGACGGCAACGTGCTGGGCCGGTCGACCTCGATCAACGGCCCGCTGGCCGTGCCCGAGCCGGGCAGCCTGGGCCTGGTGGCCGCGGCGCTGGCCGCCAGCGCGCTGCTGCGTCGCCGCCGCGTCTGAGGCGGCGAGGGCCGCCGGCTATGCTGGTGCTCCCACAACAGGCGCCCGGGGCGCCCACAGGAGACACGGCATGTTCTCGCACGTGATGATCGGCACCAACAACCTCGACCGGGCCAAGGCCTTCTACGACGCCGTGCTCGGCACGCTGGGCGTGGCGCCCGGCGCGGTCGACCGCCACCGGGTGTTCTGGCGCACGCCCGCCGGCGTGTTCTCGGTCAGCCTGCCGATCAACGGCGAGCCGGCCACGTTGGCCAACGGCGGCACCATCGGCTTCGCCTGCCAGTCGCCCGAGCAGGCCCAGGCCTGGCACGCTGCCGGCGTGGCCAACGGCGGCAGCACCTGCGAAGACCCGCCGGGCGTGCGCGAGGGCGCGTCCGGCAAGCTGTACCTGGCCTACCTGCGCGACCCCGACGGCAACAAGATCTGCGGCTTGTACCGCATGCCCAAGACTTGATCGACCAGCCGCCGTCAGCGGGCCGGGCGCCGGGCTGGCGCACGCCGCCGCGGCGCGGGTGACGGTGCTGCGGGCGCCGGGGCTGCGGTGTCGGCCGCGGTGCCCTGATCGTCCAGCCACAGCAGGGTCTCGGCCTGGGCCATGAAGCGCTGCAGGTAGGCCGGCGACAACCGGTGCAGCTGCTGCAGGGCCTGCAGCATCAGGCGCTGGGAATTCAACGGCCCGGCCTGGCCGGGCTGGCGGCGGCTGGCGCGGCGCAGCTGGGCGTCCACCCGCAGCCGCGCCCAGCCGGCGCCGAACTGCCGCACCGCCCGCAGCTCGCCGGCCACGCCGCTGGCAGGCAGCAGCTCGGCGCACAGCGCGGCCAGCGGGCCGGGCGCGGCGGCCGGCGCCGCAGGGGTGGCCGGTGGCGGCAGCGCCAGGCGCTGCTGCAGGTCGTCCAGCAGCACGGCCAGGCGGGCGTCCAGGCGGGCACGCACGGCGGCGGCCTGGCCGGCGCGGCGCCGCGCCAGCGCGCTGGCGACGAGCAGGCGCACCGGCTCGTGCTGCGCCGCACCGGCCGCCTGCAGCGCGTCCAGGCGCGCATCGAGGGCGTCGCACGCGGCGTCGTGGCCCGCGTCGTCCGGCCCGGGGCTGGCGGTCATGCGGCTCAGCGCGCCGGTGCCCGGCCGCCGGCCGCCGCACGCGGCACGGTGGCCAGTTCCACCCGGCGGTTGCGGGCGCGACCGGCGGCGTCGGTGTTGGCGGCCACCGGGTGCTCGGGGCCGAACGCGGCGGCGAACAGCTGGGCCGACGGCAGGCCGGCCTCGACCAGGGTGCGGGTGACGGTCAGCGCCCGCTGGGCCGAGAGTTCGAGGTTGTCGTCGAAGGCGCGGTTGCCCTGGCGCAGCAGGCGGTCGTCGGTGAAGCCGCTGACCATCAGCAGCTCGTCGCGCTCGCGCAGATAACCCGCCAGCGGCGCGGCCAGGGTGTGCAGCAGCTGCCGGCCCTCGGGCTGCAGCTGGTCGGAATTGGGCGCGAACAGCACGTGGCCGGCAATGCCGATGCGCCCGTCCACCAGGGTGATGCGGCCGGCGGCCAGCGGGCCGGCCAGCGCCTGCTCCAGGGTCTGGCGGCGCTGCTGCTCGGCCTGGCGGCGCTGCACCTCGGCGTCGAGCCGGCTGGCCAGCTCCATCTGCACGCCGATCACCAGCACCAGGATCAGCACGAAGGCGCCCAGCAGGCCGGCCATCAGGTCGCCGAAGACGGCCCACACCGGCGCGCTGCCCTCCAGGGCCGCGTCGTCGCCGTCGACCAGGTGCTCGGGTGTCACGCCGCCTCGCCCGTGGCCGACGCCACCCGCCGCGCGGCCTGCTGCAGCTCGTCGACGATCTGCTTCTGCGACAGCAGGCTCAGCTCGATGATCTCGCGCGCCTGGGCCACGCTGTAGGCCAGCTGCTCGTCGCTGCGCTGCTGGCTGCGCGCCAGTGCCGCCTCCACCTGCGCCAGCTGGCCGACCAGGGCGGCGTTGCTGTCGCCGAAGCGGCCCACCGCCGCGCCGAAGGCCTCGCCCAGGCTGGCCAGCTCGACCGCGCCGGCGGCCACCTGGCTGCCGGCGTCGGTGACCCGGCCCGTGGCATCGCCCACGCGGCCCGAGGCCTCGACCACCTGGCCGGCGGCCTGCGCCACCTGGCCCGAGGCCGCCACCACCTGGTCGGACGCCGCCGCCACGCGGCCCGAGGCGTCGGCCACCTGCGCCGAGGCGGCCGCCACCTGGCCGGCGGCACCGGCCACGCCGTCGGCCACCTGGGCCACGGCCTGCGCGGCCAGCGTGGCGCTGCGGGCGGCCTGGGCGTCGAAGCGCTGCACGGCCTCCTGCAGCTGCTGCTGCGCCGCGGCCACCAGGCTGTCGATGGCGCCGCGCTGGTCGGCGGCGGTGCGGCCGGCCGCGTCCAGCAGGGCCTGCAGGGTGGCGGCCGTCTGCGCGCGCTCCTGCTGAAGCGCCTGGTCACGCGCCAGGCTGTCGCTGAGCTGCTGGCGCAGCGTGGCCATGGCCTCGGCCGCGGCGCGCGGCGCCTCGCCGGCGGCCTGCAGCAGGCGGCCCACCTCGGCGGCGGTGGCGCGGGTCTGCGCGCCGGCATCGGCATGCATGGCCTGCACCGCTGCCTGCAGCGTGGCCGCCAGCGCCTGCTGCTGCGCCAGTGCCTGCGCGCCATGCTGCAGCCAGTCCTGCTGCAGGCGCTCGGCCATGGCCTGCAGCGGCGTGGCCAGCGCGTCCAGGCGCAGGGCGTCGCGTTCGGCCAGGTCGGCCAGCAGGCGGCGCTGCGCCGCGTCCACGGCCGCCAGCAGCGCCGCCTGGCGCTCGGCATCGCGCGTGGCCAGGCCGTCCAGCAACTGCTGCTGGGCACCGCCCACCGTGGCCAGCAGCTGGCGCTGGGCATCGTCGGCGTGCTGTTGCCCGGCCTGCTGGCGGCTGTCGATGGCCAGCAGCAGCTGCTGCTGGCCGGCCTGCAGCGCCGCCAGCGTGTCGCTGCCCTGGCGCGCCAGCGTGTCGCTGAAGCCGGCCTGCCCGGCCTGCAGCGCGGCGGCCAGGGCGGCGCTGTCGGCGCGCTGCCGGTCCAGCGCGGCCTGCCAGTGCGCGGCCACGCCGTCCACGGCCTGGTTGAAGCGGGCGGCCAGGCCGTCGAGCTGCTGCTGCACCAGGTCGGCCACCCGGCCCTGGTGGGCGCTGGCCTCGCGGGTGATGGCGGCCATCGCCGCGTCCACCGCCGGGGCGATGGTGGCGCCGGCCAGGCGCGCGCTTTCGGCCAGGCCGTCGCGCAGCGACGCCCCCACCGACGCGGCCAGTTCCGCATGCGTGGCCTGGGCGCCCTGGTGGAAGCGCCCCTGCCCGTCCAGCAGCTGCGCGCCCAGCACCTGCTGCTGCGCGGCCAGGGCCTGCACGGCGCTGCGCAGCTCGCCGGCCAGCGCCGGCAGGGCCGCGGCGTGCTGCTGCTGGGCTGCCGCCTGCTGCTGCTGCGCCGCCGCCAGGGCCTGCAGGGCGGCCAGGGTCTGGGCGTGCTGCGCGGCCTGGCGCTCGGCGTCGTGTTGCTGGCGTTCAGCCTCGCGCTGCTGCCGGGCGGCCCGGCGGCCGGCGGCGCCCAGGGCCTGCAGGTGGCTGCCGACCAGGGCGTCAAGCTGGCGGCCGGCGCGGGCCCGGGCCCGCCGGCACAGCGCCGTGGCCAGGCCCAGCGCTGCCGACGCGGCCACGCCGGCCACGCTGGTGCCGAAGGCCAGGCCCAGGCCCTGCACCGGTGCCATCAACGCGCTGCGGATGGTCGCCAGGTCGCTGCTGGTCTGCAGCGCCAGGGCCGCGCCCTTGAGCGTGGCCACCATGCCGACGAAGGTGCCCAGCATGCCCAGCAGCACCAGCAGGCCGGTGAGGTAGGGCGCCAGCACCGGCCCGGGCAGCGGCGTGCGGGCACCGTCGATGCGGCTGCGCACGGCCGGCCGCAGGGCCGCGGGCACCTGGCCCAGCCAGCCCGCCAGGGCGTCGTCGGTGGCCGGTGCGGAGCCGGCCTGCAGGGTGTGCAGGGCCTGCTGCAGCGCGGCGGTGGCGCGGTGGAAGCGCCGCAGCTCCAGCCCGCCGGCGATGTAGACCAAGGCGATCAGCGCGGTGGCGGCCAGCGCCAGCGGGCTGGACGTGACGTAGCCCGCCGCCACCCAGGCCACGCCGGCCAGGCCGGCGGCGAAGACGGCCGGCGCCAGGCGGGTGCTGGCGATGTCGGTGGGGGCGGCGGTGGCGGCCTCGGTGCGCGCGGGGGCCGGGCTCATGCCGCCTCCTGCCGCAGCGCGTCCAGCAGGCCGTGCAGCGGCTGCAGGCGCAGGTCCAGCTCGGCCAGCAGCAGCTGCTGCTGGTCCTGGTGGAAGCGCAGGCGCCAGCCGGGGTCGCCGCTGTCGCGCAGCGTGCGCAGGCGCTGCGCCAGCGGCGCCACCAGGCCGGCCAGCAGGCTGCGCTCGCGGCCGGCGAGGGCCGCCTCCAGCGTGGCGTCCAGTGCGGCCAGGCGGGCCTGGGCAGGTGAGCCGGCGGCCAGCGCGGCACGCAGGCGGGCGCGCAGCGGCGGCACGGCGGCGGCCATCGCCCGCTGGCGCGCCTGCGCGGCGCGGCGGTAGGGCGCCACCTCGTCCTCGCCCGCCAGCCCGGGGGCGGTGGTGGCGCTGGCCTGGCCGGGCAGGTAGACCGGGTCGGTGGTGATCTGGCGGGTCATGTCGGCCTGCAAGCGGGTCAGGGCCTGGGCCAGCACGGCCACGGGCGGCGCGCCGGTGGCGCCATCGGCCACCGGTGCGGGCGGCTGCACCAGTGCGGCCGACAGGTCCACCGCGTCGGTCCAGGCCAGCCACTGGCCCAGGCGCTCGGCCACGGCGTCGTCGGCCGGTGCCGGCGGCACGCGCCCGGGGCGGGCCTCGGCGGTCCAGCCGGCCAGCAGGCGGCGCAGTGGCGTGCTGTTGAACGGGATGTGCGGCGCGCCCGGCGCCGTTCCGATGGTCGACCGCAAAGCTCGTCCGCCCGCTGAAAAAGGGGCGGAGTCTAACGCGGCGCCCGGCGCGGCCCGGCGGCCACGACCCCGCCGCTCAGGGCCGGGGCGCGGCCAGAAAGTCCACGGCCAGGCCCATCGCGCGCTGGCGCAGCGCGTCGGTCTCGACCAGCAGCTCGTGCTGCGCGCCCTCGACCACCAGCGGCCCGCCGCCCGGCCCGCCGCAGCCCGCGCCCGGGCGCGCCTCGGCCAGGCGGCGGCAGAAGGTCTCGGCGCCGCTGTTCAGCACGATCCGGTCATCGCCGGCCACGATCACCCGCAGCGGCGTGGTGATGGCGCCGGCATCCTCGCGCGCGGCGCGGGCGGCGTCGCAGCTGCGGGCGATCCAGCCCCAGCTGGGCGCGCCCAGCTGCGTCGTCGTCACCGTGGCACCGACCGCGTTCATGCGCGCGGTGCGCACGTCGCTGCCGGTGTAGATGTTGTCCTTCAGCGGCGCCGGCGCGTAGCCCTGGCCGCCCAGGTGCCGGCTGGCGCCCAGGCCCACCGCCACCGCGCCATGGGCCAGCAGGCTGCAGCTGAAGAGCTCGGCCGACAGCCCCGGCACCAGGCCGGCGATGCCCAGCATCGGCGAGGACAGCACCGCCGCCTGCACCCGCGCCACCGACGGCCGGCCCGACTCGAGGTAGCGCGCGGTGATCGCCCCGCCCATCGAGTGCGCCCACAGCAGCACCCGCGCATGGCCGGCAGGCAGCACCTCGGCACTGATCCAGGTGTCGAGGTCGGCCACGTAGTCGTCGAAGCGCTCGACATGGCCGATGTCGGGCTGGCTGCGCACCGCCGGCTCGCGCTCGGACTGGCCCTGGCCGCGGTGGTCGTGGATGTAGACGCTGAAGCCGTTGTGCCAGAGGTCGTGCACCACTTCCCTGTACTTGAGCATGGCCTCGGTGCGGCCCGACACCAGCACGATGGCGCCGCGCTCGGCGGCGCGGTCGGCCTGCAGGAAGCGGCGCGCCGCCAGCGCCAGCCCGCCCTGGCCGGCCAGCGTCGCCGCGCTGGGCCCAGAAGGCGTCGATGGCCGCCGGCACCGTGGCGCCGCGCAGGTCGTCCTCGGTGGTCAGGCGCAGCGGCTGCGCGCCTGCCGCGGTGGCCAGGGCCAGCCAGGCCGCCGTGGCCGCAGCGGCCACCCATCCTGTCGCCCTGCCCGTCACCCTGCCTGTGTGTCGTGCGCCCATCTGCTGCTCCTGTCGCTGCTGTTGGCGGCGCAGTCTGGCATGGACGCGTCCGGCGCACGTCAGGCAGGCTGCGGTTGCGCCGCACGGGGCAGCGCCAGCAGCGCCAGGCATTGCCGCGCCACCGCCTCGGCCGGCGTCTGCGGGCGCGGGCCCAGCAGGGCGTCGAGCCGGCTGCCGTCCAGCCGGTGCGGGCGTTGCCACAGGTCGCGCATCTCGAACAGCGCCCGCAGCATCGGCGAGAAGGGCGTGGCCAGGCGCAGCAGCGGCCAGGGGAACGATGCGGCGCGCAGCGGCCGGCCCAGCGCGGCCTCGAAGGCCTGCTGCAGCTGGGCGCCGGTCAGCGTGAGGCCGGCGTGGTGCAGCACCGCATGCGCCGGCAGGGCGGCCGGGTCGCGCCGCGCCAGCTCAGCGACGCGCACGAAGTCCAGGGCCAGGTCGGGCAGCCAGGCCCAGGCATGGTCCACGTCGGCCGGGCCCATCTGCGTGAAGCGCCCGCGCGCCAGGGCCTTGCCCATCGCCAGGTCGACCCAGGTGCCGGCGTCGCCGAGAAAGTCGCCGGCGCGGATCACCACGCTGCGCACGCCGCCGGCCTCAGGACTGGCGGCATCGGCCAGCGCCTGTTCCAGCGCGATGCGCTGCGCCGCCTTCGGGTGGGTGGCGGCAAACGGCGTGGTCTCGCTCAGCACCGCCGGCAACTGGTTGCCGAAGTTGTAGACATTGCCCGGCAGCATCAGCAGCGCGCCGGTGGCCCGGGCCAGCGCCAGCGTGGCCGTGGTGATCGGCGGCAGCAGGGTGGCCCAGCGGGTGTAGTCGGGGTTCAGTGCATTGACGATCACGCCCACCCGCGGCACGGCGGCGGAGATGGCCGCCACCCGCCTGGGCACCAGCCAGCCGACGCTGAGCCGGCAGATCGCCGCGCTGGAGGCGCAACTCGGCGCGCCGCTGTTCGCCCGCGGCAGCCGGCGCCTGCAGCCCACCGCCGCCGCGCTGGCCCTGGCCGAGCCGGCGCGGCGCATGGCCGCGGCCGCCCAGGCCTGCGCCCTGGCCGCCGACGCCGCCACCGCGGCCGACGACGACCTGGCCGGCAGCGTGCGCATCACCGCCAGCGAGGTGGTCAGCGCGGAGGTGCTGCCCGCCCTGCTGGCCGGCCTGGCGCGGCGCCACCCGCAGATCCAGGTCGAGCTGGTGCCCGGCGACACGCTGAGCAACCTGCTCGAACGCGAGGCCGACATCGCCGTGCGCATGCTGCGGCCCACGCAGGGCACGCTGATCACCCGCCACATCGCCGACTGGCCGCTGGGCGTCTACGCCCACCGCGACCTGCTGGCCGCCCACGGCGGCCCGCCGACCCCCGCCACCATGGCGCAGCACCGCTGGGTGGGCATGGACCAGTCGACCCAGCTGCTCGACGGCTTCCGCGCCGCAGGCCATGCGGTCGACCGGCGCTTCTTCGCCTTCCGCTGCGATGCGCAGCCGGTCAACCTGGCGATGGTGCGGGCCGGCGTGGGCATCGGCATCGTGCTCCAGCCGCTGGCCCGTCGCACGCCCGACCTGGTGCCGGTGCTGACCGAGCTCAGCCTGCCGGTGCTGCCGGTGTGGCTGACGGCGCACCAGGCGCTGCGCGCCAGCCGCCGGCTGCAGGTCGTCTTCGATGCCCTGGCCGAGGGCCTGTGCGCCTGGGGCGAGGCCGTTCCGGCTTGACGCCGGGCAAGCCGGCCGCCACCGGCTGGTGTTGAATCCGGGTGGACCACCCAACCCGAGGAGACCCCGCATGTCCGGCACCGACAACTTCCGCGACCTGACCCGCCATGTCAGCACCCACCTGGCCAGTCTGCGCACCAGCACGCCCGGCGTGATGAAGGCCTTTGGCGAACTGGGCCGCGCCGCCACCGCGCCCGGCGCGCTGGACGCCAAGACCAAGGAGCTGATCGCCCTGGCCCTGGGCGTGGCCGCCCGCTGCGACGCCTGCATCGGCTTCCACACGCAGGCCCTGGTGAAGCTGGGCGCCACCCGGCAGGAGGTCGACGAGGCCCTGGGCGTGACCACCTACATGGGCGGCGGCCCGTCGCTGATGTACGCCGCCGGCGCGGTGGCGGCCTTCGACGAGGCGCTGCGCAACGCGGCGGCGTCGACCGCCTGATCCGCCTGAGCGCTACGTCGGGCCGGCGAAGGCGGCGCGGATGCGCTCGATGCGCGCCCGGTTCACGCCCAGGTCGCTGGCGCCCAGGCGCGAGGCCGAGCGCACCTGGATCACGCGGTGCGCCGGGTCGGCCCAGAACTCGGCGTCGTCGACGAAGCCCAGCCAGCGCGTGGTGAAGCGCACGTAGAGGTAGTCGGCGCCGTGGGTCACCACCTCGGCGCCGGGCATGGCCTGCAGCACCAGGCGCAGGCGCAGCAGGGCCTCGCCGGGCGAGCTGCGCGCCGGCAGCGGCAGCGGGGCGATCTGCGCCATCTGCTGCATCGGGTGGCCGGTCCACAGCATGGCCTGGCTGGACACGCTGTTGGCCGTGGTCGACGGCGCCTTCAGGCGGCCGTCGTGCACGCCCAGGTCGGTGGGCGGCGTGCCGGCCAGCAGGCCCAGCTGGCCGGCGGCCAGCACCGCCACCGCGATGGCACCGATCACCACGGCAGTCGCCTTGAACGGCCCGGCCGCGCTCACTGCGCCGCGCTCGGCGTGGCGCCCGCCTCGGCGCTGGCCGCGTCCAGTGCCGCGATGTCGGCCGCCGACAGCGCCAGCCGCGCCGCGCCGGCCAGCTCGGCCCACTGCTGCGGGCTGGTGGCGCTGACGATGGGCGCGGTCAGCCCGGGGCGGTGGATCTGCCAGGCCAGCGCCACCTGGGCCGGCGTGCTGGCGTGGGCCTGGGCCAGCGCGTCCAGCGCGGCCAGCACGCGGTCGCCGCGTTCGCCCAGGTAACCCTTGATGCCGCCGCCGCGCGGGCTCTTGGTCAGGTCGGCGGCGCTGCGGTACTTGCCGCTGAGGTAGCCCTTCGCCAGGCCGTAGAAGTTGATCACGCCCAGGCCTTCGGCGCGGCACAGCGGCTCCAGCGCCGCCTCGTAGACCGCGCGGTCCATCAGGTTGTAGTGCGGCTGCAGGGTCTCGTAGCGCGGCAGGCCCAGACGGGCGCTGGTGGCCAGGGCCTCGGCCAGGCGGGGTGCGCTGTAGTTGCTGGCGCCGATGGCGCGCACCTTGCCCTCGGCGATCAGCTCGCCGAAGGTCGACAAGGTCTCCTCCAGCGGCGTGGCGCCATCGTCGTCGTGGCTCTGGTAGAGGTCGATGCGGTCGGTCTGCAGCCGGCGCAGCGAGTCGTGCACGGCCTCGCGGATCCAGGCGCGGCTCAGGTTGCAGGCGCGGCCCTCGGCGGCGCCGGGCATGGTGGGCATGGGCTTGCCGACCTTGGTGGCGATCAGCACCTGGTCGCGCTTGCCCGGGTTGGCCGCCAGCCACCGGCCGATCAGCGTTTCCGATTCACCCCCGGTGTGACCCGGCACCCAGCGCGAATAGACGTCGGCGGTGTCGATCAGGTTGAAGCCGCTGTCGACGAAGGCGTCGAGCAGGCGGAAGCTCATCGCCGCATCGGCCGTCCAGCCGAAGACATTGCCGCCGAAGACCAACGGTGCGGTGGCGAGGCCGGAGCGGCCGAGCGGTCGTTGTTGCATGGGGTGATCTCCACGTGGGCGGCCATGCTCGCACAGCCGGGGCGGGCCTGCATTCAAGCCGTGGCCCGGCCGGCCGACAACAAGGTGTTCACCTGCGCCTTGCCCATGGCCGCCTTCTCCCGACCCGCCGTGCTGCTGCTTGGCCTGATGCTTGGCCTGCTGCAGCCCGCGCAGGCGCAGACCACCCTGCGCGAGCAGGAGATCGCCCAATGCCAGCCGCAGGAAGTGGCCACCTGGGGCGACGGCCGCGACCGGCGCGTGGCTGCCGCGCAGCTGCTGCTGGCCTACCGCCACGACGATGCGCCGCCCTGGTTCTGCCCGGCCCAGGTGCTGGGCGTGGTGCAGCGCGCGGCGCAGGCCTGGTCGGCCTGCGGCATCGGCGTGCAGGTG
>CALMIF010000058.1 GCA_937864045.1 uncultured Aquabacterium sp. | reverse complement strand
CGCCCTCGGCCACCCAGGCGCTCTTGAAGTTGCCGCGGCAGGTGTGGATGGTCACTGCCATGCCGGCCGGCCGGTCGCGCAGCGCGGCGTTGATGACCTGGGCATAGCGCCGCGGCAGCGCGTCCGGGTCGTCGCCGTTGGCGCGGCAGTTGTCGCGGATCTTCGGGTCGCACAGGTAGGCGAAGGTGATGTCGTCGAGCTGCAGGTACTGGCAGCCGGCGTCGGCCAGGTGGGCGATGGCCACGCGGTAGGCGGCGGCCACGTCGTCCCAGAACGCGTCCAGGTCGGGGTAGGCCTCGCGCGAGATCGCCGCCCGGCCGCCGCGCAGGTGCAGCATCGACGGCGACGGGATCGTCATCTTCGCCACCGCGCCCGGGCCGCCTTCCTTGGCCACCACGTCGGCCAGGAAGCGGAAGTGGTCGGCCATGATGGGCCCGGGGCAACTGACCTTGCCGGTGACGGAGGCGATCGGCGGCTGCTCGCTCTGGCCGGCGATGCGGAACTTCTGGCCGCCGTTGTCGACGAGCGTGACGCCCTGCAGCTGGGCCAGGAAGTCCAGGTGCCACCAGTCGCGGCGGAACTCGCCGTCGGTGATCGACTGCAGGCCGCAGGCGCGCTGGCGGCGCACGGCCTCGGTGATGGCCGCGTCCTCGGCGGCGCGCAGGGTGGCGTCGTCGATCTGGCCGGCGCGGTGGCGGGCGCGGGCTTCGCCCAGGGCGGCGGGGCGCAGCAGGCTGCCGACCTGGTCGGCGCGGAAGGGAGGTTGTCGCATGGGTCGTGTCGTCGTCGCGTGGTTGTGTCGTTGCGTCATTGGGAGAGGCCCGCCGATCATGCCCAGCCGCACCTGCAGCGCCATCGGTGCCCGCCCGGGCGGCGGGGTGTGGCGGTGCAGGCCCGGCCGGCGCGGCTGCAAGGGCGGTGGAAGTTGCACCGGTTAAGCTGCCGCACCGCAGCATTTGCACCCTCTTCCACTTCCTGCAGGAGCACTCGACATGAACATCCAGACCATCGGCGTGATCGGCGCCGGCACCATGGGCAACGGCATCGCGCAGGCCTGCGCCGTCAGCGGCCTGAGCGTGGTGATGGTCGACATCGACGAGGCCGCCGTGCAGCGCGGCATCGCCACCGTGTCGGGCAGCCTGGACCGCCTGGTCAAGAAGGACAAGCTGAGCGCCGAGGCCAAGGCGGCGGCGATGGCCCGCATCCAGGGCAGCACCGACTACAACGCGCTGAAGCCCGCGCAGCTGGTGATCGAGGCCGCCACCGAGAACGAAGGCCTGAAGCGCAAGATCCTGGCCCAGCTCGACGACCTGCTGCCGGCCGAGACCCTGGTGGCCACCAACACCAGCAGCATCAGCATCACCAAGCTGGCCGCGGCCACCAGGCGGCCCGACCGCTTCATCGGCATGCACTTCTTCAACCCGGTGCCGATGATGGCGCTGGTGGAGGTGATCCGCGGCCTGCAGACCAGCGACGCGACCCACGACGCGGTGTTTGCGATGGCCAAGGCCCTGGGCAAGACGCCGATCACGGTGAAGAACGCGCCGGGCTTCGTGGTCAACCGCATCCTGGTGCCGATGATCAACGAGGCCTTCTTCGTGCTGGCCGAGGGCCTGGCCAGCGCCGAGGACATCGACGCCGGCATGAAGCTGGGCACCAACCAGCCCATCGGCCCCCTGGCCCTGGCCGACATGATCGGCCTGGACGTGTGCCTGGCGGTGATGAACGTCTACGTCGAGGAATACGCCGACAGCAAGTACCGCCCGGCGCCGCTGCTCAAGGAAATGGTGGCTGCGGGCTGGCTGGGGCGCAAGACCGGGCGCGGGGTGTACACGTACTGAGCGCCCAAGGGCCGCACCAGCGGGCGGTGGAGTTGCCGCCGCCGCCTTGTTGCGGCTTTGAGGAGGGGTCAAAGCGCGCCGCATTTGTCGGAGCTGGGATTGAATCAAGTCAGTCTGAAACTCAATTCAGACCGTTGACCGAAAGGGGAATCCCTGTCAATGGTCAGCCATCAGTCGGACCCCAAAGCCGAAATTCAATGTGCAATGATGCTGATCGGAAATCATTGTCAGTCGTCAAGATCTGGAGGTCATGTCGTCTCGCCAGTTGTACTAGCAAAGCGTCAATGGTTCCGATCTGAATGCCATGCCCGCGACAGGCATTCCGAATTTCAGCTGCGTCAATGTAATCCTGCCGGTCCGGTTCGACGAACGCCAAGGCACTGAATCGTTCGACGATGCTGTCGCGTGTCTTGGGGCCAGCAAAGCCCTGCAGCAGTTCCTGCAACACAAGACCAGTGCTGAACACCTGATCGGTTCCAAGTAGAGCATTTCGCAGCGCAACAACTTATGGCGTTTGGAGTTTGCCATCCCGTCGGAGTGCGAGAGACCAGACACTGGTGTCGACGAGCAGGCTCATGACTCGCGCGAGCGCTCTGCTTTGTAGTCGAACGAGGCTTCCCAGTCGAGCTTGCCGAAAAGTTCGGCAACGCGCTTCTGTTCGCGGCGGGCGATGAACTCCTGCAGAGCGCGTGTGACTGCAGCCTTCTTGGTCGCTTCTCCGCTGAGGAGGAAAGCACGTTCCAGAAGATCTTGATCCAGGGCGAGGTTGGTGGCCATGTGTGACTCCTTTGTCGGCAGTCTACGCATCCTGTGCGACGACACCTTGCGCGCGCGGCTGTTGCAGATGTGCGGCGTGGACCTCACGCGCATCGACGGCATCGACGTGACCACGGCGCTGGTGGTGGTCAGCGAGATTGGCACCGACATGCGCCGATTCCCGACCGACAAGCACTTCGCATCCTGGCTCGGGCTGTGCCCGGGCACGAAGATCACCGGCGGCAAGGTGATGAGCGGCAAGACCAAGCGGTGCGCGAATCGTGCGGCCCAGGCGTTGCGCCAGGCGGCTGCGGCGTTGCGCACCAGCCAGTCGGCGCTGGGCGCGTACTTCCGCAGGCTGTGCGCCCGCATGGACA
>CALMIF010000057.1 GCA_937864045.1 uncultured Aquabacterium sp. | reverse complement strand
GCAGGCCGCGCACGCCGATGCCGAGGCCACGCTGGCGCAGCTCAAGGCGCGGCTGGACGCGGTCGAGGCCGAGCTGCAGGTGCGCACCGACATCATGAATGTCACCAGCATCGTGTCCGAGGCCGACAAGAAGGGCGACATCCTGTCGGTCAACGAGAAGTTCCTGCAGGTCAGCAAGTACCAGAAGCACGAGCTGATCGGCCACGGCCACAACACCACCCGGCATCCCGACATGCCCAAGGAGGTGTTCAAGCAGATGTGGCAGACCATCGGCCGCGGCGAGATCTTCCGCGGCGTGGTGAAGAACCGCGCCAAGGACGGCACGCCGTACTACGTGGATGCCGTGATCGCCCCGATCCTGGGCGAGAACGGCAAGCCGATGAAGTACCTGGGCGTGCGCTACGACATCACCGAGCAGGAGATCGAGCGCCAGAATGCGCGCGGCATCCTCGCCGCCATCGACGCCAGCTACGGCTACATCGAGTTCGACCTGGGCGGCAACGTGCTCGCCGCCAACCGCAACTTCCTGGCGCTGATGGGCTACCAGCTCGACGAGATCCGGGGCCGCCACCACCGCATGTTCATGGACCCGGCGGCGGCGATGGCGCCGGCCTATGCCGAGTTCTGGCGCGCACTCAACGACGGCCAGGCGCAGAACGACCAGTTCCGCCGCATCACCAAGTCGGGCCGCGAAGTGTGGATCCAGGCGATCTATGCGCCGGTCAAGGACGAGATGGGCCGGGTGATGAAGGTGGTGAAGATCGCCACCGACGTGACCGCCCAGGTGCAGGCCACCACGATGCTGCGCGACGCGGTGGAACAGGCCCAGCGCGTGACCAGCGCCGCCTGCCTGGGCGACCTGGGCCAGCGCATCCCGCTGGACGGCAAGGACGGCCCGATCCGCACGCTGTGCGAGGGCGTGAACACCCTGATGGCCACCACGGCGGTGATCTTCAACGACGTGGGCCGCGTCTTCGGCGCCCTGGCCGTGGGCGACCTCAGCCAGCGCATCACCGCCGACTACGCCGGTGTCTTCGACCAGGTCAAGGGCGACGCCAACGCCACCACCGAGAAGCTGGCGGCCATCATCGCCGACGTGGGCCGCGTCTTCGGCGCCCTGGCCGCAGGCGACCTGAGCCAGCGCATCACCCGCGCCGCCGAAGGCACCTTCGACCAGGTCAAGACCGATGCCAACAGCACCTGCGAGAAGCTGGCCTCGGTGATCGACGAGGTGCGTGCCGCCGCCAGCGCCCTGACCGGCGCGGCCAGCCAGGTCAGCGCCACCGCGCAGAGCCTGTCGCAGGCCGCCAGCGAGCAGGCCAGCTCGGTGGAGGAGACCACTGCCTCGATCGACCTGATGAGCGCCAGCATCTCGCAGAACAGCGACAACGCCCGCGTCACCGACGGCATGGCGACCAAGGCCAGCCGCGAGGCCGGCGAGGGCGGCGGCGCGGTGACGCAGACGGTGGCGGCGATGAAGCAGATCGCGGCCAAGATCGGCATCGTCGACGACATCGCCTGCCAGACCAACCTGCTGGCGCTGAACGCCGCGATTGAAGCCGCCCGTGCCGGCGAACACGGCAAGGGCTTTGCCGTGGTCGCCGCCGAGGTGCGCAAGCTGGCCGAGCGCAGCCAGGATGCGGCGCAGGAGATCGGCGACCTGGCCGCCAGCAGCGTGAGCACCGCCGAGCGCGCCGGCAAGCTGCTCGACGAGATCGTGCCCAGCAGCCGGAAGACCAGCGACCTGGTGCAGGAGATCGCCGCCGCCTCGGCCGAGCAGAGCCAGAGCGTGGGCCAGATCGGCAGCGCGATGGGCCAGCTGAGCAAGGCGACGGCGCAGAACGCCTCGGCGTCGGAAGAGCTGGCCGCCACCAGCGAGGAGCTGTCGGGCCAGGCCGAGCTGCTGCAGCAGTCGGTGGCCTTCTTCCACCTGGGTGAAGGCGGCGGCCAGGCCGTGCCGTCGCGCTTCGAGCAGCCGGCGCGCAGCCGGCCGGCCGCGGCGGCGCCCGCCCGCAGCCCGGCGCCCGGCGCCGCACGCGGCGGCAACTTCCGGCCCTACTGAGCCCGGACCCGGCCATGCCATCCGAGCCGATTGCCAGCCCTGCGCCCGGCGCCGCCGGCGCCGCCGGCGCCGTGCACGACGGCGGGCACTTCCTGACCTTCCTGCTGGGCGAGGCGCTGTATGCGGTGGACATCCGCAGCGTGCGCGAGATCATCCAGCTGGGCGCGATGACCGCCATGCCGCTGATGCCGGCCTTCGTGCGCGGCGTGATCAACCTGCGCGGTGCGGTGGTGCCGGTGATCGACCTGCACGCCCGCTTCGGCCGGCCCCGGGCCGTGCCCGGGCGCAAGAGCTGCATCGTGCTGGTGGAACTGCAGCGCGACGGCGAACGCCTGGCCCTGGGCCTGCTGGTGGACGCGATGAGCGCCGTGGTGCACCTGCCGGCCACGGCGCTGGAGCCGCCACCCGAGTTCGGCGCCCCGGTGCGGCGCAGCTTCATCCAGGCGATGGGCCGCATCGGCGAGCGCTTCGCCGTCGTGCTGGCCCCCGAAGCCGCCTTCGACATCGACGAGATGGCCCGGCTCTGCGAGGCCGCGGTCGCCGAACAATGACCCACCCCCTACGCGCCTCGCGCGCCCCCTCCAGGGGGCAACGCCAACGGCCCGGCGAAGCCGGTTCCGCGGCGTTCGCTTGAACCGACACCACCACACCACCACACCCATGCAACCGCTGCACGACACCACCTTCCACGCCCTGAGCCACCTGATGCACGAAGCGATCGGCGTGCACTTCACCGCCGCGAAGAAGCCGCTGGTGGCCTCGCGCCTGGCGCCGCGCATCCAGCGCCTGGGCCTGCCCGGCTACGAGGACTACCTGGCGCTGATCAGCCGGGGTGAGTCCGGCGGCGAGTTCCAGATGGCGGTCGACCTGCTGACCACCAACGAGACCTACTTCTTCCGCGAGCCGGCGCACTTCACACTGATCGAGCAGGAGATCGTGCGCAGCCGCCCGCTGTCGATGTCGGTGTGGAGCGCCGCCTCCTCCTTCGGCGACGAGGCCTACAGCTGCGCGATGCTGCTGGCCGACCTGCAGCAGCGCGGCCAGCTGGGCAGCGACTGGCGCGTGCTGGGCACCGACATCAGCGACCGCGTGCTGCGCAGCGCGGTCGAGGGCGTCTACCCCGAGGACCGGCTGCGCCACGTCAGCCCCGAACGGCTGCGCCGCCACTGCCTGCGCGGCAGCGGCGAATCGGCGGGCCTGGTGCAGGTGCGCCCGGCGCTGCGCGAGCGGGTGAAGTTCGGCCAGCTCAACCTGTGCCTGCCCATCGAGGACCTGGGTCCCTTCGACATCGTGCTGCTGCGCAACGTGCTGATCTACTTCGACGCCGCCACCAAGGCCGCCGTGGTCGACCGCGTGCTGACCCAGCTGCGCCCGGGCGGGCTGTTCTTCATCGGCACGGCCGAGGGCCGCGTGGCCTGCGAGACCAAGCTGGAGCCGGTGGCGCCCGGTGCGTTCCGCAAACCCATGAAGGCAGGCTGACATGTCGATCCAGGTCTACGTCGTCGACGACTCGGCGGTGGTGCGCCAGGCGTTGCAGCACCTGCTGGCCGACGAGCCCGGCATCACGCTGGTGGGCAGCGCGCCCAATCCGCTGCTGGCCGCACCCGCCATCCGCAAGCTGCGCCCCGACGTGCTGCTGCTGGACATCGAGATGCCCGGCATGGACGGCCTGACCTTCCTGCGCCAGCAGATGGCCGAGGCGCCGATCCCGACGGTGATCTGCTCCACGCTGAGCACGGCCGGCAGCCAGGTGGCGCTGGAGGCGCTGGCCGCCGGCGCGGTGGCCATCGTCGCCAAGCCGCGGCTGGGGCTCAAGCAGTTCCTGGACGACTCGCGGCGCGAGCTGGTGCAGGCGCTGAAGGCCGCCGCCCGCAGCCACCCCCGTGCCAGTGCGACCAGTGCCACCAGCGCCGCCACCGCGCCACGGCCGGCGCCCACACCCGCCACCGCCGGTGCGGTGCTGCCGCGCCCGCTGGCCGCGGCGACGGCCGTGGCCGGCGTGCATGCGCTGGCCATGAACAAGCCGGTGGTCATCGGCAGCAGCACCGGCGGCACCCAGGCGCTGGAGCAGGTGCTGACCGCCCTGCCGCGCGACGCGCCGGGCATCGCCATCACCCAGCACATGCCGGAGAAGTTCACCGCCATGTACGCCCAGCGCCTGGACGGCCTGTGCGCGGTCAACGTGCGTGAGGCCAAGGACGGCGACCGCCTGGAGCGCGGCGTGGTGCTGATCGCCCCCGGCGGGCGGCACCTGAAGCTGCGCAAGGCCGGCGGCCAGTACTTCGCCGTGGTGCTGGACGGCCCGCCGGTGAACCGCCACAAGCCCAGCGTGGACGTGCTGTTCCGCAGCACCGCCGACTGCGCCGGCCGCGACGCGCTGGCCATCATGCTCACCGGCATGGGCGACGACGGCGCGCGGGCGATGAAGCAGATGCACGACATGGGCGCCCGCACCATCGCCCAGGACGAGGCCACCTGCGTGGTCTTCGGCATGCCCAAGGAAGCCATCGCCCTGGGCGCGGTCGACGAGGTGATGCCCATCGGCCACGTGGCGCGGGCGATCCTGGCCTTCGACGCCCGGGCCTGAACCCGGGGCGTGGTGGTCATCGGGCGGACGGATCGGCCTGATAACCTCGGATCGCATCGGCTGACGAACCGCCTTCCCTCGATGCCCGCCCCCTGCCCACCATCCCTGACCGACCGCCGCCGCCTGCTGAAACTGGGCGGCGCAGCCCTGGCCGCCACCGGCGGCGGCCTGCTGCTCGGCGGCTGCAGCAGCGTGCCGGTGGCGCCGCCGCTGTCGCGCGTGGCGCCGTTCTCGGCCGGTGCGGGCAGCGATGGCCTGCCGGCCGGCTGGCGGCTGCACGTCACCCGGCCCGACAAGCCGGTCACCGGCTACGGCCTGCAGCGCATCGACGACCGGCTGGCCCTGCACGCGGTGGCCGAGAGCGCCACCTCGGGCCTGCACTGCGACGTCGACATCGACATCACCGCCCGGCCCTGGCTGCGCTGGGAATGGCGCGTCGACCGCATCGCCGCCGACGCCACCGTGGCCGACGACGACCAGGACGACAGCCCCGCCCGCGTCGTGTTGGGCTTTGCCGGCGACCCGGCCCGGCTGTCGCTGCGCGACCGGCTGTTCGCCGACCAGGTGGAGCTGTTCACCGGGGAGGCCCTGCCCTTCGCCACCCTGTGCTACGTGTGGGACGGCCAGGCCGCGCCCGAATCGGTGCTGCCCTACGCCCGCTCCAGCCGCATCCGCTACCTGGTGGCCGACAGCGGCACCGCCGGCCTGGGCCGCTGGCAGGCCCACCGCCGCAACGTGGTGGCCGACTTCCAGCGCGTCTACGGCGAGCCCCCCGGCCGCCTGGTCGGCGTCGGCGTGCTGACCGACAGCGACGACCTCAAGGGCCGGGCGGAGGCCTGGTACGGGGATCTGGTCATCGAATAGGCCTGGCACCCAGGCGACAAACTGCGGCGCCGCCGCTGCTTGAGACTGCAGCGCATGCCCGCCCCCCTGCCGCTGCAAGCCACCCAGCTCCACCCCTTCAATCGCCTGGACGTGCCCACCCTGCTGGCCGACCGAGCGCAGAAGCGGCGTGACCATCCTTTCATCGTCTGGGAGCCGTTCGACGGCCCCGGCCAGACCTGGACCTACGGCCAGTTCCACGCCGCGGTCGGCCGCGTGGCCGGCGGCCTGGCGCGGCGCGGCGTGCAGGCCGGCGACCGGGTGCTGATCCACCTGGACAACTGCCCCGAGACCCTGCTGACCTGGTACGCCTGCGGCTGGATCGGCGCGGTGGCGGTGACCACCAACGCCCGCGCCGCCGACGACGAGCTGACCTACTACGCGGAGCACTGCGGCGCGGTGGCGGCCATCACGCAGCCGAAGTTCGCCGAGGCCGTGGCGCGCAGCTGCAGGCACATCCGCTGGATGGTGGTGACCGAGACCGACAACGGCATGCCCGCGCCGCCGGTGCCCGCTGACCAGCGTTTCGCCACGCTGGACGCCGACGCGCCGCCGCGCCGTGCGCCCGATCCGCTGGCGCCCTGCAGCGTGCAGTACACCAGCGGCACCACCAGCCGGCCCAAGGCGGTGCTGTGGACCCACGCCAATGCGCTGTGGGGCGCCCGCATCAACGCCGTGCACGAGGACCTGCAGGCCAGCGACGTGCACCTGGTGCACATGCCGCTGTTCCACACCAACGCGCAAGCCTATTCGGTGCTGGCCACGCTGTGGGCCGGCGGCACGGCGGTGGTGCAGCCGCGCTTCTCGGCCAGCCGCTTCTGGCCGGTGAGCCTGAAGCACCGCTGCACCTGGGCGTCGATGATCCCGTTCTGCATCAAGGCGCTGATGCAGCACGAGGTGCCCAAGCACCACTACCGGCTGTGGGGCGCGGCGGCCAACGACCTGCCCACCGACCCGCATTTCCGCGTCAAGACCATGGGCTGGTGGGGCATGACCGAGACCATCACCCACGGCATCGTCAGCAGCCTGCACGTGCCCAGCCCGCCGCTGGCCATCGGCCGGCCGGCGCCCGAATACGGCATCGCCATCGTCGACGACGATGAGGTGCCGGTGGCCGATGCGCGCGCCATCGAGCCCGGCGGCTCGGGCCAGCTGCTCATCAAGGGCCTGCGCGGCCTGAGCCTGTTCGCCGAATACCTGGGCAACCAGGCCGCGACCGATGGCAGCTACACCGCCGACGGCTGGTTCCGCACCGGCGACCGGGTCGACCTGCTGGAGGACGGCAGCATCCGCTTCGGCGACCGCACCAAGGACATGCTGAAGGTGGGTGGCGAGAACGTGGCCGCCAGCGAGATCGAGCGGGTGATGGCCGCCGTGCCCGGCGTGCACGAATGCGCCGTGGTCGCCCGCAAGCACCGCATGCTCGACGAGGTGCCGGTGGTCTTCGTGATCCCGGCGGCCAATGCACCGGCCGACCTGGCCGACCAGGTGAACGCCGCCTGCGCCAAGAGCCTGGCCGACTTCAAGCGCCCGCGCGAGGTGCGCATCGTCGACAGCATGCCGCGCAGCACGCTGGAGAAGGTGGCCAAGGCGCAGTTGCGTGCGGCGCTGGCCGAGGAAGGGCCGCTCGATTAACCCAGCGGCGGATTCAGCCGCGTGTCCAGCACCAGCGTCGCCTGGTGCAGCAGGCGCCAGCGGCCCGCCGCCGCACCGGGCGTGAACACCAGGTTCCAGCTGTGCTTGCTGACGGCGCTGGGCAGCACCACGATGCCATGCGCGGCCAGCAGGCCGGCGCCGAACTGCTGCTGGCCGGCGCCGGGCACGCCGCCGTGCAGCCAGGCCGGGTTGGGCAGGTCGCCGGGCTGCACCACCACGATGCCGGCGGCATCGAACTGCACGCAGCTCAGCACATGCGGCTGGCTGTCGAGCACGGCGAAGCCGCGGTGCACCGCGGCTTCGACGATGCAGGTGGCGGGGTCGAGGCTGCAGTACACCGCCGGCAGGCCCTTGGGGTTCCAGCGTCCGCCGAAGCGCTCGGCACCGATGCCGCTGTCCCAGGTGGCGGCGAAGGGCCGGGCGTCGATGCGCCAGGCCAGCAGCTCGGCACGGCCGCCCAGCGCCGCCGGCAGCGGCGTCATCGGTGGGGTCAGTTGTAGACCCCGTGTTCGAGCCGGCCGAGGAACTCGGCCACCAGCTCGCTGCCCTGCAGCGTGCGCAGCAAGTCGATCGGGCGGGCGCCGTCCAGCCCCATGGCCGGCGCGGCCAGCCAGCGCTGGGCTGCCGCGGCGTCGCCGAACACCACGCCGGCCTGGGCCAGCAGCTCGGCCAGCTGCCAGGCCTTGCTGGCGAGGTCGGGCGGCAGGGCGCGGTCGGGCTGGTCGCGCAGGCGGCGCAGTGTGCGGCTGCTCAGGCCCAGCGCGGCGGCCACGTCGTCCAGCGCCAGCCCGCCGAGCTGGTCGAGCAGGCTCAGCAGCATGGACGCCGGCAGGCCCTGCACCAGGGTGCCGTGGATCTCGGCCCGGCTTTGCGGCCAGCGCTTGAGCGCCCGCGCGCCGCCCAGCAAGGTCATGGCACCAGTGCTGACAGCGGCACCAGGCACCCGCCAGGCGGCGGCCGGTTCCTGGGCGACCAGCGCCGCCTGCACCGGTGTGGCGGGTGCGGCGGCAGGCATGCGGCGTGCGATCGTCATGCCGACAAATGTCGGTCAACGACGGCCAAATGTCAAGCGACAGGCCGGCGGCTCAGCGCTGCAGCGCATGCAGGCTGGCGACGGTGCGCAGGCAGGCCTGCGCCGCCTCGGTGCCCTTGACCACGAAGTGATCGGCGAAGTAGCGCTGGTGCTCGGCATGCTCGTGGAAGTGGTGCGGCGTGAGCACGGCCGAGAACACCGGCACGCCGGTGTCCAGCTGCACCCGCATCAGGCCGTCGATCACCGCGGTGGCGACGAAGTCGTGGCGGTAGATGCCGCCGTCGACGACCAGGCCGCAGGCGACGATGCCCGCGTGCCGGCCGGCGCGCGCCAGCACTTGCGCATGCAGCGGGATCTCGTAGGCCCCGGGCAGCGCGATGACGTCGATCTGCGCCGCCGGCACGCCGTGGCGCGCCATCTCGGCGAGAAAGGCGTCGCGGCCGCGGTGCACGATGTCGGCATGCCAGCTGGCATGCACGAAGGCATAGCGCAGGCCGGCCGGCGGCAGCGGGGCGATGGTGGTGGAACTTGCTGTGGACATGGTGGAACCTGATGGGTTGGAACGGTGGACCAACCTCAGGGTGCACGCGGGCGGGCCGCCTGCGCCGGTCCGCCAGCGCCGGCACGGCAAGCCGCACCCACGCCGGCGGCCCGGCTCGGGCAGCCTGCACCACGCGCTCTCTTTCATCCGGACTGTGACCGTCGGCCCCGGATTCACACCGGGTCTGCTGACCCCGGCCGGTGGCCCGGCCGGGCGCTCGCGGGCTGATGCGGCTTTCGACCGGAGCCGCTGCCGCACATCACCGCCGGTGGGGACTTCCACCCCGCCCTGAGAACGCTGTGGCGGACACGTCGGCCCGCCACGCGCCGATTGTGGCCAGCCGCAGTGGCTGGCCGGTTCACGCAGGCGACACGGCCCGGATGGTCTCAGGGGCGCAACCGCTGCACCACCAGCGCGTCCACGCCCGTGCCTTCGGCCCGCAAGGCCGCCAGCAGCGCGTCGGGCACCGGCTGGCGGGTGATCAGTGCCGCAGCCAGTGCGGCGGCGCCGGCCGCGCTCTGGATGTCGTCGCCGCCCTGCCCCACCAGCCAGAAAAAGCCCGGCACGGCGTCGTCGAAGCCGATCGCCAGCTCGCCATCGGCCACGAAGCTGCGCAGCCCCGCCCAGGTGGCGCTGGGCCGGCTGATCGGCAGCATGGTGAAGGTCTGGATGCGGTCGATGGCCAGC
>CALMIF010000056.1 GCA_937864045.1 uncultured Aquabacterium sp. | reverse complement strand
CCATCAGCTGGCAGGCCAGCCACAGCCGCTACCGGCACCAGGAGGTCGAGGGCGACGGCACGGTGGGCACCACCTTCCGCAGCACCGGGTCCGAGCTGCGGCTGCAGGCCACGCAGGTGGCGCGGCCCCTGGCCGGCGGCACCTGGCGCGGCGTGGCCGGCCTGCAGGTCGAGCGGCTGGACTTCGCGGCGCTGGGCGAGGAGGCCTTCGTGCCGTCCACCCGCACCCGCAGCGCCGCCCTGTTCACCCTGCAGGAACTGGCGCTGGGCGCGGCCACGCTGCAGGCCGGCGCGCGGCTGGAGCAGGTGTAGGTGGCCAGCGCCGGCGACGGGGCGGCGGCGCCGTCGACACCAGGCGCGTTCGGCCCGGCGCAGCAGCGCCGGTTCACGCCGCGCAGCGGGTCGCTGGGCGTGGTGGCACCACTGGCGTGGGCGGGGCCCGGCTGGCAGGTGTCGGCCACGCTGGGCCGCACCCAGCGTGCGCCGGCCTACGCCGAGCTGTACGCCAACGGCCTGCACGTGGCCACGGGCGTGTTCGAGCAGGGCGATGCGGCCCTGCGCAGCGAGCGCAGCCGCCATGCCGAGCTGGGGCTGCAGTGGCAGGCCGGCGGCCACCGCCTGCAGGCGGCGCTGTGGCACACGCGCTTTGCCAACCACATCGCGCTGGATGCCACCGGCGCCAGCGTCGATGTCGATGGCGGCACGGCCACCGTGCCGGTCTACCGCTTCAGCGGCGTGCCGGCCCGGCTGCAGGGCGGCGAGATCACCTGGCGCGGCCCGGTGCGGGCACCGGCCGCCCTGGCGGGCTGGGCGCTGGACGCGAGTGCCGGCATCGACTGGGTGCGCGGCGACAACCGCGCCACTGGCCAGCCGCTGCCGCGCATCGCCCCGCTGCGGCTGCAGGCAGGGCTGGACGCCCGCCAAGGCGCCTGGCGGGCGGGACTGCAACTGCGCCACGCGGCGCGCCAGGACCGCGTGCCCGCCAACGACACGCCGACGCCGGCCTGGACCACGCTGGACCTGTGGGCCGGCTGGCTGCAGCCGCTGGGCGCCGGCAGCGAGGCGCTGTGGACGCTGAAGCTGGCCAATGCGGGCGATGCGCTGGCCTTCAACGCCAGCGCCCTGCCCGGTGCGCGGTGGCTGTCGCCGGCCGGCGGCCGGGCGCTGCAGGCGGGCGTGCGGCTGATGTTCTGACGCCGGAAAGGGCTGGCCGGTGCCGGCCTGTTCGGCCCATGGCACTCGGCCGGCGCCGGTAGGCTGGCGCCATGATCATGAACAAGCTGCATCCCGTCCGCCTGCCCGAGCGTGCCTGGCAGCCCACCACCCCCGGTGACCTGGACCCGCTGCCGGAGCGGCCCGCCGCCGGGCCCCGGCCGCAGCCGCCGCTGCGCGAGGTGCTCAAGGGCCTGGACGCCCGCGAGCTGGAGGGCGAGACGGTGTTCGACCAGCTGTTCGGACCGCTGCCGCAGGCCGCGCCGCGCAGCCTGCGGCGCTGAGCGGCCCGGTCAGCGGCGGGTCAGCGACAGCTCAGCGACCGAAGGGCCGCACCCCGAACAGCCACTGGTGCGCGCCGAAGGCGAACACCGCCCACAGCGCCAGGCCCAGCACCACGACCAGGGCGGTGCGTGCCGGCTGGCCAGGCGGGTAGACGGTGCCGGCGGCGCGGTCACGCTGCCGCGCCGAGCGGAAGTCGAGCACCGCCCAGAGTCCGAAGCCGCCGAACAGCAGCACGTCGGCCAGGGTGTTGTTGGCCAGCAGGTGGGCCAGGGCCCAGGTCTTGACGGCCAGCACCTGCGGATGGTGCACACGCGCCTTGATGCCGTTGCCCGGCACCTGGGCCGCAACCAGCAGCACCAGGGCCGGCAGCATCAGCGCGCCGGCGAGGTGGCGCGTCCACAGCGGGCTGTCCCACAGCACCACGGGCTGCAGCCGCGCCTGGCCGTCGCCCCAGAGGATCAGCGCGAAGCCGGCCAGCGACACCACGGTGTAGAGGCCCTTCCAGGCGCCTGCGCCGCGGCGGGCGATGAAGGCGCTGCGCGTGCCGTCGGCGACGATGCGCACCGAATGCATGCCCAGGAACAGCACGAGGCCGAGGATCAGCGCGGACATCGGGAGCTCCTTGGACGGAAAGGCTGCGGGCAGTCGGCGTCAGCCGCTCACTTGCGCGCCGGGCTGTCGATCCACAGCAGGAACAGGCGCGCCAGGTCGGCCGCACCGTCACTGCCCTTGACCGCGCCGAATGCGGCGCGCGCCTCGTCGAGCTTGCCCGCGCGCAGCGCCACCTGGCCCAGGTGCAGCTGGGTGTCGTCGGCCCGGCGCAGGCCGCCCTTGGCGATGCCCTGCTGCATCAGCGCCAGGCCGCGCTCGTGCAGGCCCATGGACGACAGCGCCAGGCCCAGGCCCACCAGGGCATTGCCGTTGGGCGCCTTCAGCGCGCTGGCCTCGCTGTCGGCCAGCGTGGCGCGGTCCTGGGCCGCGGCCTTGGTCGACGCCTCGCGCAGCTTCTGGTCGGCCGCGGCGTTCGGGCCCTTGCCCAGCAGGCCGGCCTTGTAGCCGGCGTCCAGCAGGGCCTGGGCCTCGGCCGGCAGGCCGGCCTTGCTGGCGCGGTCGGCCATGTCGCCGATCTCGTCGCCCTCCAGCTCGATGCCCGTCACCTGGCGCAGGCGGTAGACGTCCAGCCGCAGGCGCTCGTCGGCAAAGCCGTCCTTGCGCACGGTCAGGTTGATCAGCATGTCCCAGTACTCGGTCTTGCCGGTGCTGCGCGCCAGCTTGCCCAGCGTGGCCAGGTAGCCGGCGCTGTCCTTGACCTGGTTCTGGCTCGCCGCCAGCAGGCGCAGCGTGGCCTCGGGCGTCGTGCGCTTCGCCGCGTCGTCGGCGGCCAGGCGCGGCAGCAGCACGGCGATCACGCCGGCGTTGTCACCCAGCTGGGCCAGCACCTGGGGATAGAGGGACACGATCTCGGCATTGCTGCCGCCGCCGGCCAGGTAGGTCTTCATCAGCGCGGCGGCGGTGTCGTACTTCTTCTGCTGCAGCGCCAGCTTGACGGTGGTCTCGGTCAGCGCGGTCCTGTCCTCGGCCGGCAGCAGGGCCGAGGCGATGACCTTCTCGAAGACCGCCAGCGCGCCGGCCGTGTCTCCGGTGCCGAACAGCGCCGGGCCCTTGAGCCGCAGGATGATGTACTGCTCGTAGGGCGTGAGGCCGGGCACGGCCTCGGCTTCGGCGATGCGGGCCAGCGCGTCGGCATACTTGCCGGCACGCAGCGCCTCCTGGGCCGGCGCCAGGAACTTGGCGGTCTCGGCGCGCAGCGTGGGCGCCGAGGCGGCGGGGGCCGGCGCGGCGGCCGGCTGTGCAGCCACCGGGCCGGTGGCAAGCAGCGAGACCAGCAGCAGGGCGGGCAGGACGGCGGAACGGACAGCGTGGCGGGCAGGTTTCACGGGCGGCGCCTGGACGTGGTGATGCCGGATCGGCGGAGAGCGCGAGTGTATGCAGCGCCGGTTTCACGGCAGAAACAACAAGGCGGCCCGCAGGCCGCCCCGGATGGCAGGCGCCGCAGCGCCCGGCCGGTCACTGCACCGGCGTGATGCCGGCGATCGCCCAGTCGCCGCCGCTGGTGGGGCGCACCAGGTGCCACAGCTCGTTGAAGGGCTCGGCGCCGGCATCCGCGGCCTCGCGCACCAGGCCGTGGAAGCGCACGCTGACGATGTCCTGGCCCTTCTCCTGCGCCACGTCGACCACCTCGGCGTCGATCTTCACCACGTCGGTCTGCTGCCTGGCATTGCCGCGCTCCTGCAGGTCCAGGCGCAGCGAGGCGAACAGCTCGGGCGTGGTGAACTTGCGCAGGTCGTCGATGTCGGCCGCGTCATTGGCCGCCTGCATGCGGATGAAGACCATCTTGGCCAGGCGCTCGAACTCGCCGCGCTCCATGCCGCCGGGCAGGCTGGCGGGCACCGCCGGCGCAGCGGCAGAAGCGGCAGGCGTCACCGGCGCCAGGGCGGGCTCCAGCGCGCTGCGCTGCATCGCCTGGTTGCCAGCATGCTGGCTGGGGGCCGGCGTGGGCTGCCAGCCGCCCATCGGCGCGCCGGCACCGGCGAGCTGCGGGCCGCCCAGCGAACCGCCCATCGGGCCGGACTGACGCTGCGCACCGCGGCCGAAGCGGGCCATCAGGAAGCGCACCAGGAACACCGCGGCGATGGCCAGCAGGGCCATGGTCATGATGTTGGCCAGGCCCTCGCCGAAGCCGAAGTGGCTGGCCAGCGCCGCCAGGCCCAGGCCGGCGGCGATGCCGGCGACCGGGCCCAGCCAGTTGCGCTTGGGCGCGGCGGCGGCAGCCGCTGCGCCGGTGGTGG
This sequence comes from uncultured Aquabacterium sp., assembly GCA_937864045.1. Taxonomy (GTDB): domain Bacteria; phylum Pseudomonadota; class Gammaproteobacteria; order Burkholderiales; family Burkholderiaceae_C; genus Pseudaquabacterium. The sequence continues at coordinate 1,106 of CALMIF010000056.1, read as the reverse complement.
CGGCGGCCGGGGCGGCAGCGGCGGCGCCCTGGGCGGGCGCGGTGCTCGGCGGCGTGTTGTGCGGCGTGGTGGCCGGCGGCGGTGCCTGGCGCTGCATGCCGGCGGGCTTGCCACCCCCCAGGCGCTTGGCATCGGCGTCGGACGGGGCCAGGCCCAGGGACACGGCGGCCACGGCCACGGACAGGGCAACCAGCAGGTGTTTCACGTTGTGCGTCTCCAAGATGTGAGGCCGGATCGACATTGACCCGGGCGGGTTGGAGTGTCGCCCGGCCCGGCGGTTCCATGCCGCAGGTTTTTCAGGAGGGTCAGTCAGCCGAAACGGTGGTTCTGGCTGACCACGGCGGCGCCGCCGGCGCTCAACCGTTGAGGAAGCGCTCGACCAGGGCGAACTGCGCGGGCGTGTTCAGCGCCGGGGCATGGCCGCAGCCGGGAATGGTGGCCACCACCGCGCGCGGGCCGCGGTTGCGCATGGCCTCGGCCACGGCCGGCAGCAGCAGGTCGCTGTGGGCACCGCGCAGCGCCAGCACCGGGATCGCCAGCGCGTCCCAGGCGTCCCACTGGTCATAGTCCTGCGGATGGGTGACGAACTGGCGCACCATCGCCGGGTCGTAGTGCGGCGTCACCCGGCCGTCGGGCAGCCGGCGCAGGCTGGTTTCGGCCAGGCGCCGCCATTGGGTGTCGGTCAACGCGCCGTAGGGCTGGTAGACGGTGCGGAAGTACTGCTCCAGCTCGCCGACGGTGGCAAAGGCCGGTGGCTGGCCGGCATAGGCCAGGATGCGCGCCACCGCCGGCGCCGCCAGCTCGGGGCCGATGTCGTTCATCACCAGGCGGCGGATGCGCCCGCGCAGCACGGTGGCCGCGGCGCGCAGGCCGATGGCGCCGCCCATCGACGTGCCCAGCCAGTGGCATTGCGCGATGCCCAGCTGGTCGAGCAGGTCCACGGCCTGATCGGCATAGAAGCCCAGGTGGTATTCGGCGTCGGGGGCCGGGCTCCACTGCGACAGGCCGCGGCCCAGGGTGTCGGGGCAGATGACGCGGAAGCGCCCGGCCAGGTGGGCGGCGATGTCGTCCATGTCGCGCCCGGTGCGCGCCAGGCCGTGCCAGGC
>CALMIF010000055.1 GCA_937864045.1 uncultured Aquabacterium sp. | reverse complement strand
TCCGACGGCACGTCCGAGGAGATCGTCGGCCGCGCGCTGCGTGACTTCGCCCGCCGCGACGAGATCGTGGTGGCGACCAAGGTGCGCTTCGGCGCGCGCCGGGCGCCCAACATCGGCGGGCTGTCGCGCAAGACCATCTTCGAGGAGATCGACGGCAGCCTGCGGCGGCTGGGCATGGACCATGTCGACCTGTACCAGATCCACCGCTGGGACGCCGACACGCCGATCGAGGAGACGATGGAGGCGCTGCACGACGTGGTGAAGGCCGGCAAGGCCCGCTACCTGGGCGCCAGCAGCATGCATGCGTGGCAGTTCGCCAAGGCCAACGAGGTGGCGCGACGCCACGGCTGGACGCCCTTCGTCAGCATGCAGCCCGAGCTGAGCCTGCTCTACCGCGAGGAGGAGCGCGAGATGCTGCCGCTGTGCCAGGACCAGGGCGTGGGCGTCATCCCCTGGAGCCCGCTGGCCCGCGGCCGCCTGGCACGCCCCTGGGGCCAGCACACGCCGCGCGTGGCCACCGACGTCTTCGGCGCCAGCCTGTTCAAGCACACCGAGGCGAACGATTCGGCCGTGCATGCGGCCCTGGTGCGGGTGGCGGACGCCCGCGGCGCCCCGCTGGCGGCGGTCGCCCTGGCCTGGCTGCTGGGCAAGCCGGGTGTGACGGCGCCGATCATCGGGGCGTCCAAGCCGCTGCACTTCGAGGACGCGGTGGCGGCGCTGGACATCGCCCTGACGGCCGACGAGGTGGCGGCGCTGGAGGCGGCCTACCTGCCGCATGCGGTGGTGGGGTTCTAGGGAGGTAGGGGCTCAACGTCTATACGCCCAAGGCGTATAGTCTGGCGATGTTCACCGTTGTCGAGACTTTGCTCTTCCAGAAGCAATGGCCGATGTACTGGACGGAAGAGGAGCGCGGCGAGTTCGCTGCGTTCCTGTCGGCCAACCCCGATGCCGGCGATGTGGTGCCGGAGTCGGGCGGCATCCGCAAGGTGCGCTGGAGGCGTCAGGGCACCGGCAAGTCGGGCGGCGTCAGGGTCATCTCCTTCACCCGGAACATGGCTGAAGAGCTGGTTCTGCTCACGCTGTACGCGAAGTCCAGGACCGACAACCTCACTGGCGCTGTACTCAAGGAGATCCGCCGTGCCCTCGAAGACTGAACCGCTGTCCCCGCAGGAACTGGCCAAGTTCGAGGCCGGCCGTGACCTGGGCGCGGAACTGTTGCAGTCCATCCGTGAAATGAAAGCCGGTCAGGTGCGTGTGGTCTACAGCCCTGCGGCCGAGGCGCGTGAGAAGACTGGGCTGTCGCAGAGTCAGTTCGCGGCGCTGTTGGGCGTCTCCATTCGGACATTGCAGGGATGGGAGCAAGGCCGGAAGCAGCCCAGTGGTGCGGCGCGCACGCTGCTGACCATTGCGCGCACCAACCCCGAGGCCCTGCTGGCGGTGATGGGCAAGTAGACCCGTGGGGCTGCGCCTGTCGATCCGGCCCGCCTCCGTTCGACGAAGGGATTCGGTGTGCCCGCACACCTTCTGAAACGGGCACGCCGATCGTCCAACCCCACAGGAGTGATGCCATGTCCTACATCGACGGTTTCGTGATCGCGGTGCCCACCGCCAACCGACAGCAGTTCATCGACCACGCGCGCCACTTCGACGCGCTGTTCATCGAGCTGGGCGCGCTGCGCGTGGTCGAGTGCTGGGGCGACGACGTGCCGGACGGCAAGGTCACTGATTTCCGCCGCGCCGTGCAGGCCACGGCCGACGAGACGGTGGCGTTCTCGTGGGTCGAATGGCCCGACAAGGCCACGCGCGACGCCGGCATGAAGACGATGATGGAAGACCCGCGCATGGACCCGGCCACCCCGGGCAATCCGCCGATTTCCTTCGACGGCAGGCGGATGATCTTTGGCGGGTTCGAGCCCGTGGTGGAGGTCAAGCCTTGAGCAGCGCGGACACAGACATTCAAGGGAAGGCGCATCCATGACCACCGCGACCAAGGTTCAGGGTCCCGCGTCGTACTTCCCCTCCATCGAGAAGAAGTACGGCCATCCCGTCCAGCACTGGTTCGACATCCTTCTGGCCGCCGGCGACCTCAAGCACATGGCGCTGGTCGACTTGCTCAAGTCCGCGCACGGGCTGGGCCATGGCCACGCCAATGCGCTGGTGGCGTTTCACCTGGCCCGGCGCACCGCGCCGGGATGACGGCGCACCCACCGCAACGCACCGCAGGAGCCGCCCATGACCTTCGCCATCCTCGTCTTTCCCCAGGTCGAAGAACTCGACGCCATCGGCCCCTGGGAGATGGCCGGCATGTGGCACCAGGTGGCGGGCGGGCCGCCATGCCTGATCGTGGCTGAGCAGGCGGGGCCGGTGGTCTGCGCCAAGTCATCCTGCCTGCGGCCGGGTTGCTGGCCGGTCGCAAGGCGACCACGCACTGGGGCTCGCTGGACCGCTTGCGTGCGCTGGGCGGGGTGGAGGTGGTCGAGGAGCGCTTCGTGCGCGACGGCTCCATCTGGTCGTCGGCCGGTGTGTCGGCCGGCATCGACCTGACCCTGGCCTACATCGCCGACGCCGCGGGCGAGGAGGCGGCGGCCAAGGTGCAGTTCGCGTCCGAGTACGACCCCGCCGACGCGCGCTACGGCACGCTGCACGGCACGCACCGGGGCGCGCCGGCGTCTCTGAAGGCTGTGACGGGCGGGCCGGCGGGCGCGGCCGGTTGACCACCGGTCCGGGTCTTGCATGAGGGCTGCGGGCGGTTGCATGCCGCCCGGCCAGGCCGCCTGACCCGGCCACCGACCCCGCCACCCGGACACGAGCACCGATCCATGAAACCACCAAGCCATCCCTCGCGGCGCGCCGCGGTGCGCTGGGCCGGTGCCCTGGGCACGGCCGCGCTGCTGCCTGTCGCCCTGCCCGCCCGGGCGCAGGGCAAGTACCCCGACCAGCCGATCAAGCTGATCGTTGCGCTGCCGGCCGGCGGCAGCGTCGACATGGTGGCGCGTGCCCTGGCCCAGCGCCTGGCCACGGCCTGGGGCCAGCCCTGGGTGGTGGACAACCGCGCCGGCGGCTCGGGGCAGATCGGCATGCCGGCGGTCGCCCGGGCCGCGCCCGATGGCTACACGCTGACGATCTCGCCCGCCTCGTTCCTGACGACGAACAAGAGCGTCTTCCGGAGGCTGCCCTACGACCCGGAAGCCGACCGACAGCGGCATCGAGGCGGCGACCAGCACGCCCGAGGAACTGCAGCAGCTGATCGCGCAGGACATCCGCCTGCATGCCGAGTTGGTGAAGGCGGCCGGGATCGCGCCGCAGTCGCGCGGCCCGGGCGGCCGCGTTGTCAGGCCATGAGGGGGCTGGCGGGGCCGAGGTGCCGCCGCAGCACGCGCGCCAGGGCCTCGCTGGTGACGGGCTTGGGCAGGTAGTCGTTCATGCCCGCGGCCTCGCAGCGCTGGCGGTCCTCGGCAAAGGCGTGTGCGGTCAGCGCGATGACGGGCACCTGGGCACGCCGGTGTCCGGACGCCCGGATGCGCCGCGTCGCCTCGTAGCCGTCCATCACCGGCATCTGGCAGTCCATCAGCACCAGGTCGACGGCGTGCTGCTCGAACGCGGCCAGCGCCTCGGCGCCGTCGTTGGCCAGCACCACGGTCATGCCCAGCTGGTCGAGCATGGCCTGCACGACCAGGCGGTTCACCGGGTTGTCTTCCACCACCAGCACACGCGCCGGGCGCGGCGCGGCGTCTGCGCCCTCGGCGCCGGCCGGCGCTGTGTCCAGTGCCGCTTCCAGCGGCAGCTCGAACCAGAACCGGCTGCCTTGTCCCGGGGCGCTCTGCGCGTGGATCGCGCCGCCCATCAGCTCGACCAGGTGCTTGCAGATCACCAGGCCGAGACCGCTGCCGCCGAAGCGGCGGGTGGTGGAGCTGTCGGCCTGCGAGAAGCGCCGGAAGAGCCGGTCGACCTGCTCGGGCGCCATGCCGATGCCGGTGTCGCTCACCGCCACGCGGATCCACGGGCGGCCGTCCCCGGCGGGCCCCGGCACGGGCTCGGCGCTGAGGGTCACGCTGCCGGCATCGGTGAACTTCAGTGCATTGCCCAGCAGGTTCGTCACCACCTGGCGCAGCCGCGTCGGGTCGCCGCTGACCCGCGGCAGCGCCTGCAGCGCGATCGTGGTGCGCACCGCCACGCCGCGGGCCAGGCCCAGCTCGCGGTAGATCGTCGCCACGCCCGCCAGCAGGTGCGCCGGGTCGAAGTCCACCCGTTCGAGCCGGACCTTGCCCTCCTCGATCTTGGACAGGTCGAGGATGTCGCCCAGCAGGCCGTGCAGGGCATGGGCCGCCGTCGACACCGCCTGCACGTAGCGCGCCTGGGTGGCGTCCAGCGGGGTGGCCTGCAGCAGTTCGGCCATGCCGAGAATGCCGTTCATCGGCGTGCGGATCTCGTGGCTCATGTTGGCCAGGAAGCGGCTCTTGGCCTGGCTGGCCTCGACGGCCTCCTGGCGCGCCCGCTCGCGCTCGGCGGCCACCGACGCCGCTTCCAGGCGCAGGCGGGTCATGTCGGTCCAGGCGCTGCAGCTGCGCCAGCTTTCCTGCACCAGCACCACGCCGTAGACCAGCAGGCTGGCCACCACGGTCCACGCGCCGTCGTACCGCGACCACAGCGCATGCGCCATCACCGGCGACAGCATCGTCGAGAAGTTCAGCATCGCGGTGCGCCGGTTGCTGACCAGGATGAACACGCCGATCGACGTGATGCACATGACGCTGGCGAACAGCAGCGCGCCCAGCATGGTGTTGCGCACGGTCGGCACGAACACGGTGGCGATCACGCCCCAGGCCAGGTTGTCCAGCGTGATGAGCAGGTTGAACCGCGCCTGCCAGTAGTCCAGGCGCTGTGCATGCAGCGGGTCGCGTTCGAAGCGGCCGGTGTCGGTCGCCCGCACGGCGCTGATCACCAGCCGCGCCAGCAGCCAGCCGACGACCCAGGCGGCGCCGATGTGCGGCCACATCGCCCAGGCCACCACCAGCGCAAACGCCGCCGCGCCGGCCTGCGGTTGCGGCGCCAGGCGGTAGATGGCGCGGACGCGGGCGAGCGCGATCTCGGCGTCGATCGAACGCGGGGGCGGCAGCAGGGGGGCAGCGGAAGGGGAGGTCATGCGCGCAGCGCGGTGGCCCGCCGCCAACCCGGGGTCCCGGGGCGCGAGCGGGCCTTGGCTGCAACGGTTGTCGGCGCGCCGGCCCGGGGCATGAGGCCGACCGTGGCCGCAGCGCGACTTCGTCCACGGTGCGGCGGCCGCAGCCCGGTTGTCGCGCCGCAACCGTGACGCGACGTCGGTGCTCAGCCGGCGGCTGCCCGCGCTCGCCGCCCCCGCTGCGAGTTGAACGCCCAGGCCACCACCAGCAGCCCCGCCGCGCCGGCCGCCAGCACCGGCGCCGTGCCCAGCCGGTCGACCACCAGGCCGGCCAGGCCCACGCCGATGGACTGGCCCAGGAAGAAGCAGCAGGCGAACGCCGCCACCGCGGTGCCGCGGCGCTCGGGCGCCATCTGCGTGGCGTGGGTCTGCAGCGTGTTGTGCATCATGTAGAAGCCCAGGCCCATCACCAGGCAGGCCGGCAGCGCCCAGCCCCAGGCCGGCGCGAAGGCGATGGCGGCGAGTGCGGCGGCCATCAGCCACGAGCCGGCGCGCACCAGCCACACCTCGCCCAGGCGCGCCACCAGCACCTGCGCACCCAGCGCGAACACCAGGCCGCCGGCGGCAAAGCCCATCACCAGGCCACCCACGGTCGACAGCGCCAGGCCGAAGCGCTGGTGCAGGTGGGCGGCGATGAAGGCGAACGGGCCGTAGACCACCGCGCCCTCGCAGAACACCACCACCAGCACCACCCGCGCCCAGGGCTGGGCCAGCACGGCGCGGAACTGGCGGGCGATGGTGACCAGCGCCCCGCCCGGCGCGGCGGCCCTGATGAGCTGCGGCGGCGGCAGGCGCCGGCGGGCGCGCACCAGCAGCGCCGCCATCACCAGGAACAGCCCGGCCACGCCGACGAAGGGCGTGCGCCAGGGCAGGTGCTCGGCGGTGTAGCCGCCGGCCCACACGCCCAGCGAGAAGCCGGTGATCTGGCCGATCAGAAAGCGCGCCAGCACCGGCTGGCGGCGCTCGTAGGGCACGTTGTCGCCGATCCAGGCCATGGCCAGCGGAATCACCGCCGCCGCGGTGGCGCCGGCCAGCAGGCGTGCCGCCAGCAGCGCGCCGTAGCCCGGTGCCAGCGCGCACAGCAGGGACGCCAGCGCCGCCGCCACGCAGGCCCAGGTGATGACACGCAGCTTGCCGAAGCGGTCGCCCAGCGGGCCGAACAGGGCCTGCGCCAGGCCGTAGGCCACGGCGAAGACGGTGATCACCAGCGAGGCGCGGCCCAGGGTGACGCCGAACTCGGTGGCCAGGCGCGGCAGCAGGGCGTCGGCCAGGCGCATCGACGCGCCGCTGGCCAGGGCGGCGAAGGAGAGGGCGACGATGGCGCCGGCGGGGGGATCGGCAGGCGCGGGGGGCGCAACGGACGCGGGGGCAGCAGGCATCCGCCATTGTCCGGGCGCACGGAAGGCGTCTGCGATCATGGGGCTTGCACGGCTGCAGACCGGCAGCCGCACAGGAGTTCGGGAAGTTCGCATGCGCATTGCGGTGATCGGTGCCGGCCTGGGCGGGCTGGCGGCGGCCTGGCTGCTGGGCCGCGCGGGCCGCCAGGTGACGCTGTACGAGCGTGCGCCGCGGCCCGGCTTCACCGCCGCCAACGTGGCCGTGCCGGGGCGCGGTGCCGCCGCGACATCGGCCAATGAGGCGGTGCGGGTGGACGTGCCGCTGCGCGTCTTCTACCCCGGCTACTACCCGACGCTGACGCGGCTGTATGCCGACCTGGGCGTGCCCAGCGAGCCGGTGAGCTATGCCGCCAGCTTCCACGGCCCGGCCTGGGCCGGGCGCGATGCGGCGGCGCTGTACTTCCGCTACCGCAACCTGCGCTGGGGCGGGCGGTCGGTGGCGGTGCCGGGCCTGGCGGACTGGGCACTCGGCGCGCCGGTCTGGCCGGCGTGGCGGATGGCGGCGGCGGCGCTGCGCTGGCGACAGCTGGCGCTGCCGGCGCTGGCGCGGGGTGAACTGGCCGGCCGCACCATCGGCGACTGGGCCGCCGCGCAGCGCCTGCCGCGCCCCTTCATCGACGGCCTGCTGCTGCCGGCGATTGCCACCGTGTGCACCTGCAGCCTGGCCCAGGCTGCGGCGGTGCCGGCCGCGGTGGCGGTGGACTACATGGCCCGCGGCCTGCTGCGCCAGAGCGTGCACCGCGCCCTGCATGGTGCCGACGACGTGCAGCGCCGGCTGCTGGCCGGCATCGCCGACCTGCGCTGCGGGGCGGTCATCGATGCAGTGCGGCGGCTGCCGGGCGATGCAGGCGTGGAACTGCGCCTGGCCGACGGCGCCACCGAGCACGTCGACCATGTGGTGCTGGCAACGCAGGCCGGCGCATCGCTGCGCCTGCTGGCCGATGCCGACGCCGATGAAACCGCGGCCCTGGCCGGCCTGCCCGACACGCCGGTGCAGGTGGTCACGCACAGCGACGCGCGGCTGATGCCGGCGCGGCGGCGCGACTGGTCGCCGGTGAACCTGTGGGTGGACACGGCGGGCGGCCAGGTGGAATCGACGATCTGGGTCAATGCGGTGCAGCCGGTGCTGCGCGGCGCGCCCGACGTGTTCCAGACCGTGGGTCCGCTGCGGCCGGTGGCCGCGGCCAGCGTGCTGGGCGAGGCGCGCTTCCAGCGCCCGCTGGTGACGCTGGACAGCGAGCGGGCGCTGACCGCGCTGCAGGCGCTGCAGACGCAGCCGGGCCGGCGCGTGTGGTTTTGCGGCAGCCAGGCCCAGCCGGGCGTGCCGCTGCTGGAAAGCGCGGTGCGCTCGGCCTACGTGGTCGCCGGGCGGCTGGGCGCGGCGCCGGGCCGAGTGGCCGACAGCAGCGCATAGCCCAGCCCCGCCGCCCGGCAGGGCCGGATCAGCGCGGCCGTGGTGGCCGGCCGCGCCGCCGCGGTGCAGCAGCGTGGCCATCGGGTCGGGCACGGCGCCCGTCTTCTCAGAACCTGTGAGTGAATCGGTCGCGCCCGAGCGGCGCGCCAGGGCGGCCCCGATCGAGGCGCAAAGCACAGCCATATCCAGAGATATGGCGAGCATTTGCAACGACGAGCGGGGTCGTCAGGGCGCGTCGAGCGGGCGTGAGTGATTCGTTCACAGGTTCTCGGTTGTCCATGGCACCAAGCGGCACCCTCTTCGAACGAATCCGATCAGGCCAAGCGGTCGCCGCGGAACCGGCTTTGCCGGGCCGCTGGCGGCGCCCCCTGGGGGGAGGCGCCGGAGGCGCTTCGGGGGGGCGATTCACGCCCGGGTGGCCTGGGCGCGCTCGATCAGCTGCCGCGCGGCCAGCTCGCTGTTGAGCGACTGGTCCAGCGGCGCCCGGCACAGGCCGGCGTGGCCGTAGTGCAGGTTCTCGTAGACCTCGGCCGCGGCCGGGAAGGTGGCCAGCAGCTGCTGCAGGCCGTCACCGGGCGGCAGGCGGTCGAGCAGCCGGCCCAGGTGCTGCACCAGGGCCCGGTACTGGCCGGGGCTGACCGTGGTGCTGCTGGCCTCCACACGCTGCAGCAACTCGGCCAGCGTGACGGCGGTGCGGAAAGCCCCGGTCAGCGGGGCGGCGTTGGCGGCGGCTTGGGTGTGGTGAAGATCGGCCATGCACCGCACATGGAGTCGCGGCTGCAGCTTGCAAGGCCTCCGCCAATGGCCCGTCAACGCGAATGGGTGCGGTCGAACCAGGCGAACACCGCGGAACCGGCTTTGCCGGGCCGCTGGCGTTGCCCCCTTGGGGGGCGCGCGAAGCGCGCAGGGGGTGGGTCAATTCAGGAAGGCCTGCACCAGCCGCACCCAGTAGCTGGCGCCGGTGCCGAGACACCGGTCGTTGAAGTCGTAGCCCGGGTTGTGCACCATGCAGCCGCCCTCGCCGGCGCCCTGGCCCGTGCCGTTGCCCAGCAGCAGGTAGCTGCCCTTGCACTTCTCCAGGAAGAAGGCGAAGTCCTCGCTGCCGGTCAGCGGCTGCAGGTGCGGGATCACGCCCTGCTCGCCCACCCAGTCCAGCGCCACCTGGCGGGCGAAGGCGGTGGCCTCGGCGTCGTTGACCAGCACCGGGTAGCGGCGCTCGTAGTGCACCTCGGCGGTGGCGCCGTACACGGCGGCCTGGGCCTGCGCCACCTCGGTGATGCGGCGCTGCAGCTGGTCGCGCACCTGGGGGCGCAGGGCGCGGATGGTGAGCTTCAGTTCTGCCGTCTCGGGGATCACGTTGAAGGTGGTGCCCGAGTGGAAAGCGCCGACGGTGACGATGCCCATGTCCAGCGGCGGCACGTTGCGCGAGACGATGGTCTGCAGCGCCATCACGATGCTGCTGGCCGCCACCACCGGGTCGACCGCGGCCTGCGGCATGGCGCCGTGGCCGCCCTTGCCGCGCACCACGATGGTGGCCGAGTCGCTGCTGGCCATGGCCGGGCCGCTGATGAAGCCGAGCTGGCCCTCGGGGTGGCCGGGCATGTTGTGCAGCGCGAACATCGCGTCGCACGGGAAGCGCTCGAAGAAGCCGTCCTCGATCATCACGCGGGCGCCGCCCATGCCTTCCTCGGCCGGCTGGAAGACGACGTGCAGCGTGCCGTTGAAGGCGCGGGTGGCGGCCAGGTGGCGCGCCGCGCCCAGCAGGATGGCGGTGTGGCCGTCGTGGCCGCAGGCGTGCATCTTGCCCAGCACCTGGCTGGCCCAGGGCCGCTGGCTGCCGGCGGGCGGCTCCTCGACGATGGGCAGGGCGTCCATGTCGGCGCGGATGCCGATGCGCTTCTTGCCGTCGCCGCAGACCAGGGTGCCGACCACGCCGGTCTTGCCCAGGCCGCGGTGCACGGCGTAGCCCCAGCGCTGCAGGCGCTCGGCGACCAGGTCGCTGGTGGCCACTTCCTCGAAGCCCAGCTCGGGGTTGGCGTGGATGGCGTGGCGGGTGGCGCGCATCTCGTCGTCGAGGGCGCGGATGGCGTCGAGGGCGGGCAGGTCGGTGCGTGCGTTCATGGCGGTGGGCGCGGGTGGCGCGCGGTGGCGTCGGGGGGTGAAGCCACTGTAGCCGCGGGCCCCGGCCGCCGGCTGCACCGGCGCGACAGCCGCCGCGGCGCCGCGGCCGCCGCTCAGGTGGCGGGCGGCAGCACGGCGACGAAGTCGGCCTGCACCTGGCCGTCGGCGCCCAGCGTCAGCCGGGTCCAGCCGCTGCCCGGCGTGCTGGCGGTGATGGTGTAGCCCCAGGTGGTGTCGCCGGCCCGCAGGCCCCGGGCCTCGGCGCCGTCCAGCCATTCGCCGCGGGTGGCATTGGCGAACGGGTAGGGGCTGTAGAGCCCGCCGGTGACCACCACCTTGGGCCGGTCGCCATAGGCCGGGTCGTGCTGCAGCGTGAGCAGCCAGTCCTGCAGGGCGGCCATCTGCAGGTCGGACATGAGCTTCGCGCCGCGGCGGTCGACACGGCTGGTGTCGGCGCGCTCGGACCGGGTGTCGCAGACGAAGACCGCGAAGCCGCACTGGCGGAATGCACGCCAGGCGGCCTTGAGCTCTGCGCCCGGCAGCGCCGGGTGCACCTCGGGCTGGCGCGGCCCGGCGGCCAGCTGGTAGCGCTGCCAGGCGGTGGCGGCGGCATGCACCTCCTGCGGGCGGCCGGCGGCGATGCGGTTGTTGTAGTCGTTGCGGAACTCGTGGTCGTCCAGCGCCATCACCACGGGCCGGCGGCGCAGCACCTCGCGCTGGTGGGGCGCCGACCAGGCCTCGTGGTGGGCCTCGAAGTACTGGCGGCGCTGGGCACCGGTGTGGCCGCTGTCGACCCGGGTGTCGGCATAGACCTGGTCGCCGGCCAGCAGCACCAGGTCGATCGGGGCATGCGCGGCGGGCGCGGGCCCGTCCAGCGCCGCCAGCAGGACGCCCATGGCGGCATCGGCCAGGGGGCGGTCGGTCAGCAGCGGGCGCTGGCGGCAGGCGCCCAGGGCCAGGCCCAGCCGGTCGGCGCGGGGCCGGGCGATGCGCTGCAGCCAGCCGCGGTCCAGCAGCAGGCCCTCGGTGGCGGCCAGCGGGGTGAGCTGGGCGTCGGCGCTGCGCTGCAGGTGCGCGCAGCGTGCGTCCACCGCCTGCACCTGGGCCTGCGCCGAGTCCGGCCAGGCGCCGTGGACCGCCGCCACCAGCAGGCGCAGCGGGCCGCGGGCCGGCGCATCCGCATCGGTGTCGGCGTCGCTGCCGGTGTCGCCCGGCAGCGGCCAGGGCAGCAGCACCTCCAGCACCTGCTCGTGGCGGTCGGGCACGCAGGCATGGCGGGTGACGGGGCCCAGCGGCCGGCGCTGCGCGTCGCACAGCAGGGTGGCCACGCCCTGCAGCGGCGCGCTGCGGCCGGGCTCGTCGATGCGCAGGCCGATGCGCAGGCCCAGGCCGCCGGCGGCGGGCTGCACATCGCCCAGCCAGGGCCCCACGTGCGGCAGGCGGGCCTCGAAGCCGCCGGCCACGGGCGGCTGCGGCAAGGCCGGTTCGGGCCGGTCCGCCAGGTGGGCCTGGATACCAGCACCGGCGCCTTGCAGCCATGGGCGCGCAGGGCCTGCACCATGGCCGCGCCCTGCAGCGCGCGGCCGGCCTCGTCGACCAGGTGCCAGTCGAGCAGCACCACCTCGTAGTGCACGCTGCGGGCCAGCTGCATTGCGGTGCCGGCGTCGGCGGTCTTGTCGAGGGACAGGTCGGGCATGGCTGCCAGCAGCAGTGCTTCCAGGCCTTCCAGCACCAGGGTCTCGTCGTCGATCACCAGTGCGCGCATCGGGTCTTTCGTCGTGTCGTGGCCGCCCCCGGCGGACGGGCCATCGGTGGTGGGACGGCGCGCAGGTTAGCGCCTGCGCACGCACGCCTCCCTCGTTCGGACGAAGGAGGCCCGGTCGTTCGTGCGGGCGACGACGCGCCGGGCCGGCGTCCCTATCGTGGCCTGGCAGCGGGTCGCTCCTGGGCGGCCCCGAAGAACACGTGGAGGGAGAGATCCGATGAGCCTGCATGCCCTGAGCCTGCCCGACCCGGCGGACGCAGCCGCTGGTGCCGATGTCGATGTGCTGATGGCCGCGCTGGACGCGATGGACAGCGGCGTGCTGGTCTGCGACGCGCACGGCCGGTTGCTGGTGTGCAACCGCGCGGCGCGGCGCGAGCTGGCCGACGGCGGCGTGCTGCAGGTCGGCCCCGGCGCCCTGCTCGACGTGCCGGGCGCCGACGGCCTGCTGGCGCTGCGCCGCGCGGTGCATGGCGCGGCCGTGCTGCGCAGCCACCAGCTGCTGCCGCTGCGCGTGGGCGACTGCGCGCTGATGCTGTCGGTGCAGCCGCTGGCCGCTGCCGACGGTCAACCGCGCGCGCTGCTGCTGACCGGCCGCCGCGGCCTGGCGCCCGAGCTGGCGGTGCGCCACATCGGCCGCCTGTTCGCGCTGACGCCGGCCGAGGTGGAGGTGCTGGGCAGCCTGCTGGACGGCGTGCGCGTGGACGAGATGGCCGCGGCGCGCGGCGTCAAGCTGTCGACGGTGCGCACCCAGGTGGCGGCGCTGCGCGGCAAGCTGGGCGTCAAGCGCATCGACGACATCATCCGCCTGGTGGCCGAGCTGCCGCCGATGCCCGGCGCGGTGGGCCGCCACGTGGTGTCGCCGGCGCCCTCGCGCCTGCGCGCCGCGCTGGGCCCGCAGCCGGGCGCCTGAGCGGCGTCAGCCGGCCAGGCGGAAGGCGCCGATGACGCCGGCCAGCTGGCCGGCCTGGTCCTTCAGGCTGTCGGCGGCGGCGGCGCTCTGCTCGACCAGGGCCGCGTTCTGCTGCGTCATGTCGTCGAGCTGCTGCACCGCCTGGTTGACCTGGCCGATGCCGCTGCGCTGGGCGTGGGTGGTGGCGCTGATTTCGCCGATGACGGCGGACACGCGCTGGATGCCGGTGACGATCTCGCCCATCATGCCGCCGGCCTGCTGCACCAGGGCGCTGCCGGCGTCCACCTGCTCGACGCTGCTGCCGATCAGCTGCTTGATCTCGCGCGCGGCCCCGGCGCTGCGCTGCGCCAGGCTGCGCACCTCGCCGGCCACCACGGCGAAGCCGCGGCCCTGCTCGCCGGCGCGGGCCGCCTCCACCGCCGCGTTGAGCGCCAGGATGTTGGTCTGGAAGGCGATGCCGTCGATGGTGCCGATGATGTCGCCGATGCGCCGGCTGGCGCTGCTGATGTCGCCCATGTTGGCCACCACCTGCTGCACCACCTCGCCGCCGCGCTGCGCCGCCTGCACGGCGGCCTGCGCCAGCTGGTGGGCGGTGTCGGCCGAGTCGGCGCTGCGCTGCACGGCGCCATTGAGCTCGACCATCGCGCTGGCGGTCTGCTGCAGCTGGCTGGCGGCCTCGTCGGTGCGCTGGCTCAGGTCGGCGCTGCCGCTGGCCACCTCGTTGGACGCCAGCGCGATGCTGCCCGCGCTCTGGTTGACGGCGCGCAGGGCCGCACTCAGCCGCAGCACCGCGTCGCGCAGGGCCTGGCCCAGCGGCGTGGTCACGGGCACGCGGTCGACGTCCAGCGCCAGCGTGCTGCCCTGGGCCGTGGCGGACATGTGGCCGACGATGGCGGCCACCTCGTCGCCGGCCTGGGCGTGGCGGCGCATCAGCACCGCCATCCAGATCTCGAAGCCGGTCTGCACCACCACGTAGCCGGCATGGGCCACCACGCGCAGGAAGTCGGGTGCGGCCAGGCAGTAGACACCGGCACCGCCGGCCTGCAGGCGGTCGAACAGCACATGGTGCGCGGCGATCAGGCCGGCGGCGGCGACGATGGGCCGTCAGTCCTGGTAGACCAGCAGCACGCCCAGGGTGACGAAGACGCCGAAGTGCAGCTCCAGCGTGCCGCGGCCGAGCTGGATGTGCAGCGCGGTCATCGCCATCAGGCTGCCCGACAGCACCAGGCGCGCGGCCAGCGAGCCGCCGGCGGTGAGCGCGGCGCTGGCGCCCAGCGCCAGCAGGGCGGCGGCGCCGACGATGGCGGTCATGGCCTGGCCGAAGTGCAGGCCCAGGGCCACGGCGATCAGCGCGCTGAGCGCCAGGGTGGCCAGGATGATGCGGTCGGCCTGCACGGCGTGGGCGCTGCGGGCGGAACGGGGCGGGGCGGACGTGGGCATGCGGGACTCCCGGGGCGATGGCGGCCGGCCGACGGGCACGGCACACGCGCAGGAACCCAGGTACAACAGGGGCCTGGATCTGCTTCGAGCCGGTGTATCGGCCGTTCGACCAACCGCCTGAACCGGGCGGCCGACAGATCCATCACATCCACACGTGGGGAGAACTCGACATGAAAGCCATCTGGAACGGCACGGTGATCGCCGAGAGCGACGACACCGTGGTGGTCGAAGGCAACCACTACTTTCCCGAGGCGGCGGTCAAGCCGCAGTACCTCGCCTTCAGCAACCACCGCAGCAGCTGCGCCTGGAAGGGCCAGGCGCGCTACCACAGCCTGCTGGTCAACGGCGACCTGAACCCGGACGCCGCCTGGTACTACCCCGAGCCCAGCGAGGCCGCGGCCGAGATCAAGGGCCGCATCGCCTTCTGGAAGGGCGTGCAGGTGGTGGACTGATCAGGCGAGCCTGCCGGCCTGGAAGTCCTCCACCGCCTGCATCAGCTCCTCGCGGGTGTTCATCACGAACGGCCCGTACTGCGCGATCGGCTCGCCCAGCGGCGCACCGGCGATCAGCAGCGCCCGCGCCGGGGTGTCGCCGGCGGTGATGACCACGCCATCGGCCGCCGCGTCGTTGGCCAGCACGGCCATGCGCTGCACCGGCACGGCGGTGTCGCCCACGGCCACGGCGCCGCGGTAGACGTAGACGAAGGCGTTGTGCCCGGCCGGCAGCGGCTGGGCGAACGTGGCGCCGGCATCGAGGTGGATGTCCAGGTAGACCGGCGCGGTGCGCGGGCGCTGCACCGCGCCGGCCACGCCGTGGCTGTCGCCGGCGATCACCCGCACCCGCACGCCGGGCGCGGTGAACTCGGGGATCTGCGCCGACGGGATGTCGCGGTAGGCCGGGGGCTGCATCTTGTCGGCGCCCGCCAGGTTCAGCCACAGCTGGAAGCCTTCCATGCGGCCCTCGGTCTGCTCGGGCAGCTCGCTGTGGATCACGCCGCGGCCGGCGGTCATCCACTGCACCGCGCCGTCGTCGAGCAGGCCCTCGTTGCCGGCCGAATCGCGGTGGCGCATGCGCCCGGCCAGCATGTAGGTGATGGTCTCGAAGCCGCGGTGCGGGTGGTCGGGGAAGCCGGCGATGTAGTCGCCCGGCGTGTCCGAGCCGAAGGCATCGAGCATCAGGAAGGGGTCGAGCCGGCGCTGCAGCGGCTGCGTCAGCACCCGGGTGAGCTTGACGCCGGCGCCGTCGCTGGTGGGCTGGCCGGCCACCAGGCGCTCGACACGGCGCGCTGTCGTGACCAGGTTCGTGACCGGGGCGGAGGTGGTGGGGGCGAGGGTCGTGTCCATGGCCCGCATGGTGGCACCGGCAGGCGCGGCCTGGCTGCCAACGGATTTGAACGTGACGTTCGAATCCGCGGGCTTGTCGTCCGGCAACGGCGGCACGGACGTGTGCGGGCACGCACCCCGGCAGAATGGCCCCAAACATGCGCCAGGCCCTGCCAGCGGCTTCAGGGGCGGACGACCAACAGCGCCAGGGAAGGCCCGACGTGGACAAGAAGGCACTGAGCGAACGCGACATCTGCACCAAGTTCATCGCCCCCGCCATCGCGCAGGCCGGCTGGGACATCCAGCGCCAGGTGCGCGAGGAAGTCACCTTCACCCAGGGGCGGGTGATCGTCCGTGGCAGGCTGCACACGCGCGGCAAGGCCCGGCGCGCCGACTTCGTGCTGTACCACGCCCCCAACCGGCCGATTGCCGTCATCGAGGCCAAGGACAACACCCACGGCCCGGGCGACGGCATGCAGCAGGCGCTGGACTATGCCGAGGCGCTGGACCTGCCCTTCGCCTTCACCAGCAACGGTGACGGCTTCGTCTTCCATGACCGCACCGTCGATGGCGCCACGCCCGGCGCCGCCGTCGAAACCCACCTGAGGCTGGACCAGTTCCCGGCCCCGGCCGACCTGTGGGCCCGCTACTGCACCTGGCGCGGCCTGGACGCCGCCAGCACGCCCAAGGCCGAGGTGCCCTACCACGACGACGGCTCGGGCCGTGCGCCGCGCTACTACCAGGTCAACGCCATCAACCGCACCGTCGAAGCGGTGGCCAAGGGGCAGCGGCGCGTGCTGCTGGTGATGGCCACCGGCACCGGCAAGACCTACACCGCCTTCCAGATCATCTGGCGGCTGTGGAAGAGCCGGCAGGCCAGGCGCATCCTGTTCCTGGCCGACCGCAACATCCTGGTCGATGACCCGAAGCGGCGCGACTTCAAGCCCTTCGGCGCGGCGATGACCAAGATCACCGGCCGCAACATCGACAAGGCCTACGAGATCTACCTGGCCATCTACCAGGCCGTCAGCGGCGCCGAGGAGGACAAGAACGTCTACAGGCAGTTCTCGCCCGACTTCTTCGACCTGATCGTGGTGGACGAATGCCACCGCGGCAGTGCGGCCGACGACTCGGCCTGGCGCGACATCCTGCAGTACTTCCACACCGCCACCCAGGTGGGCCTGACCGCCACGCCCAAGGAGACCAGGGACGTCTCCAGCACCGTCTACTTCGGCGAGCCGGTCTACACCTACAGCCTGAGGCAGGGCATCGAAGATGGCTTCCTGGCGCCCTACAAGGTGGTGCGCATCGACTTCGACCGCGACCTGCAAGGCTGGCGCCCGCCCAGGGGCATGCTCGACAAGCACGGCCAGCCCATCGAGGACCGCATCTACAACCAGCAGGACATGGACCGCCAGCTGGTGCTGGAGCTGCGCACCCAGGCCGTGGCCACCAGGATCACCCAGTTCCTGAAGGCGACCGACCCGTTTGCCAAGACCATCGTCTTCTGCGACGACATCGACCATGCCGAGCGCATGCGCCAGGCCCTGGTGAACCTGAACCCCGCGCAGGTGAAGGCCAACCGCAAGTACGTCATGCGCATCACCGGCGACGACGCCGAGGGCAAGGCCGAGCTGGAGAACTTCATCAACCCCGAAAGCCGCTACCCCGTCATCGCCACCACCAGCAAGCTGATGACCACCGGCGTGGACGCGCAGACCTGCAAGCTGATCGTGCTGGACCAGCACATCCGCTCGATGACCGAGTTCAAGCAGATCATCGGCCGCGGCACCCGCATCAACGAGGACCACGGCAAGTTCTGGTTCACGATCATGGACTTCAAGAAGGCCACCGAGCTGTTCGCCGATCCGGCCTTCGACGGCGACCCGGTGCAGGTCTACGAACCCGGGGATGACGACCCACCGGTGCCGCCGGATGACGAGGCGGGCGCGGATGGTGACGGTGGTCAGCCCGGCGGTGGCGCGGGCGATGACGCGCCCGGCGGCGGTGAGGGGGATCAGAGTGGCGGGGGCCGCGTCAAGTACGTCATCGGCCAGGACGTCACCGTGCACATCGTCGCCGAGCGGGTGCAGTACTACGGCCCCGACGGCAAGCTGATCACCGAAAGCCTGCGCGACTACACCCGCCACTGCGTGCGCAGGCAGTTCCGCTCGATGGACGACTTCCTGCGGCGCTGGAGCGGTGCCGAGCAGAAGAAGGCCGTGATCGACGAACTGGCCGCCCTGGGCGTGCTGTGGGAGCCGCTGGCCGACGAGGTGCAGGCCAGGACGGGCAAGCCGCTCGATGCCTTCGACCTGATCTGCCACGTCGCCTTCGACCAGCCCCCGCTGTCACGCCGCGAGCGCGCCGAGGGAGTGAAGAAGCGCAACTACTTCGGCAAGTACCAGGGCGCCGCACGGCAGGTGCTGGAGGCGCTGCTGGAGAAATATGCCGACACCGGCATCGAGCCCATCGAGGACCTGAAGATCCTGCAGCTGCCGCCGTTCGACCGCATCGGCGCGCCGCTGGAGCTGGTGAAGGCCTTCGGTGGCAAGGCCGGTTACGTCAGCGCCATTGCCGACCTGGAGCGCCAGCTGTACGCGCCGCGCCAGGCCTGACCATCACAACCAGAACCCATGTCCATCACCTCCGCCATCAAGTC
The DNA here is from genome assembly GCA_937864045.1 of uncultured Aquabacterium sp. Lineage (GTDB taxonomy): Bacteria > Pseudomonadota > Gammaproteobacteria > Burkholderiales > Burkholderiaceae_C > Pseudaquabacterium. The sequence continues at coordinate 480 of CALMIF010000055.1, read as the reverse complement.
CATCCAGGACACCATGCGCAAGGACGTCGGCGTCGATGGCGACGCCCAGCGCATCGGCCAGCTCGTCTGGCTGCTGTTCCTGAAGATCTTCGACGACCGCGAGCAAGAGTGGGAGACGCTCGCGCCAGATGACCGGCCGTACAAGAGCCCCCTGCCCGAGGCCTACCGCTGGCGCCATTGGGCGGCCGACCCCGAGGGCATCACCGGCGACGAGTTGAAGGCGTTCATCGACGGCACGCTGTTCCCGGGGCTGCAGCAACTCACCGAGCCCGACTTCGCCCGCCAGCACAGTCTCACCACGACGCCGGTGTCCTACGTGGTGCGCAGCGTCTTCGAGGACGCCTACAACTACATGAAGTCGGGCCAGCTGCTGCGCCAGGTGATCAACAAGATCCAGGCGGCGGTGGACTTCAACAAGGCGCAGCAGCGGCACGCCTTCGGCGACATGTACGAGCAGCTGCTGCGCGACCTGCAGAACGC
>CALMIF010000054.1 GCA_937864045.1 uncultured Aquabacterium sp. | reverse complement strand
CCGGGCGCTACGGCATCCACGAGGAAGGCTTTGCCGGCGTGCTGGCCGAGGCCGAGCCCGGCGCCGGCCGCATGCTGCGCGACCTGATGGCCACCGCGCCGCGCGCGCCGCGCCACTTCAAGGCGCCGGTGGCGCCCAACTGGTGGCATGTGGAGACCATCGCCGCCAAGCTGGGCAAGCGAAGGCTGCGCGAGGTGCTGAACGTCTTCGTCGAGCAGCTGACGCTGGACAACGCCCACTTCGCCGTGGCCGAGCTGGCGCAGATGCTGGAGATCGCCGGCCACCTGGACGACCGCGCCGCGCCGCTGGACCTGCGCGAGCGCTTCCTCTACGCCCAGGCGCCGGTGGACACCCGCACGGATCAACTGATGCAGGAGTTCCTGGGCTGGACCGAGCGCCACGCCTGGGACGGCCAGGCCGGCGAGCCGGCCTTCCTGCACGCCGTGCACGAGAACAGCCGGCTCGACCGCATGGAGCAGGTGCTGCGCGCCTGCACGCTGTGGCTGTGGCTGGACCAGCGCTTCCCCGGCATCTACGGCTGGGTCGACGAGGTGCAGGCCCTGCGCGAGCGGCTCAACGACGCCATCGCCAGCCAGCTGCGCGCGCGCCGGCCGCTGTGGCAGGCGCGCGGCCATGGCGGCGGCGGGCGGGGCGCGGGCCCGCGCGGCCGGCGGCGCTGAGCCGGCAGCGCGGCGGCAGGCGGCGTAAGCTGCGGTGCATCCCCAGCCGGAGCCTGCCACCATGCCTGCCTGGTTCGTCCTGACCCTGCGCCGCGGGCTGGCCGCCGGCGCCCTGGCCTTGCTGGCGGCCTGCGCCAGCACGCCGCTGCCATCCGCCGACGCCCTGCTGCACGACGCGCTGTTCGACCACCCGCCGCGCCCGGCCGGGGTCGACGCCGTGCTGGCGCTGAGCCCGGCGATGCAGGCCCACCTGCAGGCCCTGCGCGCCGGCCTGGCACCGGGCGCCGACCTGCCGATGGCGCTGGGGCGCTCGCTGTACAAGCCTGGCGGACTGCGCCTGGACTACGACGCCAGCTTCACCCGCAATGCGGCCGAGGCCTTCGACGCCCGCAGCGGCAACTGCCTGTCGCTGGTGGTGATGACCGCGGCCCTGGCCGACGCGCTGGGGCTGGAGGTCGGCTTCCAGCAGGTGCTGGGCGACGACCCGTTCCGCCGCGAGGGCGGGCTCACCTTGCGCAACGGCCATGTCAACGTGGTGCTGCTGCCGCCGGTGCGGCAGCGGGCCTGGGGCGTCCGCGCCGACGTGGTGCGCCGCGGCCTGCTGATCGACTTCCTGCCGCCGGAGACGGCTGCGGCGCTGCAGGTGCAGCCCATCGGCCGCGAGCGTGTGCTGGCGATGTTCATGAACAACCGGGCGGTGGAGTCGCTGCTGGCGCAGCAGCCGGCGCAGGCCTATGCCTGGGCGCGCGAGGCGCTGCGCACCGACCCCGGCTTTGCCGCCGCCTGGAACACGCTGGGCGTGGTCTACCAGCGTCGCGCCGCGCCCGGCGATGCCGCGTCGGCCCTGGCGCTGGACGCCGCCGCTGCCGCCTACGACCGGGTGCTGGCGCTGGACGCGCACCAGGCCGGCACCATGGACAACCTGGCCCAGGTGCGCCGGCTGCAGGGCCGCGAGGCCGAGGCGCGCGGCTGGGACCAGCGCCGCGCCGCGCTGGAGCCCTGGCCGCCGCTGCACTTCCTGCGGCTGGGCGACGCGGCGCTGGCGGCGCAGGACTGGCCGCTGGCGCGCCGCCTGTTCGAGCGCGAGCTGCGCCGCCAGCCCGACCTGGCCGAGGCCTGGTTCGGCCTGGCGCGGGCCCAGCTGGCCCTGGGCGACCGCCGGGAGGCGGACACCGCGCTGCAGCGCGCCCGCGCCGCCAGCCTGACGCCGGCCGAGCAGGCGCGCTTCGCCGGCAAGCTGGACGCGTTGCGGGCCCAGGCCCCGAATTGAGCGCCCCAAGGCGGCGGACGAGGCGCGCCCGTGCCTCGTCAGCGGCTGTGCAGCGTCATGCGCGCCAGCGGCGGCGCGGGTTCGGCGGGCGCGGCCGGCACTGCGCTGTCGGTGTCGTGCGGGCCGGCCTCCACCGCCGGCGGCACCGGCCGGCGCAGCGCCACGCCCACGGTCAGCATGTCCACCACCAGCAGCTGCAGGATGCGGCTGACCATCGGCACATGGGTGCTGGCGTCCTCGACATGGTCGACCGCCAGCACGGTGTGGGCCTTGCGTGCCAGCGGGCTCTGGCTGGCGGTGATGGCCACCACCGCGGCGCCGCGGGCACGTGCCGTGTCGGCCACGGCCAGCAACTCGGGCAGGCGGCCGCCGCTGCTGATGACCACGGCCACGTCGCCGGGCTTGAGCACCGCGGCAGCCAGGTTCTGCAGCCGCGGGTCGGTGTAGGCCGCGCTGGGAATGCCGAAGCGCAGGAACTTGAACTGCGCATCCAGCGCCACGCCGCCGTACTGGCCCACGGTGTAGAACTCGACCCGGTCGGCCTGCGCCAGCAGCTCGATGGCGCGCTCGATCATCTCGCTGTTGAGCTGGCTGCGCATCTGCAGGATGGCGCTGGCGGTGTTGCCCAGCACCTTGCTGCCCAGCTCGGCCGACGAGTCGTCGTCGGTCACCTGCACATGGGTGATGGGCACGGTGCCGGTCAGGCCCGAGGCCAGGCGCAGCTTGAAGTCGGACAGGCCCTCGCAGCCCAGGCTGCGGCAGAAGCGGATGACCGTGGGCTGGCTGACCTGCGCCGCCTTGGCGATCTCGACGATGGGCTGGTTCAGCACCGCGCGCGGGTGCGCCAGCACATGCTCGGCCACCCGCAGCTCGGCCGGTGACAGCTCGCTGCAGGCACGGCGGATCTGGCCCAGGATGGCCGAGCCCGGCGTGGTCTTCATCGCCTTGAGCTGCGAGTCGAGGATGGCCGAGGCGCCGCTGAACGTGGCCTGCTCGGCAGTGATGACGAAGGTGGGAATCGCCGCGACGTAGCGGCTGAAGCGGCCCTTGTCCTCGAAGCGGGCGCGGAAGGGCGAGCTGTCGAACCAGGCCCCCAGGCGCGGCACGATGCCGCCGCCGATGTACAGGCCGCCGAAGGCGCCCAGCGTGAGCGCCAGGTTGGACGCCGCCGTGCCCAGCATCGCGCAGAAGACCTCCAGCGTGTCCAGGCACAGCCGGTCGCCGGCGGACAGCGCGCGGCGGGTGATCTCGGGGGCGTCCAGCGGCTCGCTGGGCCGGCCGGCGGCCCGGGTCAGCGCCTGGTGCATCAGCGTGAGGCCGGGGCCCGACAGCAGGCGCTCGAAGGACACATGCGGAAACTTCGTCCAGGCATGGCGCAGCACCACGATCTCGCGCTCGTCGCGCGGGGCCACGCTGGTGTGGCCGCCCTCGCTGCCCAGCGACACCCAGCCGTCACCGGCCGGGATCAGCCCCGACACGCCCAGGCCCGAGCCCGAGCCGAGCAGGCCCATCACGCTGCGCGCCACCGCCGTGCCGCCGCCGACCTGGCGCAGGTCCTGCGGGCCCAGCCGCGGCAGCGACATCGCCAGCGCGGTGAAGTCGTTGACCACCAGCAGCGTGTCCAGCTGCAGCCGCTGGCGCATCTGCTCGATGCTGAATTCCCAGTGGTAGTTGGTCATGCGCACCCGGTCGCCTTCGACCGGGTTGGCGATGGCCACGGCCGCGTGCTCGATCAGCGTGCGCGGCGGCAGCGTGTCCAGGTAGGCGCGCACCGCGGCATGGAAGTCGGCATGGTCGGCGCAGCGCAGCTGTGCCTGCGCGCTGAAGCGGCCCGGGGCCGTCTCCAGCGCAAAGCGGGCGTAGGTGCCGCCGATGTCGGCGATCAGACGGGGCGAGTCTTGGGGCGCCATGCGGTGGGGTGCAGGTTGCGCAGCGGGCCGTGGGCTGCCATCACCACGGCGGCCACGCCGGGGACGCTGGGCCAGTATTGCACAATGTGTAGCAGGACTACATCGGGGCCTGCCCGCCCGGTGCCGGCGCCACCGTCCCCGTTCCGGTGCGTCCGGTGGCCCGTCTGCCCCGGTGGTTTCACAGGTGGGCAGCGGACTGCAAGGTGTTCTCGGGATGGCGGCAGGCGCCGGTTCCGTGTAGTTTCTCTACCTCATCTGCGCCGGTGCGCCCGCCTCGGGCCCGGCATTTGCATGCCGGGGCTGCCCGCCGGCGGTGTTGCCGCCGATCCCCGCCAACCAAGCCTGCCCAACGTGTCGACCTCTCCCGTCCGCGAACCTGCTGCTCCTGTGTCTGCTGCGGCCAGCCATCCGCGCCTGGTGGCCGACATCGGCGGCACCAATGCCCGCTTCGGCTGGGTGGCCGCGCCCGGCGCGCCGGTCAGCCAGGTGCGCCGGCTGGCGGTGCCCGACTTCGCCGGCCCGGCCGAGGCGGCGCAGGCCTACCTGGCTGGCCTGGCCGGCGCGCACGGCGGTGATGCCCGTGCGCCGGTGCATGCGGCCTTCGCGGTGGCCACCGCGGTGGGCGGCGACCGCATCACGCTGACCAACAGCCACTGGGACTTCTCCCGCAGCGCGGTGCAGCAGGCGCTGGGCCTGCGCAGCCTGCGCCTGCTCAACGACTTCGAGTCGCTGGCCCTGTCGCTGCCGGGCCTGGGCGATGGCCAGCTGCGTCGCCATCCGGGCGTGGCCGCAACCGCGGTCGGCGCGATGGCGGTCGTGGGCCCCGGCACCGGCCTGGGCGTGGGCGGCGTGGTGCCCGATGGCCGCGGCGGCTGGGTGGCGCTGCCGGGCGAGGGCGGCCATGCCACGCTGGCGCCGGTCGACGACCTGGAAAGCGCCCTGCTGGCCTGCGTGCGCCGCGACTTCGCCCATGTCTCGGCCGAGCGGCTGCTGTCGGGCATCGGCCTGCCGGTGCTGCACCAGGGCCTGGCGCGGGTGGAGGGCGTGGCCGCGCCCGCGCTGACGGCCGCGCAGATCGTCGACGGCGGCGAGGCGGGCACCGACGCGCTGTGCAGCCGCACGCTGGACGTCTTCTGCGCCCTGCTCGGCGGCTTTGCCGGCAACGTGGCGCTGACCCTGGGCGCACGCGGCGGCGTGTTCATCGGCGGCGGCATCGTGCCGCGCTTTGCCGGGCGCTTCTTCGCCAGCGCCTTCCGCCAGCGCTTCGAGGCCAAGGGCCGCTTCCAGCCCTACCTGGCGGCGATTCCCACCGCGCTGATCACCGACACCCTGGCCGCGCTGGGCGGCGCGGCGCTGGCGATCGAGCAGGGCGTCGCCCGGGACTGACCGGCGCCCTGCCTGCCCGGTCAGGGCAGGGTGATGGTCATCGCGTCCATCACCTTCGGCCCGGCCGGGTCGGCGCCGCCCACGGTGTGGCCGCCGGGCTGCGGGCCCAGCGCGCGGTAGCCGCCGTCGTGGTCCCAGGTGGTGACGTGGATGCGCAGCCCGGCCAGCGCCTCGGCCGGGCCCAGGCTGCCGGCGGGCAGGGTCAGGGTGATGGTGCGGCGGGCGCGGTCGGCTTCGACCTCGGCCGCCGGTGACAGCGGCGTGCCCTCGTTGGCGGCATCGGCGCCGGCCGCGCTGTAGAAGGCATTCGACCAGCCGCCCACGCGCAGACGGTGCTGCCAGCGCTGGCCGTCGCGGCCGGCCGGCAGGCTGGCCTGCTGCTGCGGCATCACCGTGGTGCCTTCGGGGCGGCCGGGCTGGCTGAAGAACAGCGTCAGCGCCAGGTGGTCGAAGCCGTTGGGCGCGCCCCATTCACGCACCAGCTGGGCCAGGGTCAGGCGGATCTTCAGCGCCGCGCCCGAGCGCCAGACCTGCGCCCGCCGCAGGTCCATCTGGCCGTGGCCGCGCCAGCTGGCGTCGGTGGGGTAGACGTAGGTGCCGGCGGCGCCCTCGGGGCCGCGGTCGTCGTCGACCGGGTCGGCCTGGTCGGCCAGCAAGGTCCAGGCGCGCTGCAGGCGGAACGGGCGCGGGGCGGAGGCCAGGCCGCCCGCATCGCCGTCGCCCGCCTGCCAGGCCACCAGCTGGTGGGTGACACCGGCACGCAGCCGGGCGGTGTCCAGCGTGGCCTGCCAGCGGCCTTGCGCGTCGGCCTGCACGGTGGTGGCGCCGGCCAGGTCGCCGTCGGCCACCAGGCGCAGGCGGCTGCCGGCGGGCGCACGGCCGCTGGCCTGCAGCTGGTTGCCGTCGCGTGACGGGCGCGCCTGGGTCACCGCCAGCGGCGCGGCGGCCAGCGGGGGCGCAGCATGCCGGTTGGCGGCCGGCGCATCGGCCGGCGCATCGACCGGCAGGCGCCACACCTGGCCGCTGCGCGCCGGCAGCTCGGCCGTCAGCCGGCCGCCGGCACCGGTGCGCAGGGTGGCGGGCTGGCCGTCCAGCGCCAGCAGCGGCTGCAGGGCCGTGCCGGCGGCCAGGCCGGTGGGCAGGTCGTGCAGCAGGGTGGGGCTGTCGGCGGTGTTCAGCACCACCAGGGCCGCGTCGCGGCCATGCTGCATGCGCCAGGCGATCACGCCGGGGCCGATGGCGCTGGCCTGCAGCACCGTGGGCACGCCGCGGCTGAACAGGCGGTGCTCGCGCCGCAGCGCGGTCAGTTTGGCGATGGTCTGGTACAGCGGGTGCGTGGTGTCGAAGCGGTCGCGCCCGCCCGAGTCGACGCCGGCGGCGAACATCGCCGCCCGCTGCGCGGTGAAGCCCTGCTCGGTGCCGTAGTAGATCACCGGGATGCCGGGCAGGGTCATGATCGCCAGCAGGGCCTGGCGCAGGCCCGCCTCGCTGCCGCCGGCCAGGAAGCGGTCGACGTCGTGGTTGTCGACGAAGGTGGCCAGCCGGTGCGGGTCGCTGTGCAGCCGCATCATGCTGGTGATGCGGTGGCCCAGCACCGCCGTGGGCGCGCCGCGCGCCAGCACGTCGCCCAGGCTGCCGTACAGGGTGAAGTTCAGCATGCCGGGCAGCAGCGGCTCGCGCTTGGGGCCGCGCACGTAGCGCTCGATGCGGCGCAGCGCGGTGGTGGCGAAGGGCGCGTCGGTGACGAAGCCCTCGCCCACGCTGTAGAAGTCGCGCCGGCCGGTGGCGCGGGCCACCTGGCTGATGCCCGGCGCCGCCGGGTCGGTGCTGTGCAGGAAGTCGGTGAACAGCGCCGGCGGCACGTAGAACGCGGTGTCGACGCGGAAGGCGTCGACGCCCACCTCGCGCAGCCAGTGGCCGTAGCTCTGGCGCAGCGCGCGGCGCACGGCCGGGTTCTCCGTGTTCAGGTCGTCCAGCTCCGACAGCTGCCAGTTCAGCAGTTGCTGCGGGTTCTTGAAGTCGCTGATCTCCGGCGTCCAGTGGTAGATGCCGGCGGCGCGGTGCGCGGGGTTGCGCGGGTCGTTCTGGTCGAAGGGCGGCTGTGTCGGTGCCGTCACCGGGCGGGCCTGCAGGTTGGCCTGCCAGCCGCGGGCCGGGTCGCTGGCGCGCCAGTCGCCGCGCGGGTAGCGGAAGAAGTTGCCGGTGTGGTTCAGCACGATGTCCTGCATCAGGTACATGCCGCGCCCGTGCAGGTCGCCCGACAGCGCCTTGTAGTCGTCCAGCGAGCCCAGGTGCGGGTCGACTTGCAGGAAATTGCTGGCCCAGTAGCCGTGGTAGCCGCCGTACTTGGCGCTGCCGTCCCACCAAAGCTGGGCCACCGGCGGCGTGATCCACAGCGTGGTGGCGCCCAGGCCGGCGATGTAGTCCAGCCGGCGCCGCAGGCCGGCGAAGTCGCCGCCGTTGTAGTGCGCGTTGCTCTTGGGGTCGTACTCGCCCGCGCCCTGGTCGTTATTGGCCGGGTCGCCGTCGTCGAAGCGGTCGGTCATCACGAAGTAGACGACCTGGTCGCGCCAGTCGGGCGAGGGCACGTGCAGCTTCAGCGGCTGGGCGACCGCGGTGGCGGCGGCCAGGGCCAGTGCGGTGCCGACCCACCAGGCGGGCCCGCAGGAAAATGGGCTTGACATGTAGTAAGGCTACATTCAGCAGCGAACGCATGCGTTGCTGGATTGCAACTGAAAGACTGGTGTTTTCCCGTGGGTTCGCCTCGTGATCACCCATGAACTGCCTCTGAGAACGTTCGCAACGCCATTGGCAGGGTTTGTTGCTACTTGGCAAAGAATCTAGTTTTAGTACAGACTGAAGCGCGTTCTGACACCCATTCCGGCCGGGCCATGCGTTGCGCCCGCCGGACACGAGGAGACCCTCCATGCACGCTTCCACCCACGCCCGCCGCGCGCTGCCGGCGTCCGGCCGCCGCGCGGCCTTCCACCTGCAGCCGGTGGCCGCCGGCTGTGCCCTGCTGCTGCTGCTGGCCGGGGCCGACCTGGCCTGGGCCCAGCAGGCCGAGCAGGTCACCGTGACCGGCATCCGCCGCGGCATCGAGAGCGCCATCTCGGTGAAGAAGTCGGCCGACGGCATCGTCGAGTCGGTGTCGTCCGAGGACATCGGCAAGCTGCCGGACACCAGCATCGCCGAATCGCTGGCGCGGCTGCCGGGCCTGGCGGCGCAGCGGGTGTCGGGCAAGGCGCAGCAGATCAGCATCCGAGGCACGGCGCCCGACCTGTCGTCGGCGCTGCTCAACGGCCGCGAGCAGGTCAGCACCAGCGGCGACCGCTACGTCGAGTTCGACCAGTACCCGTCGGAGCTGATCGGCGCAGCCACCGTGCACAAGACCGGCGACGCCGGCCTGGTGGGCCAGGGCCTGGCGGGCACCGTGAACCTGCTGTCGGTCAAGCCGCTGGATTTCGGACAGCGCACCATCGCGCTGAACGCCCGCGCCGAGAAGAACGGCAATGGCAGCATCAGCGCCGGCGCGAAGTCGACCGGCAACCGCGTCAGCGCGTCGTACATCGACCAGTTCGCCAACCGCACCGTGGGCCTGGCGCTGGGCTTTGCGCACAGCGAGCGGCCCAACTCGCGCTACCAGTTCGAGACCTGGAACTGGGTGGCCGCCGGTGGCTTCGCCGGTGCCGGGGCGGCCAATGCGAATGCGCTGTATCCCGAGGGCATCAAGGCCCTGCACTACACCGGCAATGAGAAGCGCGACGGTGTGATGGCGGTGCTGGAATGGCGCCCCAGCAAGAACCTGCGCTCCACCTTCGACGCCTACCACTCGACCTACACCTACGACGAGACCCGGCGCGGCATGGAGATTCCGTACCAGAGTTGGTCGGGCGCCACCATCAACAGCAGCACCATCACCAACGGCCTGGCCACCACCGCGGCGCTGAACGCCACGCCCATCGTGCGCAACAACCGGCTCAGCCGCGACGACAAGATCACCGCCTTCGGCTGGAACCTGCAGTGGAACAGCGGCCCCTGGAAAGCGCTGCTGGACCTGAGCACGTCCAAGGCCAACCACGACGAGACGATGATCGAGATCAACTCCAGCCGCGGCGCGATGCCGATCACCTGGCAGTACAACGGCCCGCTGCCGACCATGACCTTCGGCAGCAGCCTGACCGACGGCACGGCCGTGACGCTGGGCGGCCCCTTCGGCACCGGCTATGTCAACGTGCCCAGCTTCCGCGACAAGCTCGATGCGGTGCGCATCGGCGTCACGCGCGAGCTGGACATGGGGATGCTGGCCAGCGTGGATGCGGGCCTGAACATCACGCGGCGCGAGAAGACGCGCCGGCACCTGGAGACCGGCTTCAACGCGCTGAGCACCAGCTTCGCCGCCGGCGACCTGCTGGCGCCGACCAACCTGTCGCGCCTGGGCATGCCCGCGGTGCTGGCCTGGGACATCGACAAGGTGCTGGCCCACAACTTCGGCCCCTACAACGCGGTGGTGCTGAACCCCTGGGGCGCCACCAAGAACTGGGGCATCAAGGAGGACGTCGACACGCTGTACGTGAAGGCCAACCTGGACGGCCCGCTGTTCGGCCTGCCGGTGCGCGGCAACGCCGGCCTGCAGGTGGTGCGCACTGACCAGAGCTCCACCTCCAACGCCCTGCTGGGCTGGCCGCTGGCCAGCCTGGTGCCGATCGAGGCCGGCAAGACCTACACCGACGTGCTGCCCACGCTGAACCTGGCCTTCTCGCTGCCCGACCAGCAGCAGCTGCGCTTCGGCATGGGCCGCAGCATCGCCCGGCCCAAGCTGGACGAGCTGAATGCCGCCTTCGAGGTGGGCCTGTCGGCCGGCAACACCGGCACGCCCAGCGGCAAGGGCGGCAACCCGCTGCTCGACCCGTGGAAGGCCGACTATGTCGACCTGTCCTGGGAGAAGTACTTCGGCAACAAGGGCTACCTGGCGGCGGCGGCCTTCTACAAGGACCTGAAGTCCTACATCTACAGCGTCACCACCCCGTTCGACTTCTCCAACTACCCGCTGACGGGCACCGCGCCCGATGGCTCGCCGATCGCGCCGACCACCAACATCGGCACCGTGACGCGGCCCGAGAATGGCCAGGGCGGCTCCTTGCGCGGCCTGGAGCTGTCGGCGTCGATCCCGCTGGACATGTTCAGCAAGTCGCTCAGCGGCTTCGGTGTCGTGGCCAACCTGGGCCTGACCGACAGCTCGATCACGGTGAAGAACCAGCGTTTCGGCAACCAGAACCTGCCGCTGCCCGGCCTGTCCAAGCGGGTGCTCAACCTGACCGCCTACTACGAGCGCGACGGCTTCTCGGCGCGCGTCAGCCAGCGCCACCGCAGCGACTTCCTCGGCTCGATCGGCGGCCCCGGCGGCACCAGCGAAGTCACCTTCATCAAGGGCGACACCGTCGTCGACGCGCAGCTGGGCTACGAGTTCCAGGGCGGCACCTACAAGGGCCTGTCGCTGCTGCTGCAGGTCAACAACCTGACCAACTCCGCCTTCCGGACCTACGGTGCGACCAGCAACCAGGTCCGCGGCTGGGAGAAGTACGGCCGTCAGATGCTGTTCGGCCTGAACTACAAGCTCTGATCCGGGGCGCTCCGGCGCCTCAAGTGCGCCGGCCGGTGGCCGAAAGCGCAAGGGCGGCACCCGCACGGGGCCGCCCTTTGTCCTGTCCGGTCTCCTGGAGCTGCCATGCCTGCCCGTCGCCCCCTCCACCTCGCGGCCCTGGCCGCCACCGTCCTGCTCGCCGCCTGCGCCACCACCGAGCCGGTCGGCCCGCCGCGCAAGGAGACGGTGATGGCCGTCACCGACGTGGCCGAGCTGATCACCTTCAACGCCGGCCAGCCGCAGCGCATCCTGAAGCGCCAGGCACTGCAGGGCCTGCCGGCCGGCGACAGGCTGGTCGGCATCGACTACCGCGTGTCGCGCGGCGTGCTGTTCGGGCTGTCGGCCGCCGGCCGGCTGTACACCATCGACACCGCCACCGGCGCGCTGAAAGCCGTGGGCAGTGCCGCCCCGGCGCCGCTGGCCGGCCAGACCGTGGCGATGAACTTCAACCCGGTGGCCGACCGCATCCGCGTCGTCAGCGACAGCGGCCTGAACCTGCGCCTGCACCCCGACACCGGCGCGGTGGCCGCCACCGACCCGGCCCTGGCCTACGCGCCGGGCGACGCCCGCGCCGGCCAGACGCCCAAGTTGGCCGCCGCCGCCTACACCTACAACAAGAAGGACGACAAGCTGACCACCAACTACGCGATCGACCGCGCCGCGGGCCTGCTGGTCACGCAGGGCTCGGTGGAAGGTGTGCAGCCGGTGGTGTCGCCCAACACCGGCCTGCTGCGCAGCGTCGGCGCCCTGGGCACGGGCGCGGTGGACGCCGCGGCGCTGGACATCGCCGACACCGACAACACCGCCCTGGCCGCGCTGCGGCAGAACGGCCGCACCCGCCTGCACCTGGTCGACCTGGCCACCGGCAAGGCCACGGTCATCGGCACCGTGGGCGACGGCCGGGCGCTGTGGGGCATGGCGATCGAGCCGTGACCGGCCGGGTGCCCGGTCAGGGCACCCGCTTGTAGCTGGTGTAGCCGCCGGCCGGCGCCACATCGGGCTGCAGCACGACGACACCCTGCGGTGGCAGCGTCACTTCCACCATGCCGCAGAACACGCGCAGCGGCCCCGGCGCAGTGCCCAGCAGGTCGTTCAGGCCGAACGGGTTCATCAGCCGCGAGTTGCCGGTCATCACGGTTTCGGTGACCGTCTCGTCGGTGGGGTTGGCGATCACGAACACCGACTCGGCCACGCGCTCGGTGTGGCGCTCGAAGGCGATCAGCCGGTGGCTGGTGACCGGCCGCAGGTCGCCGATCTTCAGCGCCCGCTGGCCCTGGTGCAGGGCGATCAGCTGCCTGGTCCACGCCAGCTCGGGGTGGTTGGCCTCGACCAGGTCCCAGCGCATCGGCGCGCGCATCTCGGGGTCGTCGCCGCCGGCCATGCCCACCTCGCTGCCGTAGTACAGGTTGGGCGCGCCGGGCAGGGTGAACTGCAGCACCTGGGCCAGGCGGCGGCGCGCCGCATCGGGCAGGGTGGTGGCCAGGCGCGGTGTGTCGTGGTTGTCCAGGTAGATCCAGCTGCGCAGCATGTTCTCCACGCCGCTCTCGTCGACCATGCGGTGGACCATGCGCATGGCGGTGCCGCCGTCCAGCGTGCCGCCGGCCAGGCGCAGCAGGATGTGGCGCAGGGTGAAGTGCATCACCGCGTCGACCGCGCCGAACCACTCGGGCGGGTAGCTGGCGATCTCGCCCACCACCAGGCTGCCCGGCTTCTCGCCATGTGCGGCCGAGGTCAGCTCGGCCAGGTAGCGGAAGCCGATGTCCACCGCCACGTCCAGCCGCCAGCCATCGGCACCGTCGCGCAGCCACTGGCGCACGGCCGAATCGGGCGCGGCGTAGACATGGTCGCGCACTGCCGGGTTCTCCAGGTTCAGCTCGGGCAGGTTCTCGGCGTTCCACCAGGCGCGGGCGCCGCTGGGGTAGTCGTCGCCGAAGTTGAACCAATCCCGGTGCGGGCTGGCCGGGTTGCCCAGCGCTTCGCGGAAGACCGGCGCGTTGCGCCCCATGTGGTTGAACACGCCGTCCAGCACCAGCTTCATGCCACGGCCGTGCACCGCGTCGGCCAGGGCGCGGAAGTCGGCCATGCTGCCGAACTCGGGCGACAGGGCCTTGTAGTCCAGCGCGTCGTACTTGTGGTTGGTCCAGGCCAGGTGGATGGGGTTCAGATACAGCACGTCGGCGCCCAGGTCCTGCACATGGCCCAGGCGGGCCGTGGTGCTGGCCAGGTCGCCGCCCCAGAACTCGATTTCATGGCTCCACAGCCGCGCGTCCTCCAGGTAGCGGCCCTGGCGCGGTTCCTGGTCCCACGCCATCAGCTGCTTGGGCGCCGGGTAGAGGTGGGACTTGGCCGCCAGCTCGGCAGCAGGCGCGAAGCGGTCCACCAGCACCTGGTAGACGACAGCGCCGCAGCGCCAGTCGGCGGCGCGGGCGGCGTAGCGGTGGGTCTCGGCCGGGCTGGGGGCGTGGTCGTCCTGGTGCATGAGGGTGGGCTGGATCAGGGGCGGGTGGTGGGCGCGAGCACGCGCCACACGGCGAAGGACTGGGCGGCCAGCGGCGCGTCGGCGCGGCCGGTGCTGTCGGTGCGCAGCGGCCGGGCGGACGCGGACAGCAGCGGCTGCAGCATGGCGCCGGGCGGCAGGCCGGCCAGCGCCGGCATGGAGGGCGTGCGGCCGTAGTTGTAGGCCATCACCAGGCGCTGGTCGCCCAGCCGACGCTGGAACTGCAGGGTTGCGCCGTCGGCCCGGGCGTGCTCGAAGCTGCCGCGGGCGATGGCCGGGTGGCCGTTGCGCAGCGCCAGCAGGGCGCGGTAGTGGTGCAGCAGGCTGCCGGGGTCGGCCTGCTGGGCGGCCACGTTGTGGGTGGCGCGGTTGCGCGCCAGCGCGCGGAACGGCTTGCCGGTGGTGAAGCCGGCGGTGGCGGCATCGCCGGTCCAGCTCATCGGGCCGCGGATCTCGGGGTCGTCCGCCAGGCCCTCGGCGCCGGCCTGGCCGATCTCCTCGCCGTAGTAGATGAAGGGCGTGCCCGGCAGCAGCAGGTAGGTGGCGGCGGCCAGGCGGTAGGCGGCCTCGTCGCCGGCCAGCTGGTCGATCAGCCGCCGGCCGGTGAACTTGTCGTGGTTGGCGAGGAACACGCCCATGGTGGGTGGCATCGCGCCGGCATAGGCCGCGATCTTGTGCGTCGCCGCCGCATCACCCTTGGCGGCCTGGATCAGCGCCGTCTCCAGCCCGAAGCCGAAGGCCGCGCCGCACAGGCCGGGCTGGGCATAGTCCTTCGGCTCGGCCGTGGCCTCGCACACCGTGTAGCGGCCCGGGTAGGCCTTCACCAGGCGCTGCACCTCGGCGGTCAGGCGGCGGCTCTCGGGCTGGTCGTTCCAGTCGACCGCGTTGTTCTCGAGCAGGTGCGGCACGGCGTCGAGCCGGAAGCCGTCCAGCCCGCGGTTGAGCCACCAGCGCAGGTTGTCGTGGTGCCAGGCCACCACCGTCGGGTTGCGGAAGTTGAAGTCGGGCATGGGCGGCCCGAAGGTTGCGAAGTAGAAGTCCGTCGCGCCTGCCGGCACCGGCGGCAGGGTCCTGGGCTCGCCGGCGTGCAGCCAGGGCCGGCTGCCCACGTGGTACCAGGGGTCCTGGCCCCAGATGTCCCAGCCGGCGGGCTTGTCGGGGCGGAAGACGAACCAGTCGCGCCAGGGGCTGGCGGGGTCGCTGCGCGCGGCGACGAACAGCGGATGCGCCGCGGCGGCATGGTTCAGCACGTAGTCGGTGATCACGCCGATGCCGCGGGCATGGGCCTGGCGCAGCAGCTCGTCCAGGTCGGCCAGGGTGCCGTACTCGGGCGCCACGGCGCGGAAGTCGCGGGTGGCGTAGCCATGGTCGCCGTCGGCATTGGCGTTGATCGGCATCAGCCACAGGCCGCGCACGCCCAGGGCCTGCAGGTGGTCAAGCTTGCCGGTCAGCCCGCGCAGGTCGCCGATGCCGTCGCCGTTGCTGTCGGCATAGGCGCGCACGAAGACCTGCATGAAGGCGCCGTGGTGCCAGCCCTCGGGCAGCGGGCTGGCGCCGGCCTGCATCGGCACCGGCGACAGGTCGACCACTGGCCGGGCGGCGGGCGTCACGGCCGCTGGCGGGTTGGTCAGCGCGCAACCGGCCAGCAGCAGCGCGGCGGCGGCCGCCGGCCAGGCAGCGCGGCGGGCGAGGCGGCAGGCGAAGGCGCGCATGGCTCGGTCAGATGTAGGCAAACTACACTCTAGCACGCACGCATCTGCGGCAGTCAGGCTGGTGTTTACCCTGTGTTTTGCGCGAACAGCGACTGTTTTGTAGTTTTGCTACCTTATGATTTGGCGTCAACGGGGCCGGACAGGCCGGGCCCGGCCCGTCCGCTGCGCCTGTGACCACGACGCTGTTGCCCCGCCTTCGCGATGTTGCTGCCCGACCGGCCCGGCGCCGGCGTGCTGCCGCCGCCGGCGCTGTGCTGGGCGTCGTGGTCGGCGGGCTGCTGGCAGCCGCCAGCGCACAGGCCGCCATCGACGATGCAGGCGCAGCCGAGGCCCTGCGCCAGGCCTGCGATGCCGACACCCACGCCCAGGTGCTGCGTGCCGACGTGGCGGTGCTGCCGGCCCAGGCCGTGTGGCTGGACGCCCGCCGGCTGCAGTGGCCCGGTGCGCCGGCTGATGGGGCCGGAGGCGGCTACCGCCTGCTGGTCGCGCCGCAGGGCGGCATCCAGGCGGTGCCGGGCGCGGCGGCAGCGGGGGCCTCACGGGTGATCACGCTGCAGGCCGACACGGCGCCGCTGTCGCCTGACCTGCAGTTGCGCCACCGCCATCTGGCCGATGGCGTGCGGCTGGCGCTGGCCCCGGCCGACGCCACGCCGGCAGCGCTGCAGGCCCTGCACCGCGGCCAGTTGCTGCTGGTGCAGGAGGACGCCGCCGGCCGCGTGCTGC
>CALMIF010000053.1 GCA_937864045.1 uncultured Aquabacterium sp. | reverse complement strand
GGGCAAACCCTCGCTTCTTGCCCAAGCCCGGGCCGCCGCCCCGCATTTGCATGGCGCGCTGAATGCAGACTGACAAAACCGGCCTGCGGATGCCGCTATGCTTGCGCCCGCGCTGCGCCTGCCGCCGGCTTTTCCGGTGCAGCGGTCCGCTCGGAACCCCAACGACATGAGCAATCCCTACATCCTCGAAACCCGGGCTCTGACCAAGGAGTTCAAGGGCTTCGTGGCCGTCAGCAAGGTCGACCTGCAGGTGCGGCGCGGCAGCATCCATGCGCTGATCGGCCCCAACGGCGCAGGCAAGACCACCTGCTTCAACCTGCTGACGAAGTTCCTGATCCCGACCTCGGGCACCATCCTGTTCGATGGCCACGACATCACCAACGAGACCTCGGCCCACATCGCCCGCCGCGGCGTGATCCGCTCGTTCCAGATCTCCTCCGTCTTTCCGCACATCACCGTGCTGGAGAACGTGCGCGTGGCGCTGCAGCGCACGCTGAACAACAGCTTCCAGTTCTGGCGCAGCGAGAAGGTCCTCGACCAGCTGAACGCGAAGGCGATGGACCTGCTGGCCCAGGTCGACCTGGAGAAGTACGCCGGCCTGACCGCGGTGGAGCTGAGCTACGGCCGCAAGCGCGCGCTGGAGATCGCCACCACGCTGGCGATGAACCCCACGCTGATGCTGCTGGACGAGCCCACCCAGGGCATGGGCCTGGAGGACGTGGACCGCATCCGCCAGCTGATCAAGAAGGTGGCGGCCGACCGCACGGTGCTGATGGTCGAACACAACATGAGCGTGGTCGCCAGCATCGCCGACACCATCACCGTGCTGCAGCGCGGCGCCACGCTGGCCGAAGGCAGCTACGAGCAGGTGTCGAAGAATCCCGCGGTGATCGAGGCCTACATGGGCAGCGCGAATGTCGAACTGAAGGGTGCGCACTGATGGCCGGCAAGCGGTTTCTCGAAGTCAAGGGCCTGCACGGCTGGTACGGCGAATCGCATGTGCTGCACGGCGTGGACTTCCACGTCGACGAGGGCGAGGTCGTCACCCTGCTGGGCCGCAACGGTGCCGGACGCACCAGCACGCTGCGCGCCATCATGGGCCTGATCGGCAGCCGCAAGGGCTCGATCCAGGTGCTGGGCCAGGAGACCATCGCCATGCCCACCCACCGCATCGCGCGGCTGGGCATCGGCTACTGCCCGGAAGAGCGCGGCATCTTCTCCAGCCTGTCGGCCGAGGAGAACCTGATGCTGCCGCCGCAGCTGGCCGAGGGCGGCATGTCGATCGAGCAGATCTACACCATGTTCCCGAACCTGAAGGAACGCGCCCAGAGCCAGGGCACGCGCCTGTCGGGCGGCGAGCAGCAGATGCTGGCGGTGGCGCGCATCCTGCGCACCGGCGCCCGCCTGCTGCTGCTGGACGAGATCTCCGAGGGCCTGGCCCCGGTGATCGTGCAGAAGCTCGCCGAGATGGTGCTGGCGCTGCGCAAGCAGGGCTACACCATCGTGATGGTGGAGCAGAACTTCCGCTTCGCCGCGCCCCTGGCCGACCGCTTCCTGGTGATGGAGCACGGCGAGGTGATCCAGCAGTTCACCCAGGCCGAGCTGCCCGCACGCATGGACAGCCTGCACGAATACCTCGGCGTCTGACCCCCCTTTCCCCTCCGCTTTCCCCCGTCCTGTACCAGGAGACACTTGCCATGAAGCTGAAGACATTCGCCGCCGCCTGCGCGCTGGCCACCACCGCCCTGTTCGGCACGGCCCAGGCCCAGTATTCCGGCGACGTGATCAAGATCGGCATCATCACCGACATGTCGGGCCTGTACTCCGACATCGACGGCCAGGGCGGCGTCGAGGCCATGAAGATGGCCCTGGCCGAGCTGGGTGGCTCGATCAACGGCAAGAAGGTCGAGATCCTCTACGCCGACCACCAGAACAAGGCCGACGTCGCCGCCGCCAAGGCGCGCGAGTGGTTCGACACCCAGGGCGTGGACATGCTCGTGGGCGGCACCACCAGCTCCACCGGCCTGGCCATGTCGGCCGTCGCCAAGGAAAAGAAGAAGGTCTTCCTGGCCGTCGGCCCCGCCACCTCGGCGCTGACCAACGAGCAGTGCAGCCCCTACACCGTGCACTGGGCCTATGACACCGTGGCCCTGGCCAAGGGCACGGGCGGTGCGGTGGTCAAGGGCGGCGGCAAGAGCTGGTACTTCCTGACCGCCGACTACGCGTTCGGCACCGCGTTGCAGAACGACACCAGCGCGGTGATCAAGGCCAACGGCGGCACGGTGGTGGGCTCGGTGCGGCACCCGCTGTCGGCCAGCGACTTCTCCAGCTTCCTGCTGCAGGCGCAGGGCAGCAAGGCGCAGATCCTGGGCCTGGCCAACGCCGGCGGCGACACGGTCAACTCGATCAAGGCGGCCAACGAGTTCGGCGTCACCAAGACGATGAAGTTGGCCGGCCTGCTGATGTTCATCAACGACATCCACGCCCTGGGCCTGAAGACCGCGCAGGGCATGTACCTGACCGACAGCTGGTACTGGAACCGCGACCCCGAGACCCGCGCCTGGAGCCGCAAGTTCTTCGAGAAGATGAAGCGCATGCCCAGCTCGATCCAGGCGGCCGACTACTCGGTGGCGCTGAACTACCTGCTGGCCGTCAAGGCCACCGGCACCGACGACGCCGACAAGGTGCTGGCCCACATGCGCAAGACCAAGATCAACGACATCTTCGCCAAGGGCGGCTTCATCCGCGACGACGGCCGCATGGTGCACGACATGTACCTGATGCAGGTGAAGTCGCCGGACAAGAGCACCGAGCCCTGGGACTACTACAACGTGGCCCAGGTGATCAAGGGCGAAGAAGCTTGGACGACGAAGGCCGAGTCCAAGTGCGCCCTGTGGAAGTAATCACCGGCTGAGCGCATCCGCACCATGGAGATTTTCGGCATTCCCCTGCAGGCCTTCCTGGGCCAGCTCCTGCTGGGCCTGGTCAACGGCTCGTTCTACGCCATGCTCAGCCTGGGCCTGGCGGTGATCTTCGGCCTGCTGGGCATCGTCAACTTCGCCCATGGTGCGCTGTACATGATCGGCGCCTACACCGCCTTCATGCTCACCGAGAAGCTGGGCATCGGCTTCTGGGGAGCGCTGGTGGTGGCGCCCCTCGTGGTGGGCGCGATCGGGGTGGTGATCGAGCGCACCCTGCTCAAGCACCTCTACAACATCGACCCGATCTACGGCCTGCTGCTGACCTTCGGCCTGGCGCTGATCGCCGAGGGCATCTTCCGCGACCAGTTCGGCGTCTCGGGCCAGCAGTACGCCGTGCCCGACCTGCTGCAGGGCGCGACCAACCTGGGCTTCATGGTGCTGCCCAACTACCGGGGCTTCGTGATCTTCGCGTCGCTGGCGATCTGCATCGCCACCTGGTACCTGATCGAACGCACCCGGCTGGGCAGCTACCTGCGCGCCGGCACCGAGAACCCCAAGCTGGTGCAGGCCTTCGGCGTCAACGTGCCGCTGATGGTGATGCTGACCTACGGCGCCGGCGCCGGCCTGGCCGCGCTGGCCGGCGTGCTGGCCGCGCCGGTGATCCAGCTCACGCCGCTGATGGGCAGCAACCTGATCATCATCGTCTTCGCGGTGGTGGTGATCGGCGGCATGGGCTCGATCATGGGCTCCATCCTCACTGGCCTGTTCCTGGGCCTGGTCGAGGGCCTGACCAAGGTGTTCTACCCCGAGGCGTCGAGCATCGTCGTCTTCGTGATCATGGCCATCGTGCTGATGATCCGCCCCGCCGGCCTGTTCGGAAAAGAGCGTTGAGATGAGCGACACGACCGACAACCGCAGCCAGGGCGCCGCGCGCATCGGCGCGCTGGCCGTGCTGGCCGTGCTGCTGGCCGCCCCCTTCATCGGGCTGTACCCGGTGTTCATGATGAAGGCGCTGTGCTTCGCGATCTTCGCGGTGGCCTTCAACCTGCTGCTGGGCTTCACCGGCCTGCTGTCCTTCGGCCACGCGGCCTACCTGGGCGCAGCGGCCTACTTCACCGGCTGGCTGGTCAAGCAGGCCGGCTTCTCGCCCGAGCTGGGCGTGCTGGTGGGCACCCTGGGCGCCGGGCTGATGGGCCTGGTGGTGGGCCTGATCGCGATCCGCCGCCAGGGCATCTACTTCGCGATGATCACCCTGGCGATGGCGCAGATGGTGTTCTTCGTGTGGCTGCAGGCGCCCTTCACCGGTGGCGAGGACGGCCTGCAGGGCGTGCCGCGCGGCAAGCTCTTCGGCCTGCTGCCGCTGGCGTCCGACGTGACGATGTACTACGTGGTGCTGGCGGTCTTCGTCGCCATCTACCTGGGTGTGATCCGCATCGTGCACTCGCCCTATGGCCAGGTGCTCAAGGCGATTCGCGAGAACGAACCGCGCGCCATCTCGCTGGGCTACGACGTCGACAAGTACAAGCTGCTGGCCTTCGTGCTGTCGACCACCATCGCCGGCCTGGCCGGCTCGCTGAAGACCCTGGTGCTGGGCTTCGCCACGCTGTCGGACGCGCACTGGTCGCTGTCGGGCGAGGTGGTGCTGATGACCCTGCTGGGCGGCATGGGCACCTTCGCCGGCCCGGTGATCGGTGCCTTCACCATCATCGGCCTGCAGAACTATCTGGCCGACCGCGTGGGCTCCTGGGTCACGGTGATCATCGGCGGCATCTTCGTCGCCTGCGTGCTGGGCTTCCGCCGGGGCTTCGTCGGCGAACTGCTGGCCTGGCAGAAGAAGCGGCAGGGCGGCGGCTGAAGGCGCCGGTGGGGCGCTGGATGTGCACCAGAGGCTTGCCTGGGCGCCAATGTGGCACCGCACAGAACGAAACTTGACATGGGCCGATCCGTGCACGGGGCCTGCAGCACGCTTTCAACGCCCTCGCTCGTCCTGATTAGAAACGTGTCTCAGCATGGTCCCTGACGGTTGCCGCAGTGTCTG
>CALMIF010000052.1 GCA_937864045.1 uncultured Aquabacterium sp. | reverse complement strand
TCGATCAGCAGGCCCACGCACAGGCTCATCGCCATCAGCGTGATCATGTTGATCGAGAAGCCGAACAGCTGCATGAACAGGAAGGTGCCGATCAGCGCGATCGGCAGCGCCAGGCCGGTGATGACGGTCGAGCGCCAGCTGTTCAGGAACAGGAAGACGATGGCCACCGTCAGCAGCGCACCCTCGAACAGCGTGCGTTTCACGTTGGCCACCGACACGCGGATCGGCCGCGAGCCGTCGCGCACCACCTCCAGCGCCACGCCCGGCGGCAGCTGCGGGCGCATCTGCTCGACCACCTTCAGCAGGCCGTCGACGACCTCGATCGTGTTCTCGCCCTGGCTCTTCTTGACCTCCAGCGCCAGCATGCGCTTGCCGTTGTAGAGCGCCAGCGACTCCACTTCCTCCGGCCCGTCGATCACCTGCGCCACCTGCTGCAGCTTCACCGGCTGGCTGCCGGCGGTGGTGCCCGCGCCGCGGCGGGCGACGATCACCTGGTTCAGCTCGTCGGGGCGCTTCACGCGGCCGGCGACCTGCACCGTGCGTTCGGCCTCGGCCGAGCGCAGGCTGCCGGCCGGCAGGTCCTGGTTCTCGGTGCGCACTGCGGCCATCACCGCGTCAACGCCCACGCCGTAGGCCTCCATCGCCGCGGGCTTGAGGTAGACGTTGATCTCGCGCTTGACGCCGCCCACCAGCGCCACCGAGCCCACGCCGCGGGTGTTCTCCAGCCGCTTCTTCACCACCTGGTCGGCGTAGGTCGTCAGCGCCTGCACGCTGACCGTGTTGTCGGGCGAGGTGACGGCCAGCGAGAAGATCGGCACGCTGGCCGGGTCGAAGCGCGAGACGCGCGAGTCCTTCACCTCGTCGCGCAGCGTGGGCTTGATCAGCGCCAGCTTCTCGCGCACGTCGTCGGCGGCACGCCGGCCGTCCAGGTCCAGGTTGAACTGGATGATGACGACCGAGCTGCCCTCGTAGCTGCGCGAGTACAGCTGGTTGATGCCGGCGATGGTGTTGACCGTTTCCTCGATCTTCTTCGTCACCTCGCTCTCGACCACCTCGGGCGCGGCGCCGGGGTAGTCGGTGATCACCACCACGGTGGGGAAGTCGATGTCGGGAAACTGGTCGACCTTCAGCCGCTGGTACGAGAACAGCCCCAGCACCACGAAGGCGAGCATGACCATCACGGCCATGACCGGGTTGGCGATCGAGACGCGGGTGAACCACATGGCCGGGCGTGCCTCAGCGGCTGGCGGCCGATGCCTGGCTGGCCGGTGCTGACGCCAGCTTCAGGCGCATGCCGTCGGCCACCAGGCCGGCGCTGGCGGCCAGCACGCGGTCGCCGGCCTGCAGGCCGCTCTTCACCTCGACCCAGGCGCCGTCGGCCAGGCGGGTGCCGGCGGGCTGGCCGGTGGCACCCAGGCTCAGCACGCGGCGCTCGGCGCGGCCGTCCTTCACCCGGATGGCATACGGCTCGGCCTGGTCGGTGCGCACCGCCGACAGCGGCATCGCCAGCGCGGTGGTCTGGCCCAGCTCGATGCTGCCGCGGGCGAACAGGCCCTGGCGCAGCGCCGGGTGCGGCGCCAGCGCCAGGTAGGCCGAGACGGTGCGGGCACCGGCCGTGGCGCTGGGGTTGATGCGGACCACGGTGGCGGCCACCTCGTCGCTGCTGCCGTCCAGCAGCAGGCTGGCCTTGGCGCCCACGCGCAGGCCGCCCAGGTCCTGCGGCGCGATCGCCGCTTCCAGCTCGATGCGCGACAGGTCGACGATCTCGACGATGCGCGCGTCCAGCGGCACCCGTTCCCCGGGCTGGGCCAGGCGCTGGCTGACCAGGCCGCTGATCGGCGCGACCAGGGTCGCGTCACCCCGGCTCTTGCGCGCCAGTTCCACGGCGGCCAGGGCGGCCTGCAGGTTGGCCTGGGCGCCGGTCTCGTTGCTGACCGAGGTGTCGAGCGCGGTGGGCGAGATGAAGCCCTGCGCCACCAGCGCCTGGTTGTTGGCCAGCTGGCGCTGGGCGATCTCCAGCTGCGAGCGGGCCGACGCAGCCTGCTGCTCGGCCTGGCGCAGGCGCCAGTCGAATTCGGTGGTGTCGAGCTGGCCGATCACCTGGCCGGCCTTGACGGCGTCGCCCTCGCGCACGGTCAGCGCCTTCAGCTCGGCGGCGACACGGGCCTTGACCAGGGCGGTGTTCACCGCCTTCAGGCTGCCCGAGACCTCCAGCCGGCGGCTGAGCGTCGTCGGCGCCACGACCAGCACGTCGGCGGCGGCCAGTTCCAGCTGCGGTGCCGGGGGCGCGCTGGCGGCAGCGGCAGGCGCGGCGGCCGCGGTGGCGGCACGGCGGGCCATCAGCAGGCGGGCGCCGAGGGCCAGCACCGCCAGCGCGAGCAAGACAATCAACCACCGCAGCCAGCGCGGCTTCTTCGAGGCATCGGACATCTAGGCAACCGGTGGCGATGGATGGTGGGGGGCCGCCGCGCCCGGTCGTGCGGCCAGGCCGTCGAGCACCAGGTGCACGTGCTGGCCGATGAAGGCGCGGCCGTCCAGGTGCCAGTCGGCCCAGGCGGTGGTGCCGTCGGCCGGGGCGCAGGCGCCCAGCGAATGGCGGTGCAGGCAGATCATCACCAGGGGCAGCACCAGCGAGTGCACCGCGTGGTCGACGTCGACGGCCCGGAACTCACCCTGGGCGATGCCGCGGCGCAGGATGCCGCCCAGCAGGTCGTGGGCGCGCTGCACCACCTCGCGGTGGTAGTAGGCGGCGATGTCGGGGAAGTTGCGCACTTCGGTGATCACCAGCTTGAACACGCCCGCGGCAGGGCTGTCGTAGAGGGCGGTCCACCAGTCGATCAGCACGCCGCGCAGCAGGGCGGTGGGGCTGCCGTCGGTGTCGGTGGCCTCGGCGGCGGCGGCGATGCGCGCCGACAGGTAGTGCGCGATCACCGCCTTGAGCAGCTCTTCCTTGCTGGGGTAGTAGAGGTACAGCGTGCCCTTGGACACGCCCGCCGCGGCGGCCACTTCCTCGGCCCGGGTGGCGGCAAAGCCCTTCTGCACGAACAGCGCCAGGGCCGCGTCCAGCAGTTCCTGCGGGCGGGCCTCCTTGCGGCGCCGGCGGTGGCTGGGAACGGAGGCGGGGACGGTGGCGCTCATTTAATGACCGATCGGTCAGTAATGTAGCCGTCGCGGCGCGGCCGGGTCAAGCCGCGCCGGGGCGCCGCCGGCCCGTCACCGGCCGGCCAGTATCATCGCCGGCTTTGCCTGAATCTCCTGGAGGCCCCGCGTGGATCCCGTGCTGTTGCTGAAAGCCGCCGTCATGGGCGTGGTCGAGGGCCTGACCGAGTTCCTGCCGATCTCGTCGACCGGCCACCTGATCCTTGCCGGCTCGCTGCTGGGCCTGCACGACGACAAGAGCAAGGTCTTCGACATCGCGATCCAGACCGGCGCGATCGTCGCGGTGGTCATCGTCTACTGGCAGCGCCTGCGCGAGGCGGTGGCCGGCCTGACCACCAGCCCGGCGCAGCGGCGCTTCGTCGCCAACGTGGCCATCGGCTTCCTGCCGGCGGTGGTGCTGGGCCTGCTGTTCGGCAAGGCGATCAAGGCGCACCTGTTCACCCCGGCGGTGGTGGCCAGCACCTTCATCCTGGGCGGCTTCATCATCCTGTGGGCCGAGCGCCGGCCGGCCAGCGCGGTGCGCATCCGCGCGGTCGACGACATGGCGCCGGTGGATGCGCTGAAGGTCGGCCTGGTGCAGTGCCTGGCGATGATCCCGGGCACCAGCCGCTCGGGCGCCACCATCATCGGCGGCATGCTGCTGG
>CALMIF010000051.1 GCA_937864045.1 uncultured Aquabacterium sp. | reverse complement strand
TGCCCCAGACCACGTCGTAGTTGCCGGTCAGCACATAGAGCTTGCCGCCCAGCCATGCCCCCAGGAACGAACCGACCTGGTGGCTGAAGAAGACGAAGCCGCCCAGCATCGACATGTACTGCACGCCGAAGATCTGGGCGATCACCGCGTTCGTCGGCGGCACGGTGGACAGCCACAGGAAGCCCATGGTCGCGGCGAAGATGTACACGCTCATCGGCGTCAGCGGGGCCAGCAGGAAGACGCTGATCACCACCGCCCGCAGCGCGTAGATCGCCGACAGGATGTAGCGCTTGGGCATGCGCCCGCCCAGCCAGCCGGCGGTGTAGGTGCCGAAGACGTTGAACAGCCCGATCAGCGCCAGCGCGCCGGTGGCGACCCCGGGCGCCATGCCGTGGTCCTTCAGGTAGCTGGGCATGTGCACGCCGATGAACACCACCTGGAAGCCGCAGACGAAGTAGCCCGCCATCAGCCACTGGAAGCTGCGGTGGCCGAAGGCCTCGCGCACGGCCGCGCCGATGCTCTGGTGCGCTGCGCCGGTGGCAGGGGCCAGCGCCGGCTCCTTCAGGCCCCAGGCCAGCGGCATGATGGCCAGCGCCAGGCAGGCCAGCACGAACAGCGCGTTCTGCCAGCCGAAGCTGCCGATCAGCCAGGTCTCCACCGGCACCATCAGGAACTGGCCGAAGGAGCCCGCCGCCGCGGCCACGCCCATCGCCCAGCTGCGCTTGTCGGCCGACACATTGCGGCCGATCACGCCGTAGACGATGGCGTAGGTGGTGCCCGACTGCGCCATGCCCAGCAGCACGCCGGCCGAGCCGGTGAAGCCGGGCACCGTGGTGGCCATGGCCATGCCGGCCAGGCCCAGGGCATACAGCGCCGACCCCGCCAGCAGCACGCGGAAGGCACCGAAGCGGTCGGCCAGCATGCCGGCCACCGGCCCGGCCAGGCCCCAGAAGATGTTCTGCACCGCGATGGCGAAGGCGAAGTGCTCGCGCGTCCAGCCGCGGTCCATGGTCACCGGCTGCAGCCACAGGCCGAAGCCATGGCGGATGCCCATGCTGAGGGTGACGATCATGGCGCCGCACAGCAGCACCTGCGACATCGACAGCCGGGGCGCGGCAACGGGCATGGGGGAAGCGCTCATGGGCCGGCATCGTAGCCGGCGGCCTGCCACAGCCTTGCCCGTGGCGTTTGCAGCCGCGCCAACGCCGGGGCGCCGGGCGGAACCGGCTGAAATGGCGGCAAGGGCGGTGGATCGCCCTGCCTAGAATCCGCCGCCTATGCCTCCCAGCCCCGCCAACAACCCCAAGCAAGGCACGCCGCTGTCGACCTACGGCGAAGCCTCGATCCGTGTCCTCAAGGGCCTGGAGCCGGTCAAGCAGCGGCCGGGCATGTACACCCGCACCGACAACCCGCTGCACGTGGTGCAGGAAGTCATCGACAACGCCGCCGACGAGGCGCTCGCCGGCTTCGGCAAGCGCATCGCCGTCACCCTGCACACCGACGGCTCGGTGACGGTGGACGACGATGGCCGGGGCATCCCGTTCGGCTTGCACCCGGAAGAACAGGTGCCGGTGGTCGAGATCGTCTACACCCGGCTGCATGCCGGCGGCAAGTTCGACAAGGGCGCGGGCGGGGCCTACAGCTTCTCGGGCGGCCTGCATGGCGTGGGTGTCAGCGTGACGAATGCGCTGGCGAAACGGCTGCAAGTGGCCGTGTGGCGCGAAGGGCAGTGCGCCGCGCTGGCGTTTTCCGGCGGCGACGTGATCGAGCCCCTGGTGGTGCGCCCGGCCGAGCGCGGCGAGCGCAAGCAGGGCACCAGCGTGCGGGTGTGGCCCGATCCCAAGTACTTCGAGGCCACCGAGCTGCCGCGTGGCGAGCTGACGCACCTGCTGCGCAGCAAGGCGGTGCTGATGCCGGGCGTGACCGTGACGCTGACGGTGGAGAAGGGCGCCGACAAACCCGCCGAGGTGCAGACCTGGCTCTACAAGGGGGGCCTGCGCGACTACCTGGCCCAGGGCCTGCCGGCCGAGCCGCTGATTCCGCTGTTCGAGGGCGAGGGCTACGCCGGTGCCAGCGAGAGCGAGAACTTCGCCGAGGGCGAGGGCGTGGCCTGGGTGCTGGCCTTCACCGAGGACGGCCCGGTGCTGCGCGAGAGCTACGTCAACCTGATTCCGACGGTGGCTGGCGGCACGCACGAGAGTGGGCTGAAGGACGGCCTGTTCGGCGCGGTGAAGAGCTTCATCGACCTGCACAGCCTGCTGCCCAAGGGCGTCAAGCTGATGCCCGAGGACGTGTTCTCGCGTGCCAGCTTCGTGTTGAGCGCCAAGGTGCTGGACCCGCAGTTCCAGGGCCAGACCAAGGAGCGGCTGAACAGCCGTGACGCGCTGCGCCTGGTCAGCCAGTTCACCCGCCCGCCGCTGGAGCTGTGGCTGAACC
>CALMIF010000050.1 GCA_937864045.1 uncultured Aquabacterium sp. | reverse complement strand
CCTGCCCAAGGCGGCCGATGCGCTGATCGTCAGCAACACCACGGTGGCGCCGCTGTACGCGCAGCGCCTGGCGGCGGCGCTTGCCGGCCGCCACCGCCGCGTGCTGCAGCTGGCCCTGCCCGATGGCGAGGAACACAAGACTGCCGCGACGCTGGAGCGCATCTACGACACGCTGCTGGGCGCCGGCTGCGACCGCAAGACCTTGCTGTATGCCTTGGGTGGCGGCGTGGTCGGCGACATGACCGGCTTTGCCGCGGCCTGCTACATGCGCGGCGTGCCCTTCGTGCAGGTGCCCACCACGCTGCTGGCGCAGGTGGATTCGTCGGTGGGCGGCAAGACGGCCATCAACCACCCGCTGGGCAAGAACATGATCGGCGCGTTCTACCAGCCGGTGCGTGTGCTGTGCGACCTGGACCTGCTGGACACGCTGCCGGCGCGCGAGCTGTCGGCCGGCCTGGCCGAAGTGATCAAGTACGGCCCGATCGCCGACCTGGCCTTTCTGGACTGGATCGAGGCCAACCTGGACGCCCTGGTGGCCCGCGACAAGCCGGCGCTGGCCCATGCGGTGAAGCGCAGTTGCGAGATCAAGGCGTGGGTCGTGGGCCAGGACGAGCGCGAGGGCGGCCTGCGTGCCATCCTGAACTTCGGCCACACCTTTGGCCACGCCATCGAGACCGGCCTGGGCTACGGCGCCTGGCTGCATGGCGAGGCCGTGGGCTGCGGCATGGTGCTGGCGGCCGAGCTGTCGGCGCGGCTGGGGCTGGTCGACGCTGGCCTGGTGCCGCGGCTGCGCACGCTGTGCCAGCGCGCCGGCCTGCCGGTGCAGGCGCCGCCGCTGTCGCAGCTGCCGATCACCCGCTGGATGGACCTGATGCGGGTGGACAAGAAGGCCGAGGGCGGCGAGATCCGCTTCGTCGTGATCGACGGCCCGGGGCGCGCGGCGATGCGGCCGGCACCCGATGCGCTGGTGGCCGAGGTGATCACCGCGCACGCCGCGCCGGGCTGACATGCCGGCGGCCCCCACGTCGCTTTGCGCCTGCCCCCCGAGGGGGCGCTCAGCCGCCTTGGGGCGGCCCGGCGGCGGCTGAGGCAGGCCATGCCCCTGGCCGCCTATGCCAGCCACGCCGCCGACAGCCGCGGCCGGCGCTTCCCCGAAGCCGATGTGCGGCTGCGCGACGCCTTCCAGCGCGACCGCGACCGCATCGTGCACAGCACGGCCTTCCGCCGCCTGGTCTACAAGACGCAGGTCTTCGTGAACCACGAGGGCGACCTGTTCCGCACCCGGCTGACGCATTCGCTGGAGGTCGCGCAGCTGGGCCGCTCGATCGCCCGCGGCCTGGGGCTGAACGAGGACCTGGTCGAGGCCATTGCGTTGGCCCACGACCTGGGCCACACGCCCTTCGGCCACGCCGGGCAGGACGCGCTGCACGACTGCATGGCCGCGCACGGCGGCTTCGAGCACAACCTGCAGAGCCTGCGCGTGGTCGACCGGCTGGAGATCCGCTACCCGGCCTTCGACGGCCTGAACCTCAGCTTCGAGACGCGCGAGGGCATCCTCAAGCACTGCAGCCGGCGCGATGCGCTGGCACTCGATGCCGGCGAGCCCGGCGGCGTGGCGCGGCGCTTTCTCGACGGCACCCAGCCCAGCCTGGAAGCGCAGTTGTGCAACCTGGCCGACGCCATCGCCTACAACGCGCACGACATCGACGATGGCGTGCGCTCGGGCCTGCTGACGCTGGACCAGCTGGCCGACCTGCCCCTGGTGCGCCGCCACCGCGATGCGGTGCTGGCCGAGTTCCCGGCGCTGGCCGGCGCGCCCGGGCGGCGCCTGCTGTTCGACACCATCCGCCGCATGCTGTCGGCCCAGGTGCATGACGTCATCGACGCCACGGCGGCGGCGCTGGACGCGGCCGCGCCGGCCAGCGCCGACGCGGCGCGACTGGGGCCGCGCCTGCTGCAGCACTCGGCGGCCATGCATGCCGAGGCCACCGAGCTGAAGCGATTTCTCTTCAGCGCGCTCTACCGCCACCCGCAGGTGATGCGCACCACCGATGTGGCGCGGCAGGTGGTGCGGGCGCTGTTCGCTGCCTATGTGGCCGCGCCGCAGGAAATGCCGGCCGAGCACGCGGCGCGGTCCGACCGCCACCGCGCAGTGGCCGACTACGTGGCCGGCATGACCGACCGCTTCGCCACCCGCGAGCACCGCCGGCTGACCGGGCAGGACCTGTTCGGCGCTCTGGCTCCGGCGGGAGGCTGACGCCGTGGCGCGACTGCCACGCCTGGCCGTCGCCGGCCAGGCCCATCTGGCCCTGATGCTGGGCCACGGCGCCCTGCCGGTGTTCGCCGACGACGAAGACCGGCGCCAGTTCCTGGCCGCGCTGCGCGAATCGGCGCTGCAGCAGCAGGTGGCCGTGCACGCCTATGCCCTGCTGCCCGGCGAGGTGGTGCTGCTGCTGACGCCCGCCACCGACGGCGCACTGGGCGCGCTGATGCAGGGCCTGGGCCGGCGCTACGGCGCCGCGTTCAACCGCCGCCACGGCCGCCGCGGCAGCCTGTGGGCGGGGCGCTTCCGCACCGCGGTGGTGCAGGGCGGGGCGACCGCGCTGGACGCGCTGCTGTTCGTCGACCTGCAGGGCCAGGCGGACCCGGCCTGGTGCAGCCTGGACCACCACCTGGGGCGCCGCCGCGACCCGCTGGTCACCGACGGCGACGCCTGGTGGATGCTGGGCAACACGCCCTTCGAGCGCGAGGCGGCGTTCCGACGCCGGGTCGACGAGGGCCTGGCGCCGGGGCGCAGCGCGGCCTTTGCCGATGCGGTGCACAAGGGCTGGGCGGTGGGCGACGACACCTTCCTGGCGGCGCTGGCCCAGCAGGCCGAGCGCCCGGTGCAGCCGCGGCCGCGCGGCCGGCCTCGGCGCAGCGCCTGAAGCCCGTGCCGGCCATGCCGGCCCAAGGCTTGCATGGTGGAGGGATGCCTGATGGCCTGGCGTCGTCTTTGATCTGTCCCCCATTTATGGATTCGCGTCAGTCTCAGTCATTCTTAATTATCTCTGACCCTATTTATTTCAAGTTGCCGGGATTGCTGCACTGCAGTAGATTCCGGTCCCCCGAAAAGCGAAGGAGCGCCCCATGACCACCCCCACCTCTGGCATGGCAGCCACCCCGGCCGTGGCCACCCAGGCCGAGATCGACCGCCTGGCCGCGCAGGGCCTGTACAACCCCGCCAACGAGAAGGACGCCTGCGGCGTCGGCTTCGTCGCCCACATCAAGGGCCAGCGGGCGCATGCCATCGTCGAGCAGGGCCTGAAGATCCTGGAGAACCTGGACCACCGGGGCGCGGTGGGTGCCGACAAGCTGATGGGCGACGGCGCGGGCATCCTGATCCAGATCCCCGACGAGTACTTCCGCGCCGAGATGGCGGCGCAAGGTGTCACGCTGCCGCCGCCGGGCGAGTACGGCGTCGGCATGATCTTCCTGCCCAAGGAGAGTGCCAGCCGCCTGGCCTGCGAACATGAGCTGGCACGCGCGGTGAAGGCCGAGGGCCAGGTGCTGCTGGGCTGGCGCGATGTGCCGGTCAACCGCGACATGCCCATGAGCCCGGCCGTGCGCGAGAAGGAGCCGGTGATCCGCCAGATCTTCATCGGCCGCGGCACCGACGTGATCGTGCCCGACGCGCTGGAGCGCAAGCTGTACGTGATCCGCAAGACGGCCAGCGCCGCCATCCAGAAGCTGCAGCTGACGCACAGCCGCGAGTACTACGTGCCCAGCATGAGCTGCCGCACCATCATCTACAAGGGCCTGCTGCTGGCCGACCAGGTGGGCACCTACTACCTGGACCTGGCCGACGAGCGCGTGACCAGCGCCCTGGCCCTGGTGCACCAGCGCTTCTCCACCAACACCTTCCCCGAGTGGCCGTTGGCCCACCCCTACCGGATGGTGGCCCACAACGGCGAGATCAACACCGTCAAGGGCAACTTCAACTGGATGCGCGCCCGAGAAGGCGTGATGAAGAGCCCCGTGCTGGGCGACGACCTGAAGAAGCTGTACCCGATCAGCTTCGAGGGCCAGAGCGACACCGCCACCTTCGACAACGCGCTGGAACTGCTGACGATGAGCGGCTACCCGCTGGCGCACGCGGCGATGATGATGATCCCCGAGGCCTGGGAGCAGCACGAGCTGATGGATGCGCGCCGCCGCGCCTTCTACGAATACCACGCGGCGATGCTGGAGCCCTGGGACGGCCCGGCGGCGATGGTGTTCACCGACGGCAAGCAGATCGGCGCCACGCTGGACCGCAACGGCCTGCGCCCGGCGCGCTACATCGTCACCGACGACGACCTGGTGGTGATGGC
>CALMIF010000049.1 GCA_937864045.1 uncultured Aquabacterium sp. | reverse complement strand
ATGCTGGAGCGCGCCGGCGTGGCGGCGGCCTGAAGGCAGGCCCCCCACCGGGGGCCTGCCGCGCACGCTCACAATGCAGTCCAGACCCACTGCCCCGGAGCCCCCACCATGCAAGGCGATCCCCAGGTCCTGGCCTACCTCAACCAGCAGCTGCGCAACGAGCTGACTGCGATCAACCAGTACTTCCTGCACTACCGGATGCTGAAGAGCTGGGGCTTCCACAAGTTCGCGAAGCACGAGTACGCCGAGTCGATCGAGGAAATGAAGCATGCCGACCAGCTGATGGACCGCATCCTGATGCTGGGCGGGCTGCCGAACCTGCAGGACCTGGGCAAGCTCTTGATCGGCGAGAACCCGGTCGAGATCCTGCACTGCGACCTGAAGATCGAGATCGGCTCGCAGGCGGTGCTGAAGGACGCCATCGCCCACTGCGAGACGGTACGCGACTTCGTCTCGCGCGACGTGCTGCAGCACATCCTCGACGACACCGAGGAACACATCGACCACCTGGAGACGCAGATCGAGCTGGTCGCCAAGGTGGGCGAGCCGAACTGGCTGCAGAGCCAGATGGGCGAGCCGTCCTGATGACGGGCGGGCCGCCCTGTCCCCCCCGGGGACCGAGGCGGTCCGAGCCGGTCCGAAGCAGCCACGAGCGGGCACACCAGTTCCGCCAGGCGTGGGCAGGTCCAATCTTGCAAATGCGAATTGTTCGCATTAGCATGATTGCATGTGCCTGAACCTGCCTGACGACCCGCCCTGCAGCCACCGCGCTGCGCCATCGCCCGAGCCTGCATGGGCCATGGCGGCACCGAAGCTCGCCCCTGCCGCCGCCGCAACCGCGGGGCCGCCGGCGGCAGCCGAGCCGGCCGCCCGCGGTTCGCGGCGACGGCGGCTGTGGGACCTGCCGCCTGCGGCCCACTGCCCGGTGCTCGGCGTCTGCCTGCCGATCCAGGCGCTGCGGCGGCTGTTCGACCGTCGCCACGGGCCGCGTCCAGCGGGTGACGATCACGCGCTGCACCGCAGCGCCGTCGCGGCCTGCGGCAGCCGCGGCCCGCTGGCCGAAGACCTGCAGCGCGAACTCGACCGCCGGCATCTGCTGGCGCTGCGCCGCGCGGCGCAGGCCAAGACCACCGAGGCGCTGGCGGCCTGGTGGGATGCCGCCCTCGACGGCCCGGACACCGCCGGCGCGTTCTGGGCGGTGCTGACCCACCCGCGCTGCACACCCGCCATCACCGAGTGCGTGCTGGGCCACATGCACATGCTGCAGCACCAGGCAGGCATGGCGGCCCGCGTCGACCTCGCCCGCTTCGAGGCGCTGATCGACGAGAACGCGGTGCTCGCGCGTGCGCTCGGCCAGGCGCAGGCCCGCGCCCAGCGCCTGGCCACCGAGCAGCAGCGCCGCCAGGCCACCCTGGAGGACGAAGCCGTGCGGCTGCGCGGCCGGGTCATGGCGCAGGCGTTGCAGATCGACGGGTTGCAGGACCGGCTGGCCGCGCTGCAGCAGGCCGTCCCCAGCCTGCCCGCCCGCGCCGAGCTGGCGGCCGAGCTGACGGCGCAGACCGCCCGTGCCCAGCAGCTGGAACGCCAGTGCCTGCAGGCGCGGCACGAGGCCGAGCTGGCCCAGCGCCGGGTGGCGGAACTGGCCGCCGCGCTGGCGGCGCACCTGCAGCCCGTGGCGGCAGATGGGCTGCCCGCCGAAGGGGCGCCGGCCGACCCTGCCGACCCGTGCGAGCCCACCGACCTGCCAGCCCCGGACGCACGACTGCCGACAGTGCGGCTGGACAACCAGGCGGTGCTCTGCGTCGGCGGCCGGTCGTCGGCGGTGCCCCTGTACCGGCTGATCGTCGAGCGCAGCGGCGTGCGCTTCATCCACCACGACGGCGGCCAGCAGGACAGCAGCGCCCGGCTGGACGCCACGCTGGCCGCGGCCGACCTGGTGATCTGCCAGACCGGCTGCATCAGCCACAACGCCTACTGGCGGGTCAAGGACCATTGCCGCCGCACCGGCAAGCGCTGCGTCTTCGTCGAGACGCCGAGCAGCGCCGGGCTGAAACGCGCGCTGGTGCAGCTGGCCCCGGACAGCGCGGCATCCGCACCGGCCGGGCCGCCGGCGGCCGGCTGAACCGGGGGCGTGCCCGGCCGCCGGCGCCTGCAGCACGCCCTCGGCGCAGCCGCAGCGTGCCGTCAGCGCGAGGCGGCCGGCGCCGCGGGCAGCACCAGCACCGGCATGCGGGCCCCGGGGCAGTCAGCGGGACGGCTGGCCGCCGGCCCCTGGCAGGCCTCGGCATGGCGCGCCGATTTCTCGGCGACCAGATGCTGGTGCGGCCGCTGCAGCACATAGGTCAGTGCGGCGACGGTGGCCACGGTCAGCAGCGCCAGCCGCAGCTTCTGGCGCCCGCTGACCGGGCGCCAGGGCGGCAGCGCCGGCTGGGGCGTGGCGGGCGCAGCCGGAGCGCCTCGGCGGTCGGCGCCGCCGGACGGTGGAGACGGATCGGAAGCGGGCATCGGCGGCGGATGATCCCATGCCGCATCAAGGCGCCAGGCTGGCAGCCACCGTGCCGGGGCCGGCCAGGCCGCGCCGCCGTGTCAGGTGGTCAGCGCCAGCAGGCGGGCAGTGCCCGGCAGACCGGCCGGCGCGGTGACGCCGTGCCGCGCGCAGGCGGCGTCGAACACCTCTCGTGCGCAATCGTGGCAGCGGCCGCAGCACGATGCCAGCCGGGTCTCGTCCAGCAACAGGTCGAAGGAATGCGTGCCGTCGCGCACCGCGCTGTCGATGGCGCGGTCGGAGACGCGGTTGCAGACGCAGACGATCATGGTCGGGGCCCAGGCGCAGAAGCAATCAGGCCGTCAGCATACCTGGAATGCGAACGATTCGCAATAAACCGCGTTTCCCGCCACGACACCGCACAGCCCACGCATCGCAGGCCTGCGCCCGAACCCAGCGGCCGCCGCGGAGCCGGCTTGGCCGGGCCGCAGGCGGCGCCCCCCTGGGGGGGAAGCGCCGAAGGCGCTTCGGGGGGGACCGTTACACCGGCGGCACCTTGGTGCCGGCGTCCACCAGCAGCACCTCGCCGGTGGTCTTCAGCGCGTCCACGCCCAGGTACCAGGCGGTGCGGGCGATGTCCTCGGGCTGGATGATGTCGGCCAGCGCGGTGCGGGCCTTGTAGGCGGCGACACCGGCGTTGTACTTCTCGGCGCCCATGCCGTTCTGCAGCCAGGTGGTCTCGACGAAGCCCGGCGCGATGGCGTTGACGCGCACCTCGGGGCCCAGCGCCCGCGCCAGCGACAGCGTCAGCGTGTTCAGCGCGCCCTTGCTGGCGGCATAGGCCAGGCACGAGCCCAGTCCGGTGCTGGCCGCAATCGACGAGATGTTGACCACGCCCGAGCCCGGGTGCTTCTGCAGCAGCGGCGTCAGCGCCCGCACCATCTGGAAGGCGCCGACCACGTTGACGCCGTAGATGCGCTGGAAGTCTTCCGCGTCCAGGCCGTCGAAGTTCTTCACGTGGACGAACTTGGTGGTGCCGGCGTTGTTGACCAGCACGTCGCAGCGGCCGAACCTGGCGTCGACAGCGGCAGCCAGCGCGCGGCAGTCGGCGGCGTCGGCCACGTTGGCCTTGACCACCAGCACCTCGGCGCCCAGCGCCTTGCATTCAGCGGCCACGGCCTCAGCCGGGCCGGCGTCACGCGAATAGTTGACGACCACGTTCCAGCCGCGGCTGGCAAACAGCCGCACGCAGGCCGCACCGATGCCGGCCGACGAGCCGGTGACCACACACACCTTGCGTTCCATGTTCTGTGTCTCCTGTTGTTGCCGTTGGCAGCAGGCCGCTCACCACCAGGGGTAGAAATCGCCCAGCCCGTCGGACGCCCGGCCGGTGTAGGCCGGCGTGCGCTTCTCGTTGAACGAGGCCACGCCTTCCTTGCCGTCGTTGCGGCTGGTGTGCAGCATCGCCAGCGACTCGACCGCATGCGCGTCGCGCGGGTGCGCGCAGGCACTGTTGCGCAGCATCATCTGGCGCATCAGCGCCAGCGACACCGGGCTGCGGTTGTCGATGTAGGAATGGGCCAGCGCATGGGCTTGGTCCAGGAGTTGGTCCGCCGGCACCACGGCCTTGACCAGGCGTCCGTCCAGCGCCTGCTGCGGCGTCAGGATGTCGGCCGCGTAGACCCAGTCCAGCGCCTGCTGCAGGCCGACGATGCGCGGCAGGAACCAGGTGCTGCAGGCCTCGGGCACGACGCCGATGCGCCCGAAGACGAAGCCGATGCGGGCCTTGTCGCTGGCCAGGCGCACGTCCATCGGCAGGGTCATCGTCGCGCCGATGCCCACCGCGGCGCCGTTGATCGCGGCGATCACCGGCTTCTTGCAGTCGTAGACCGCCAGCGAGACACGGCCGCCGGTGTCGCGCACGGTCTGCACGACGGCGGGGTCGTCCCAGCGCGCATCCAGCTCGGGCACGGTGAGGTTGGCCGTTTCGTCCAGCCCGAACACGTTGCCGCCCACCG
>CALMIF010000048.1 GCA_937864045.1 uncultured Aquabacterium sp. | reverse complement strand
GCGCGCATCGCCGCCACCAGGTCGCCCCAGGGCGCTTCCAGGTGGCCACCGGGCTGCGGCGCCTGCGTCACCGCCACCTTGAACTGCTGCAGCAGGGCTGCATCGGGCGGCGCCAGCCACAGGCTGGCCAGCAGGCCGTAGAGCTCGGCGCGGGCGACTTCCTCGGCGTCGTGCGGGGCGGCAAAGCCCAGCGGCTGCGCAGTCGGTGCAGGCGTGCTCACAGGTCGGTGATCCTCAGTTCGTTCGGGTTGCTGTGGATGTCGATCACCCGGCAGTCGCCGCACATCTTCAGCCGCTCAGCCGCTGCGCCCTGGAAGGCGGCATGGCCGGCCAGCTTGGCGATCATGCCCTCGATGGCACGCAGCGTGCCGAAGGGCTTGCCGCAGCGCACACAGGCGAACGGTTCGGCCTCGTGCAGCACCCGTGGCGCCCCGCGCGCCTTGCCGCCGTCGGCCAGCCACAGCCGTGGCTGCAGCGTGATCGCGTTCTCGGGGCAGGTGGTCACGCACAGGCCGCACTGCACGCAGTTCTTCTCGATGAAGCGCAGTTGCGGCTTGTCCGGGTTGTCGGCCAGCGCGCCGGCCGGGCAGGCGCCAACGCAGCTCAGGCACAAGGTGCAGGCGGCGCTGTTCACCTGCAGGCTGCCGAAGGGCGCGCCGGCGGCGGGCAGCGGGATCACCTCCGGCTGCAGCGGCGCCTGCGCCCGCAGGTGCTCGATCGCCAGCTCCAGCGTGCCGCGCTTGTCGGCCTGGGCGGCAAAGCTGGCGGCACGCGCCACGCCCTGGGCCGGTGGCACCCGCAACGCCTGGTCCAGCGCCGGCAGGTCGCGGGCGTCGCGGACCTCGATCAGGCGCAGGTGCACACCGGCGTAGCCCAGCCCTGCCAGCAGGGCCTGGCCCACCGCCATCTGCTCGGCCAGCGCGGCCCGGTACTCGGGCGCTTCCTCGTCGCTCAGCAGCACCCACACCTGGCTGGCACCCTGGGCGATGGCGGCCAGCCACAGGTCCAGCCCCACGCTGGCGGTGTGCCACAGCGCCACCGGCAGCACCCGCGCCGGCACGCCGTGCAAGCCGCCGTCGGACAGGCTGCTGCGCCGGTCGCTGCGCGCCGCACGCCCCAGGTCGTCGACCAGGCGGCTGCCGGCGCCCTGGCTGTGCAGCAGCAGGGCCGCATCGCGCCCGCCAGCGTGGGCATAGGCCGTCAGCATGCTGCGCAGGCGCCGGCCCTGGTCGACCGGGCCCGGGTAGGCGAAGCGCATCGCGCCGGTCGGGCACACGGTGCTGCAGGCCCCGCAGCCCACGCACAAGTGCGGGTCGACCACCACGCCGCCACCCTGCCCGGCGGGCGACGACGGCACCGGCCCGCGGTGCTTGCCGACGAGCTTGCCCTTGAGCACCGCATCGCTGCGGATCGCCCGCGCCGAGCAGACGTCGATGCAGGCGCTGCAGCCGGTCTGCTGGTTGCGGCTGTGGGCGCAGAGCTTCTGGTCGTACTGGAAGAAGCGCGGCTTCTCGAACTCGCCCACCCGCTCACGCAGTTCCAGCACCGCGGCCATCAGCTTCTGCGGATCGCCGCCCACATGCCAGTAGCCCTGCGGCGGCTGGTGCTGGGTGAAGTGCGGCTGGGCCCGCAAGTCCAGCACCAGGTCGAAGTGCTCGGTGGTGGTCGTGGGTTCACGCTGGAAGTCGATGGCGCCAGCCGCCTCGCAGACGCGCACGCAATCACGGTGGCTGCGGCACAGCGCCAGGTCGACCTGGTAGCCGAAGTCGATGGCGCCCTCGGGGCAGGCGTCGACACAGGCATTGCAGCGGGTGCACAGGTCCAGGTCGATCGGGTTGCCGCTGGTCCACGCCGCCTCGAACTTGCCGAGATGGCCGCTCAGGCGCGTCAGCCGGCCGGCGTGCACCACATGCGCATGCGCCTGCGCCAGTGCACCGCCGGGGTCGCTCACCAGCAGGTGCAGGTCCAGCCGGTCGGCCAGCAGCGTGGCCGCACGTTCGACGGCATCGGCGTTGCCGATCACCAGGCAGCGGCCGGCGCTGCGGTAGCTGACCGTGCCCACCGGCTCCGGATCGGGCTGCTGGGCGGCGGCGATCAGGGCCGCCAGCTTGGGGCTCGCCTGGGCCGCGTCGCGTGACCAGCCGCCGGTCTCGCGCAGGTTGACGAAGCGGATCGGCCGCACGTCGACCGGCGCACTGCCCTCGGTGGCGGCGTTCAGGTCGAGGAAAAGCCGGCTTTCCTGGGTGCAGGCGACCAGCAGCGGCTCGGCCGCGGCGCCGGTGGCCACGGCGGCGCGCTGGAACTGCGCCGCCTCGCGCCGGCACAGGCCACTCAGCGGCTGGTCGATGCCGTCGGTGTGGCTACCCGGCGTGCGGGCCAGCGCCGCCGCCAGCGCGGGGCGGTCCAGCGGCATCGTGCGGTTGCAGTCGCAAAGCAGCGTCTTCATCGGGGCGGGCCTGGGCGGGTGGAACGGGTGGAAGTGGTACGGCGGCGACGGCGGCCGGGGCATCGCCGTCCTCCGGCACGTCGGTGAACAGGCCGAGGACTTTGGACTGCACCATCTGCCGCAGCATGCCGGCGGGCAGCGGGTCGGGCTGGCCGTAGTCGTCGATGTAGGTGTCCAGCCCGTCCATCACGTTGAAGTGCGGATCGCTGAACAGCTTCTTCAGCGCGGCGTTCTTCACCGTGGGGTCGACGCCTGGGGCGACGAAGCGCGTGTAGTCGCTGTCTCGGCCCAGCGTGGCGACATCGGCCAGCGTCGGTGCCGGGGGTGCGGGCGGTGCGGCCTCGGCGGGCTCGGCGTCAACGTGGACCACCACCGGCGCAGCCGGTGGTTCCACGGCGATGGCTGCGGCAGGCGCCGGCGGCTCGGCCGGCACCACGCCCTGGCGCACCTGCGCCTTGCGGCGCGACCAGCGCGAGAGAAAGCCGCCCTCGTCCTCAGCCATGCTCAGCGTTCCCCGGGCGCGCGGAAGCTCGCCGGCCGGCGCCGCTGCTTGGGCTCGGGCCGGTAGTGCGTGTCGGTGAAGGCCTGCAGCCAGGCGCGCACGTCGTCGGGCAGCGGCCGGTTGTCCACCCGCTCCTGGGCGTCGAGCAGGCGGCCGGCCTCGTTGTACGACAGCGTCACCAGTTCGGGCCAGGCGCGCGACGGATCGTCATTGTCGATGCGCCACATCACGAACCACACCGGCGCGCCGCTGCTCAGGTTCAGGTGGTAACCCTCGGCTTCGTCGGTGTGCAGGGTGACGCGCAGGCCGGTGTGCAGCACCTGGGCCACCCGGCCGTCGTCGCGCAGCGTGCGCGGCCCGGTGCCCAGCATGCCGTCGTCGACCTGCACCTCGGCGATGCTGAAACGCCAGTCTTCCCAGGCGTTGGGCGCGCGCTCGCGCTCGATCACCACCGCAACGGTGCAGCGGGGGCGATCGGGCGCAAGGACGTCGGCCATGGGGCAAGCAGTCTAGCGGCGGGGTCGCGACAGCTTGTCGCAGGACCGCCCCCCCGAAGTGCGACCAGGGTTTGTCCCGAATCTCCCGGTCAGGCGGCCGGCGCCGGCGTCTCCGGGTCACTGAGCAGCAGGACGCGCAGCTCGGCGCCGCCGCCGTCCTCGGCCGGCCGGTTGGCCGCGACGATGTCGCCGCCGTAGCGCTCCACCAGGCTGCGGCTGATCCACAGGCCCAGGCCGGTGCCGTCCTTCTTGCGCGTGACGAAGGGCTGGAACAGCTCGGCCAGCAGGTCGTCGGCCAGGCCCGGGCCGGTGTCGGCCACGCCGATGGCCACGCCCGGCCGGCCGCGGGCGTCGGTCCAGTCGGCGGTGCTCAGGGTCAGCACGCCACCCTCGGGCATGGCCTGCAACGCATTGACGATCAGGTTGACCAGCACCTGCTGCAGCTCCTGCCGGTTGATGCCGGCCGGCCGCGTCGCGGTGAAGCGCCGCGCCACCGTGATGCTGCTGCGCGCCAGCAGGTGGTTGGTCAGCACCAGGCAGTCTTCCAGCGTGCGCTGCGCGTCCACCGCCTCGACATAGCCGGCGTATTCGTTGGGCCGGGCGAACTGCAGCAGCTGGGTCACGATCAGGC
>CALMIF010000047.1 GCA_937864045.1 uncultured Aquabacterium sp. | reverse complement strand
GCCCGGACGAGGTGCACCGCAACGCCATCGCCAAGATCGAGCTGGGCAAGTACGCAGCGCCGCGGGGCTGACGGCGCCGGTCGCTAGCGCGCGCCGGCCTTGTCCGACGACAGCTGGTCGACCGCCGAATCCGCCAGGTCGCGCAGCGCCTTGAGCTGGGGCCGGAATTTGGCCAGTTCGGGGTGCGCGTCCTCGGGGGCGTCCAGCAGCTGCCCGCAGGAAGCGGCCATCGCGGCAAACCGCTCCTGGATGCTGTCGGCTTCGACGGGCGACGGCCAGCGCACCAGGGCATGGCGCAACAGGCGCTGGCCGCGGCGGATGTCCTCCTGCACCTGGCCCAGGCCGCTGGTGGCCGCGTCGCGCCACTGCCGCTGCAGCCGGTTCGGCCGCTTGAGCCGCGCCAGCGACAGGCTGATGGCCACGCGCAGCAGGGCCCGCGCGCTGACCAGCTCAAGGCTGTTGGTGTAGTGCCAGAAGCTGGTGCCCAGGCCCAGCCGGTCGATCTCGTCGAGCAGCAGGGCGCAGTGCTCCTCCCAGCCGGTGTCGTTGCCGTGCTCGCGCCGCAGCGGGTCGATCTTGCGGTTCAGGTCATCGAGCGAGGCCCCGTGCAGCAAGGCCAGCCCGGCGCACAGCATGGCGCTGGCCAGCGCGTAGGCGCGGCGGTCGGCCGCGTCGCCGGCGGTCACCTTGCCGCCATAGCCCTCGGTGAAGAAGTTGCACGCGTCGACGTAGCGGGAGACCTGCTCCGCCGGCCGCCTGGCGTTGCAGGCCTGCCGCATGTTGTCGCTGCCGCGCAGGCAGTCACGCTCGCTCTTGGCGGCCGAGGGCACGCCGCGCGGCACCACCTGCACCTGACCTTCGGGCGTGTACAGCAGGCCGCCCTCGTCGATGGCGTCGAGCTTGTCGAGGATCCGGCCGGCGATGCCGTGGCTCTCGTCCGTGCCGATGCGCGACAGCGAGTTGACCATCAGCTCCACCTCGCGCAGCGCCACGCGTGAATAGGCGTTGCGGCTGCCGGCCTGCAGCCATTGCACGGCACGGTCATGGTCGCCCAGCTCGCGGTAGGCCTGGCCGAGCGCCGCACGCACGCGGCTGCGCTCCAGCCAGGGGCTGCGGGCCTGGTCCGCGCGCAGCGTGGCGACCAGGTCCTCCAGCTGGATCAGCAAGGCGGCGCGGGGCTTGTCGCCGGCCACGGCCACCACCTGCAGCACGCGGTCGGCCAGCTCGTTGGGGCTCATTGCACCGGCGGCGCCTGCCAGCCGGCTGCTGCCGAACTGCTGGCCGTAGCCGGTGCGGCTGTGCACCTCGGTCAGCCGCCAGGCCGGGTCGCCGTAGCACTGGTAGGCGCCCCAGGTGTTGCCGCCGCCGCCCCGGGCCTGCACGGCCTTGCGGGCGAGCAGCACGGCGTCGCCGAAGCGGCAGTTGTCTTGCAGCAGCGCGGCATACAGCGCCTTGGCGAAGACCAGGCCGTCGGCGTCGTCCACCTGCCAGCCGGCGGCCACCACGGCGCGGCTGCCCATCTGGATGAACTTCAGCGCCAGGCTGGCGGCCAGCAGCGGGTACTGCCGCTGCGCCGGCGCCAGCTTGCGTTCGTCGCCATCGCGGCCCGAATAGCAGCAGTTGATGAACACGAACTCGGGCACGCTGTACATCTGATCCACGTCGGCGGCGGTCAGCACCTGCTGCCGGTTCAGCAGCATGCCGGTCTTGCGCAGGGCCTGGGGCTGGTCGGCATCGCCGGTGTCGGCCACCCAGAAGTCGACCACGCCATGCCCGCACAGGTGCAGCATGCGGTAGGGCTGGGCCAAAAGGGCCATGCGCACGCGCTGGAAGGGCGCGGCCTCGCCCCGCAGCGCGGTGACGCGCCAGGGCCGGTGGTCGGCCGCCAGCCAGCGGCACACGCCGTCGGCCTCGGCCAGTGCGCCGCGCAGCGTGCTGAAGCGCAGTTCCTGGCCGGCGCGGTCGCGCCAGCCGTCGGTGGCCGGTGCGCCCACCACCAGCACGTCGTGCTCGCTGGCCAGGGTGGGCAGGAGCCGGAAGTCGTAGGCCACGCGCTGGCGCACCATGCCGGCCTGCAGCGCCAGCGGGGTGGGCCCGTCGCCGAGGGTGCTGTCGTCCTCGGGCGGCACCATCAGCTCCCAGGGATAGCCGGCCGCATCATCGTCCAGCACCAGCACGGTGTTGTCCAGGTTGAGCATGCGGTTCTTCAGGCCCTGCGGCAGCAGCAGCTGGTACAGCACCTGGCCGAAGGCGAGGCCGCTGTCGGCGGCACCTGCCTGCACGCCGGCGTCGCTCATCTGCTGGATGAAGCCCGCCAGGCTGGCCACGTCAGACTGCACCTGGGTGGCCTCGACCCGCGCGTGTTCAGCGATCAACTCGAAGCGCAGGCCGCCCAGGGGCTGCTGGCGCACCATCAGGCGCTGCCACACGCTGTCGTTCTGCGCCGGCCGGTAGCCGCTGATCGCGCCGCTGCGCGACTCGAGCGTGCCGGCGTGCCACACCAGGCGGTCGCGCCATTCGTCGCGCTGCAGCAGGCGCTGCAGTTCGTAGGCGGCATCCAGCGCACTCTGCTCCTGGATCTCGATGATCTCGAGTTCCGCCACCTGCATCGGCCGCCCCGCACTGCCGCGCAGCAGGTGCAGGTTGGCGCGCCAGATGCCGGCCAGCACGGCGGCCAGGCTGTCGCGCGAGGTGACCGCCTGCACATGCGTGCCCACCAGCAGGCTGGACAGGCGCAGCTGCACGGTGCCGTCGGCGTTCACCCAGGGGTCGCGGTGCAGGTGGTCGAAGGCATGGCGCAGCACGGCCCGGGTGACGCTGGCCGCCAGCGAGCCCGGCGACAGCTCGCCCACCGTGCCCAGCCCGACCACGATGGCGCCGGGGTAGGCCGGCGGCAGCGCATCGTCGGTGGGCGGGCGCAGGTAGACCGAGGTGCGCTCGGCGCCGGTGAAGAGCTTCAGGTCGACCATGCGGCTGAGCTGCCCGCCCAGCTTCTCGTCCACGCGCTTGGTGCCGCCGAAGACGCCGTCGTTCTGGTAGTGGCCCACGATCAGCGGAAAGCGCGCGTAGTCCAGCCCGCCATGGACGATGCGCACATCGATGGGCAGGGCCGCCACCGGCCGCGGCATCTGGCGGTTGACGCCCAGCACGTAGCTGCCGAAGTCGGCCGGCAGGCTGGGCAGGGGCTGCACCACCAGGGTGTCGGGCAGGGCCGCCGCGTCGTGGGCGGCGGCACGGGTGGCGGCGCCGGTGGCCGGTTCGGACTGCGGCAGCGCCTTGGTGCGGCCGGAGTCCAGCAGCTCGAAGTAGGCTCGGAAGGCGTCGGTGTGGTCGGCCAGGTCGCCGTGCTCGCAGTCGGCGTACCAGGTGCGCTCGGGCTTCAGGCGCGACAGCCAGGGCACCACGCCGTCGCCCCGGGCCGAGAGCTTGAAGCGCACGCCGCTGGCGGCCGGGCCGGCGGCACCTTCGCCCACCGCCAGGCCGGCGGTGCGGGGCTTGGCCAGCGCGCTGGGCGTGGCGCCGCTGCCGGCCACGTACAAGGCCTGGGGCTCGTCCTGCAGCAGGTCGAACTGCGCATCGCGCCAGCGGCGGAACTCGGCCGCCTGGCGCAGCGTGGCCAGCGCCGGCAACTGGGCCAGGCTGTCGTCGGCCCGCACCGCAGCCCAGGTGTTGATCTCGCAGAGGTCGCCATAGACCGGATCGGCCTGGCGCGGCAGCATCTGCATCAGCCCCGCGAACTGGCCGCCCCAGCGCGCCAGGTCTTCGGGCGACACGCGCCGGGCAGCGCTGGCCAGCAGGTGGCTGAGCTGGTGCTGCTGCACCAGCAGCTGCACCGGCGCATAGGAGCCCGCGTTGGGCGTGCCCAGCATCAGCAGGCGGCTGCCGCGCCGGCGCAGTTGCGCCCACAACGGGTAGCGGCTGCCGTACTGGTCAGACGCCGGGCCGACCGGTTCACCCAGGTCGGCGCCGAACAAGGCGGTGCGCGCCACCAGGCCGCCCATCGAGTGCGCCAGCAGGTGCACCGGCACGCCAGGATGCTGCTTCAGCAGCTTGTCGATGTCGGCGCGCAGGCGCTGTGCGGTGTCGGTGATCGAGGCGCGCCAGTCGTAGGGCCAGGGCAGCACGCGGTAGCGGCGCCGCGCGGCGTCCAGCAGGCGTTCGTAG
The DNA here is from genome assembly GCA_937864045.1 of uncultured Aquabacterium sp. Lineage (GTDB taxonomy): Bacteria > Pseudomonadota > Gammaproteobacteria > Burkholderiales > Burkholderiaceae_C > Pseudaquabacterium. The sequence goes on along the minus strand of CALMIF010000047.1, from coordinate 6,777 downwards.
GCCACGGGCACCAGGGCAGGGGCCTTCAGGTGGTTGTCCAGGCCGGGGTTGAGCTGCCCCATCCGCCCCGACAGCAGGGCCCCTGGCGACAGCCACACGTCGCGGTCGTCGTCGGTGGACAGCTCGCTGCCCATGATGCCGGGCAACACCACCACGATGGCCTGCGCGGCACGGGTGGGCTCGCGCATCTCGCTTTCCCACTTCGTGCGCTTCCAGCGGCACAGCGGGTCGGGCTTCAGCGCCTGCAGCAGGCCACGGGTGACGGCCTCGTCGGCCGCCATGTCGCGGAAGGCATCGTCCTGGCCGGCCAGCGTGGCGAACAGGGGGCCACGCGCCAGGGCGTCGGGCTTGAAGTAGCCCAGGTGCTGCACGCTGCGGTCTTCCAGCCGCAGACTCTTGGCGTCGGCGCGCACGAAGCCGCCGAACATTGAGTGCGTGTGCACGACGAAGTCATGGTCGTGCAGGCCGTAGAACACGTTGGCGGTGGCGGTGAAGATGCCACCCAGACCTGCCGCGGCGCTGTCGCCGGCGATCACCCGCAGGCTGCCGGGCAGCGGCGGCAGGGCCTGGGTGTAGTCGGCCGGGCGGGCCTGCGCATTCAGCGCCAGGGTCAGCGGCGAGCCGGGCACCATCGCCTCCAGCCCGGGGATGGCCCGTGCCTCCGCACGCGCCGCCACCAGGCCGCGGACCAGGCCGTTCAGGCGTTCATAGAGCGGGTTGCCGTTGGTGCCGAAGGCCAGGCCGGCGCTGCGCAGCAGCAGGCTCAGGAACAGGTCGGTGCGCCGGTCGGCCAGCAGCGTGCCGCGTGCCGGGCAGGCCACCCGGACGAAGGTGCCGGGCTTCAGGTGGGCCACGCCCAGCAGGGCGGGCCACAGCGTGGGCGCGGCGCCGTCCTGCGTCTGCCGCACCATCGGCAGGTCGGGGTGGTTGTCCTCATCGCGGTAGAAATCCTGCAGCAGATCGCGGAACACCGACTGCTGCCCGGCCGGTTGCAGGCCCACGCACAGCAGGTCACCGACCATGCCGCCGCGCGAGTGCGACACCAGGTGCAGCAGCCGCGCCGTGGGCGCCGGCAGCGCCTGGGCCAGCGCCTGGGCCAGCGCCTGGGCATTGGCCAGGGGGCTGCAGGTGAGGCTGCGGTGCTCCCAGGCGAGCAGCACGTTGTCCCGCGCCAGCGCGGCAAAGTCGTTGGGCAGGGCGCTGCCCGGGGGCGCGTCGCCGTGCAGCTTGCCGAAACTGCCCAGCGTGCTGGAGGCCGTGCCGTGCAGGAACAGCACCACCGGCTGCGCGCCCGGCACGGCGCCCGTCTGCGGCACCCACAGGCGTGCATCGCCATCCCAGCGCAACAGCAGGCCGTCGCGCTCGCCCAGCCGCGTGTGCAGCACCGACGACTCGAAGGCCCGGCACAGCTTGCCCGCCAGCATGCCTGCCGCCGGCGCCTTCCTGCTGCCGAACCAGCGGTCGGCCTTGTCGGCCAGCCAGGCACCCACCTGGTAGACGTTGTCCAGCGTGCTCGGCTCGGTCAGCCGGGCCAGGGCGTAGCGGTCGATGGCCTCGCCGCGGGGGCGCGCAGCGCGCGTGCCGCCGGCCGGTGCGCTGTGCGACGGCAGGTCGAACGGCAGCAGCACGCGGTTGCCGGCGTCGGCGTCGTCTGCATCGGGGCCGCCGCGGCGCGCGGCAGGCGCGTCGTCCTGGCTGCCGACCTGGGCCAGCCATTGCTGCGGTGTGGTGTGCAGCACCGAGCCGTCGGCGAAGTGCACGCTGAGCAGGTCGGCGGCAAAGAACTCCTGCGCGGAGAAGCTGGCCACCCCGGCGCCCCCGCGCGTGCTGCGCGCCAGCGTGGAGGCGTCCGCCAGGTGGTCGGCGCACCAGTGGTCGAAGGCGCTGCGGCTGGCGTTGTCGTCGTCGGGCATGGTGGTCTCCGGTCTGCCGGACGCATGGTGCCCAAGGCGGCGCCACATGCAACCCCACGCTTGTTGAGACGCGCAGCCCGGCTGCTAGAACAGGCTGGCCGCCAGGTTGATCGCCAGCGCCAGCACCGCGGTGTTGAAGGCGAAGGACAGCAGCGACTGGCCGAGCGCCAGGCGGCGCATGGCCGGCGTGGTGATGGCCACGTCGGAGGTCTGCGCCGTGGCTGCGATGGTGACCGCGACGTACAGGAAGTCGGCATAGCCCGGCTGGAAGCGCTCGTCGGCGCCGGGAAACTGCAGGCCGCCACCCGAGCCGCCATTACCGGGCCGGTAGAAGTGGCTGGCATAGCTGAGCGAGAACACCGTGGCCAGCAGCAGCCAGGCGCCGATGACCGTGGCGGCGGCCAGCAGCACATGCGACCAGGCGTGGGCACCGTGCAGGGCCTTGGCGGCGCCGAGTTCGACCACCGTGCCCACCAGGCTGACCAGGCAGGCGGCGATCACCAGGGCCAGCACCGTGGCCGCGCTGTCGGCCTGTTGTTCGACCACCTGGCGCAGGTGGCCGTGGCCGGCGCGGGCCATCATCCAGCCGGCCAGGGCCAGGTACAGCCACACCGCCACGTTCCAGCCGGCCAGCGCCCGCTGCACGCCACCCCAGTCGGCGGGCAGCGCCAGCGCTACCGCCGCACCCAGGGCCGCCGCCGTGGCCAGCCGCCGGTGGGCCAGGAGGTGGCGGTGCAGGCGGCGCATCGGGAGGGCGGCGCGGGGCAGGATCAGCGGTAGACGCCGTCCCAGGGCCCCGGCTGCACCTCGGCGCGCTGGCCGTCGGCGCTGGCGGTGGGGCGGTTGAGCGTGAACATCGACTCGGGCGAGACCACGGCGTAGTCCATGTAGCCCAGCCGCGCCAGCGGACGCATCGCCCCGGTGTCGACGATGCCGTCGTGGATGTACTGGTCGTCGATGTAGACCGCGACCACCTCGCCGATGACCATGGTGTAGCCCACGCCGGACTTGCCCGCGGGCACGGGCAGTTCGATGGTCTTCCACAACTTGCATTCGAAAGCGGCCGGCGCCTGGGCCACGCGTGGCGGCTTGACCAGCAGCGACGGCGCGGCGTCCAGCCCGGCGAGCTTGAACTCGTCGACACCCGGCGCCACCGGGGCCGAGCTGAGGTTCATCGCATCGGTCAGCGCCTGGCTGGCGATGGAGCAGGTGAACTCGCCGGTGGCCAGGATGTTGCGCAGCGAGTCCTTGGTGCCGCCGGAGCTGAACATCACCATCGGCGGCCGGTCGCTGATGGCGTTGAAGAAGCTGTAGGGCGCGAGGTTGGGCACGCCGTGGGCGTCGACGCTGGCGATCCAGCCGATGGGCCGCGGCACGGCCAGGGCCTTGAACGGGTCATGCGCCAGGCCGGGCGCGCGGGCGGAGGTGGGGTAGTGCATGGCGGGAGGGTGGCAGGGGGAAGCGGGCCAGTATCGACGCCGCTGCCGGGCGCTGCCGTCCGCTGCCGGACAATCCCCCGGCCAGGCCTGCGCCACCATGAACTTCAAGCAACTCGAATCCTTCGTGCATGTGGCCGAACTGGGCAGCTTCAGCAAGGCTGCCCTGGTGCTGGACATCGCCCAGCCGGCGCTCAGCCGCCAGGTGCGGGCGCTGGAGACCGACCTGCGCACCACCCTGCTGCTGCGCAACGGCCGCGGCGTGGTGCTGACCGAGGCCGGCCAGCGGCTGTACGAGCACGGCCGCAACCTGATGCAGGCCCTGGCCCAGGCCGAGGCCGACGTGGGCGGGCGGCGCGACGAGCCGCTGGGCCGCATCACCGTGGGCCTGCCGCCCAGCGTGGGCCGGCAGCTGACCCTGCCGCTGATCGACGGCTTCCGCCGCCGCTGCCCGCAGGCGCAGCTGGCCATCGTCGAGGGCCTGTCCAGCCATGTCAGCGAGTGGATCGCCACCGGCCGGGTCGATGTGGGCCTGCTCTACAACCCCGAGGCCCAGCCGGCGCTGGAGATCACCCCGGTGATCGAGGAGGCGCTGTGCCTGGTCTCGCCGCTGGGGGATGAGCCTGCTGGCGCGGCACTGCCGCTGGCCGACCTGCCGAACCACCCGCTGATCGTGCCCGAGCGCGGCCACGCGATCCGCAAGCTGCTGGAGACCCGCGCCCTGCTGGCGGGTTTGAAGCTGGACATCGCCTGGGAAGTCAGCAGCATCGCCGCGATCATCGACCTGGTGTGCGCCGGCTACGGCCACGCGGTGCTGCACGCCAGCGCGGTGGCGGCCTCGGGCCGGGCCGATGCGCTGCGCGTGCGGCCGCTGGCCCGGCCGGCCCTGCACAGCATGCTGTGCCTGGCGGTGTCGGCGCGGCAGCGGCCCAGCCCGCTGGTGCGGCAGACCACGGCCTTGCTGACCGACCTGGTGCGGGCCCTGCCGCAGGGGGCAGCGGCCCGCTCCCAGCCCGGCTGAGCCTGCGCCCACCCGGGCAACATGCCGAAATGGCATAGCAGCTATCCTGAGTCATGCCTGGAAGGGCGGGAAGTGCACGGCCAGAATCCGCCGTCGCGCCACCATCCCCCCGTCAAGCCATGACCGCTGCCACCGCCGAAACGCTGCTGGGCCTGTCCTCGATGGCCACGCGGGCCCTGCTGGCTGAATTGCTGGCCGCCTGGCAGGCGCAGGGCGGCATGCCGGTGGCGGTGACCTCGATCGGCGGTGTCGATGCCGCCAGGCGCGTGGCCGCCGGCGAGGCGGTCGACGTGGTGGTGCTGGCGTCGGACGCCATCGACAAGCTGCTGGCCGCCGGTCATCTGCTGCCGGGCAGCCGGGTCGACCTGGTGCATTCGGCGGTGGCCGTCGCCGTGCCGGCGGGTGCGCCGGTGCCGGACATCGGCAGCGAGGACGCCTTGCGCGCCGCCGTGCTGGCGGCGCCGACCATCGGTTATTCCACAGGCCCCAGCGGCACGGCCCTGCTGGCGCTGTTCGAGCGCTGGGGCATCGCTGGCCAGGTGCAAGCCAAGCTGGTGCAGGCCCGCGCCGGCGTGCCGGTGGGCAGCCTGGTGGCCGGCGGCGAGGTGGCCCTGGGCTTCCAGCAGCGCAGCGAGCTGGTCGGCGTGGCCGGCATCCAGCTGCTGGGCGATCTGCCGGCCGCCGTCGCGATCAACACCATCTTCAGCGGCGCCGTGGCCACCACCAGCCGCCAGCCCGACGCCGTGCGTGCGCTGCTGGCCTGGCTGGCCGCACCGGCCACCGCCGCCGCCAAGCAGCGCCACGGCATGGCCGCGGCCTGAACCCTTCACCCCAGACCCGCAACGCCAGGAGACTCGCGATGATCATCGACATCCACGGCCACTACACCACCGCGCCCAAGGCGCTGGAGACCTGGCGCAACGCCCAGATCGCCGGCATTGCCGACCCGACCCGGATGCCCAAGGCGTCGGACTTGAAGATCAGCGACGACGAGCTGCGCGAGACCATCGAGCAGAACCAGCTCAAGCTGATGAAGCAGCGCGGCAGCGACCTGACGATCTTCAGCCCGCGCGCCAGCTTCATGGCCCACCACATCGGCGACTTCCAGGTCAGCAGCACCTGGGCGGCGATCTGCAACGAGCTGTGCCACCGCGTGGCCCAGCTGTTCCCCGACCACTTCGTGCCGGCGGCGATGCTGCCGCAGAGCCCGGGCGTGGACCCCGCCACCTGCATCCCCGAGCTGGTGAAGTGCGTGGAGCAGTACGGCAACGTGGGCCTGAACCTGAACCCCGACCCGTCGGGCGGCCACTGGACCAGCCCGCCGCTGACCGACCGCCACTGGTACCCCATCTACGAGAAGATGGTCGAGTACGACATCCCGGCGATGGTCCACGTCAGCACCAGCTGCAACGCCTGCTTCCACACCACCGGCGCGCATTACATCAATGCCGACACCACGGCGGTGATGCAGCTGATCCAGGGCGACCTGTTCAAGGATTTCCCGACGCTGAAGTTCATCGTGCCGCACGGCGGCGGCGCCGCGCCCTACCACTGGGGCCGCTACCGCGGCCTGGCGCAGGAGCTGAAGAAGCCGCTGCTGGCCGACCACCTGCTGAAGAACGTGTTCTTCGACACCTGCGTCTACCACCAGCCCGGCATCGACCTGCTCACCAAGGTGATCCCGGTGGACAACATCCTGTTCGCCAGCGAAATGATCGGCGCGGTGCGCGGCATCGACCCCGAGACCGGCCACTACTTCGACGACACCAAGCGCTACATCGAGGCCAGCACCCAGCTGACCGCGGCGCAGAAGCAGCAGATCTACGAAGGCAATGCGCGGCGCGTGTTCGCTCGCCTTGACCAGCAATTGAAGGCCAAGGGCCTGTAACCCCTCAGGAGCGCAGCATGTACGAACTCGGCGTCGTCTACCGCAACATCACCCGCACCGATGCCGTCACGGCCGATGCGCTCGCCAGCCTGGGCAGCGCCACGGTGCACGAGGCCATGGGCCGCGTGGGCCTGCTCAAGCCCTACATGCGGCCGATCTATGCCGGGGCGCAAGTCAGCGGCACGGCGGTCACAGTCCTTCTGCACCCCGGTGACAACTGGATGATGCATGTGGTCGCCGAGCAGATCCGCCCAGGCGACATCGTCGTGGCCGCCATCACCGCCGAATGCACCGACGGCTACTTCGGCGACCTGCTGGCCACCAGCTTCATGGCCCGCGGCACGCGTGCCCTGGTCATCGATGCCGGCGTGCGCGACGTGAAGACGCTGACCGAAATGGGCTTTCCGGTCTGGAGCAAGGCCATCAGCAGCAAGGGCACGATCAAGGCCACCATCGGCTCGGTGAACATCCCCGTGGTGTGCGCCGGCATGCTGGTGACGCCGGGCGACGTGATCGTGG
>CALMIF010000046.1 GCA_937864045.1 uncultured Aquabacterium sp. | reverse complement strand
CGGGTCTGGATGTCGGCGCCGCCCAGCTCCTGCTTGGTCAGCGGCTGGCCCAGGCGCGCCACCAGCGGCGGGCCGGCGACGAACATCGCCGACTGCCGCGTCATCACGCTGAAGTGGGTGGATGCCAGCCGCGCCGCGCCCAGGCCCGCCACCGAGCCCAGCCCCAGGCCCACCACCGGCACCTCGGCCAGGTTGCTGGTCATGCGCAGGAAGCCGCGCGAACTCTCACCGATGCCGCCCGGCAGGTTGCTGGCACCCTTGGTCGCGATGGTCTTGACGCTGCCGCCGCCACCCGAGCCCTCGATGATGCGGATGATCGGCAGCCGGAAATCGCAGGCCATGTCCTCGGCCATCAGCGGCTTGGCGGCGATGGACGCGTCGGCCGAGCCGCCGCGCACGGTGAAGTCATCGCCGCACACCACCACCGGCCGGCCGTCGATGCGGGCGCGGCCGAAGATGCAGTTGGCCGGGGTGACGTCCTTGACGGTGCCGTCGGCGTTGTATTCGCCGATGCCCGACAGCGCGCCCACCTCGTGGAAGCTGCCGGCGTCGACCAGCTTGTCGACGCGCTCGCGCACGGTCAGGCGGCCGGCGTCGTGCTGGCGCTTGACCTTGTCGGCCCCGCCCATCTGGTGGGCCATGGCGGTGCGCCGGGCCAGTTCGTCGAGTTCGGGGGTCCAGCTCATCGGGTCTCCTCCGCGCGGTCGCGCAGCATGATCGTTAGGGTTGGCGGCGTGCGTCGCTCACAGCAGCGTCGCCAGGTCCTGCTTCTTCACCTTGCCGGTGGCCGTCATCGGCAGGGCGCTCACCAGCCGGATCTCGGGCAGCTTGTAGCTGGCCATGCGGCTGGCGCACCAGTCGGTCAGGCTCTGCACCGCGGTGGCAGCGTCGGCCTCGGGTTTCAGCAGCACGAAGGCGACCGGCAACTCGCCGCGCTGGGGATCGGTGCGGCCGATGACGCCGGAGCCGAGCACGGCCGGGTGCTGGCCCAGCACGGCCTCGATCTCGGGCGGGAACACGCTCATGCCCTTGACCTTCAGCATCTCCTTCTTCCGGCCGAGGAAGTGCAGGAAGCCGTCGGCATCGATCAAGCCGATGTCGCCGGTGCGCAGCCAGCCGTCGACGATGGCCTCGGCCGTCGCCTCGGGCCGGTTCCAGTAGCCCTTCAACAGGCTGGGCGTGCGCACGCGGATCTCGCCGTCTTCGCCCAGGGCTTTCAGCGCGCCGGTCTCGAAGTCGCAGATCTTGAACTGCGTGCCCGGCACCGGCAGGCCGACGAAGACCGGCTGCGCATGCAGGTCGTCGTCGCCGTCCTGGAAGCCGGTGGTGAAGGTGTCCGAGGTGTGGGTCTCGGTCATGCCCCAGGCCGCCTCGGCCAGGATGCCGCCGGTGAGCTGCTGCCAGCGGCGGCGGTAGGCGAGGTTGAGCTTCTTGACGAAGCTGACCACGCGCACCTGGCGCAGGCTGCCCAGGTCGTACTGCCCGAAGTCGTCGCGGTCCATCATCTCGACCGCGCCGTCCACCGGCATCGCCATGCAGGTGACCTTGTAGCGCTGCACCGCGGCCATCACCGCCACCGGGTCCCAGCGGCTGAGCAGCACCAGCGGCGCGCCGCAGAACACCGGGAAGATGACGCCCAAGTTTTCGCCGGCGATCCAGAACTGCGGGAAGAAGCTCAGGAACACCGTGTCGGGCGCCCGTTCCAGCGCGATGCCGAAGTTCGACGCCGCGGTGTAGAGCATGTCGCGCTGGGTGTGGATGCAGCCCTTGGGCAGGCCGGTGGTGCCGCCGGTGTAGTTCAGCGCGGCGATGGCGTCGAGCTGCGGCTCATGCGCCGGCCGCGTCGACGGCATCGTGGCCAGCGCGGTCATCAGCTCCTTCGCATCCGGGCAGGCGATGCGCGGCGCGCGCAGGCTGTCGGGCACCGGCAGCGTGGGCGCGGCCGGCAGCAGGTCGGCGAAGCCGGTCACGTAGACCTGGCGCAGCGCCCGGGCGTCGCCGTTGGCCTGCACCTCGCGCACCACCGGCATCAGTTCGTCCAGCGCGACCAGCAGCACGGCCTGCGTGTCGTTCAGCTCATGCGCCAGCTCGAAGGCACGCGACATCGGGCTGACCGGCACGTGGACGGCGCCGGCCTTCAGGATGCCGAAGAACACCGTCTGGTACTGCGGCATGTTGGGCAGGAAGACGGCGACACGGTCGCCGGGCTTCACGCCTTCGCTCGCCAGCAGGTGGGCGAAGCGGTTGCTGGCCGCGTCCAGCTCGGCATAGGTGGTGACGTGGCCGTAGTGAATGACGGCCGGCGTGTCCGGACGCTCCTTGGCCCAGGCGCCGAGGTAGTCGGTCAGCGGCACCTCGCCATGCGGGTAGTGCGGCGCGGTGTTGGCGTCCTTGGGCCAGGCCTTGCGGTAGAGGCCCTGCAGGTGCGACAGGTACGCGGCTTCGTCTTGGGTGGTGCGCATGGTCAGCGTTTCGTCGTGGGGTCCAGCGCCACGCGCAGCGACTCTCCCAGCGTGTTGAAGGCCAGCGCGGTCAGCAGGATGGCCAGGCCCGGCGCGTACATCTGCTCGGGGGCGAGTTCCATGTTCTGGTAGGCCCGCGCCAGCATCGAGCCCCAGCTGGGCTGCGGCGGCTGGATGCCCAGGCCCAGGAAGCTCAAGCTGGCCTCGGCCAGCAGCGCCGCGGCCAGCAGCAGCGTCACCTGCACGATCACCGGCTGCACCGTGTTGGGCAGCACATGGCGCCACAGGATGCGCGCCGTGCTGGCGCCGAAGCAGCGGGCGGCGTCGACGTACAGCTCCTGCCGCACCACCAGCGCCCGCGCCCGCACCAGGCGGGCGATCTGCGGGCTGAAGACGATGCCCACGGCGATCATCCCGTTGGTGAGACCGATGCCCAGCGCCCCGGTGACGGCGATGGCCAGCACGATGGACGGAAACGACAGCAGGGCGTCGATGAAGCGGCTGATGCCGTCGTCGAGCCAGCCGCCCGAGTAGCCGGCCAGCAGCCCCACCGGCAGGCCCAGCAGCAGGCCGATGCCCACGGCCAGCGAGGAGGCATACAGCGTGGCGGCGCCGCCGTGGACCATGCGGCTGAAGACGTCACGGCCGAGGTCGTCGGTGCCCAGCAGATGTGCGGCGCTTGGCGCGGCGAGGGTGTTGTCCACATCCTGCGCGGTGACGGGGTAGGGCGCGATCAGCGGCGCGCAGAGGGCCAGCACGCACAGCGCCAGCAGAAAGGCCAGGCTGACCGCGGCCCGCAGGTCGCGCCTGAGGAAGGCGAAGAAGCGGTTGACCATCACTTGATCCGCGGGTCGAGCACGGTGTAGAGCAGGTCGGCGGTGAGGTTGATCGTGATCACCACCAGCACCATCACGAAGACCACGCCCTGCACCACCGGCAGGTCGCGCGTGAGCGCGGCGTTGACGATCAGGTTGCCCATGCCGGGAATGGCGAACACCGCCTCCACCACCACGGTGGCGGCCAGCAGGCGGTTGAACAGCAGGGTGGTCACCGTCAGCAGGTTGACGCCGGCGTTCTTCAACCCGTGCTTCCACAGGATGGCCGCCGGGCTGAGGCCCTTGGCGCGCAAGGTGCGCACCGGCGGCGACGACAGGATCTCGACCAGCGAGCTGCGCAGCTGGCGCGACACCTCGGCGACGCCGCCCGCCGCCAGGGCCAGCGCCGGCAGGATGGCGTGGTGCAGCGCCGGGCCCAGGCCCTCGGCCAGCGGCTTGGCGCCGGTGGCCGGGAACCAGCCGGTGCCCAGCGCCAGCCAGGCCACCAGCAGCATCGCCAGCCAGAAGTTGGGCACGGCGATGCCCAGCGACGCCACCGAGGTGACGATGCGGTCGCGCGCGCCATCGGGCCGGCTGGCCGCCAGCATGCCCAGCGGCACGCCGATGGCCAGCGCCACCGACATCGCCAGCACCACGATCAGCAGCGTGTTCGGAAACGCCCGGGCGATGGAGGTGGCCACCTTCTCGCCGGTGGCCAGCGACTTCGACAGATCGCCCTGCACCGCGTTCGCCAGCCAGCTGCCGTACTGCACCAGGAAAGGCCGGTCCAGCCCGTAGAGCGCGCGGATCTCGGCGATGCGCTGCTCGGTCGCGTTTTCACCCGCCAGCGTGATCGCGATGTCACCCGGCATCAGCTTGAGCAGGCCGAACACCACGAAGGTGGCCAGCACCAGCACCGGCACCGCCTGCAGCAGGCGGCGGCGGATCACGCGCAGGCGGTGGGAGGCGGCCATGGCGCGGCTTCAGGCCTTGCTGATGAACTCGTACTTGGGTTTCCCAAGCAGATTCGGCTTGTAGCCCTTGACCTGCTGGCCCGCGGCCACCAGCTCGTACTGGAAGGCCAGCGGCGCGACCAGGGCCTGTTCCATGATCAGCCGCTGCAATTGCCAGAAGATCAGCTTGCGGCCCTCGATGCGCTCGGCCACCCGGCTTTCGGCCAGCAGTTCGGCCATCTTGGCGCCGTGGTCGGTGCGGCCGGCGTTGAAGTAGGCATCCTTGCTGTACATCAGGCTGTAGGTCATGCTGGGGTCGGGCCGGCCGGTCCAGGCCGACAGCAGCATGTCGAACTTCTTCTCGTTGCCGAACATCTGGCCGCTGATCTCGGGGATGGTGCCGGTGATGAACTTCAGCCGGATGCCGGCCTTGCGCAGCTGCTCGCCGACGATCTCGCTGCGGCGCACCGAGTCCTGGTCGGTGTAGCTGCCCACGGTCAGCTCGATGCCGTCCTTGTAGCCGGCCTCGGCCAGCAGGGCCTTGGCCTTCTCGATGTTGTGAGGGTACAGGCCCACCAGGGTCGGGTCGTAGGCCCAATGGGTCTTGGGCAGCTGCATGTAGGCCGGCTCGCCCACGCCCGCCAGCGACGCCTTGACGAAGCCCGGCCGGTCCAGCGCGAAGTTGATCGCCTGGCGCACCTTCAGGTTGTCCAGCCCCTTCTTGGCGGTGTTGAAGTACAGCTGAAGGCAGTACAGCGTCGGCCCGGTCACCTTCGTCAGGTTCTTCGCCTTGTCGATCAGCGGCATCAGCCGCGGCGGCACGTTGTAGGCGAAGTCGTTCTGCCCGGCCACCACGGCGCGCAGGCCGGTGGCCAGCTCCGGAATGATCGAGAACTCGATGCCGTCGACGAAGCCGCGGTCGGCGCGCCAGTACTTGTCGGCGCGGGTGACCACCACCTTCTCGTTCGCGCTCCAGCTGACGAACTTCCACGGCCCGGCGCCCACCGGCTTGCGGTCGTGTTCCTGGCCCAGGGCCTGCACCGCCTTCGGGCTGACCATCATGCCGGCCCGGTCGCTCAGGATGGCCGGCAGGGCGGTGTCGGGCCGGGCCAGCTTGATCGTCGCCTGCAGCGGGCCGGTGACCACGACCTCGGCCACGTTCTGCAGGTCGGCCTTGATGTTGCTGCGCTGGTCGGTGCGGCCCCGGTCGAGGTTGAACTTCACCGCAGCCGCGTCCATCGGCGTGCCGTCGTGGAAGGTGATGCCGGGCTTGATGTCCAGCACCAGCGTGCGCGGGTCGGGGAAGTTGAAGGCCGCCATGCCGGGCTTGGCCTTCAGCGTCTCGTAGTCCCATTCGACCAGGGTGTCGAACATCGTCCACAGGAAGGTGTGGTCCGAGCCGGCGCCGCCGGTGGCCGGGTCCAGGCTGCTGGGGTTGGCGCTGGCCGAGACCTTCAGCACGCCGCCCTTGGCCGGCGTGCCCTGGGCGGAGGCCAGGCCAGGCAGACCCATGGCCCCGGCCAGGGCCATCAGGTGGCGCCGACTCAGACCGACGGCGGGCAGGGGAGCATCGTGCAGATCGGTGGCGTCGGACATGGTCGGTCTCCTGGGGTGGTCGGGTGGAATGGGGCCGTCTTCAGGCGGCTGGATGGACATTCGGCCGCGGTGGTCCGTCGGCGGTCGAGAAGTGGCAGGCCACCCAGTGCGCGGGCCGCAGCTCGCGCCAGTCGGGTGCCTCGGCGGCGCAGCGTGGCTGGGCGGCCGGGCAGCGGGTGCGGAAGCGGCAGCCGGAGGGCGGGTCGATGGGGCTGGGGATCTCGCCCTGCAGCACGATGCGCTTGTGCGTGCGCAGGTGCGACGGCAGCGGCACCGGGTCGGCCGACATCAGCGCCTCGGTGTACGGGTGCAGCGGCCGCTCCCCCACGTCCAGCGTCGGGCCCAGTTCCATCAGCCGGCCCAGGTAGGTGACGGCGATGCGGTCGCTGACATGCGACACCACCGACAGGTCGTGCGTGATGAAGACATAGGTCAGGCCGAACTCGCGCTGCAGGTCGGCGAACAGGTTCAGCACGTCGCCGCGGATCGACACGTCCAGCGCCGCCACCACCTCGTCGCAGACGATCAGCCTGGGCCGCACCGTCAGCGCCCGGGCGATGTTGATGCGCTGCTTCTGGCCGCCCGACAGCATGTGCGGGTAACGCTGCGCGTACTCGGGCGCGATGCCCACGCGCGACAGCGCGTCCAGCCCGCGCAGCTCGCGCTCGGCGCGGCTCAGTCCGCCGGCAATCTCCAGCGGCTCGCACACGCTGGTCAGCACCGTCTGGCGCGGGTTCAGCGCGGCATGCGGGTCCTGGAAGACGATCTGGTAGTCGCGCCGGTGCGCCCGCAGCGCGGCACCGCCCAGCGTGCGCGGGTCGACGCCGCCCTGCACGATGCTGCCGGCCGTTGGCGGCAGCAGGCCCACCAGCGCCCGGCCCAGCGTGGTCTTGCCCGAGCCCGATTCGCCGATCACGCCGAAGGTCTCGCCGGGCATCACGTCGAAGCCGATGCCGTCGACGGCCTTCACCGTCTGGCTGCCGTCCTGGGTGGGAAAGTGGATGCGCAGATCCCTGACGCTGAGCAGCGGCTGCACGTTCGTGGTCATGCCACCACCCCCGGCAGGTCCAGTTCGGCGGCGCGGCAGCAGCGCGCCACATGGCCGGGCGACACCGTGGTGGCCACCTGCTCGTCGCCGCAGGCTGCCTGCGCATGGTCGCAGCGGGCGCGGAAGCGGCAGCCGCCGGGCATCTCGCTGGGCGAGGGCACGCGGCCGCGGATCGACGGCAGCACGCCGCGGTGCGGTGTCAGCCGCGGCAGGCTGCGCAGCAGGCCGGACGTGTAAGGGTGGCGCGGGCGCACGAGGGCGTCGTCGACCGGCGCGTCCTCCACCACCTCGCCGGCGTACATGGTCACCATGCGGGTGCAGACCTCGGCCACCACGCCCAGGTCGTGGGTGATGAACATCAGCGCGGTGCCGGCGCGTTCGCTCAACTCGCGCAGCAGGTCGGTGATCTGGGCCTGCACCGTCACGTCCAGCGCGGTGGTGGGCTCGTCGGCGATCAGCAGCCTGGGCTCGCAGACCAGGGCCATCGCGATCATCACCCGCTGCCGCATGCCGCCCGAGAACTGGTGCGGGTACTCGTCGACCCGCCGCGCCGGCAGCGGGATGCCCACCTTCGCCAGGCCCTCGATGGCGCGCTCCCGCGCCTCGGCCCGGCTGACCGGAAAGTGCGTGCGGTAGGCCTCGGCGATCTGCTCGCCGACGGTGAACACCGGGTCCAGCGCCGTCATCGGCTCCTGGAAGATCATCGCGATGTCGCGGCCGCGGATCGCGCGCATGCCGGTCTCGGGCAGCTTCAGCAGGTCCTGGCCCTCGAACAGCACTTGGCCGTCGATCTGCACATGGGCCTCGGGCAGCAGGCGCAGCACGGACAGGCCCGTCACCGTCTTGCCGCAACCGCTTTCGCCGACCACGCCCAGGCGTTCACCGGCGCCGATGCGGAAGTTCAGCTTGCGGGTGATGTTGACCCGGCCGCCACCGGCCAGGCGGAAGCTGATCGACAGGTCGCGCACCTCCAACATCAGTACACCTCCAGGCGGAAGGTGTCGACGGTGTCGGTGTGCGACTGCTGCATGTAGCCCAGCACCTCGTCGCGGGTGTCGGTCATGATCTTGCGCATCAGCACCTCGGCGGCGTCGGCGCTGCCGGCGCGGATGGCGGCCAGCAACTGCTCGTAGTCGTGGAAGGTGTCCAGGCGGCGCTCGGGGCGCACGTAGTCGGGCGGCTGCGGCGTCACCCACAGCATGCGCCACAGCGCGTCGTGCGGCAGGTCGCGGTAGGTGGCCTGGATCACCTTGGCGCTGGCGCACACGCTCAGCAGGCCCATGGCCACGCGGCCGGTGGCCTGGGCGAAGTCCAGCAGCGACGGGCGTTTCTGCAGCGCCAGCTTGCGCAGCTGCGCCAGGCGCGGCTCCACCTCGTCCAGCGCCGCCTTGTCGGGGTTGCGTGCCAGATAGCGCACGGCCAGGCTCAGCAGGGCGCAGCGCACGTTGAAGATGTCGGCCACGTCGTTCAGCGCCAGCTCGGTGACCACCGCGCCACGGCGCGGGCGGATCTCGACCAGGCCCTGCCGCTCCAGGATGCGCAGCGCGTCGCGCACCGGGCCACGGCTCAGCGCAAAGGCCTCGGCCACCGCCTGCTCGCCGATGCGCTGGCCGGCCGCATAACGCCCTTGGAGGATGTCCTGGCCCAGCTGCTTGGCGACCTGCTCACCCGTGGTGGCCGTGGTGACCTTGGCGGCTGTGGCGGCACGCTTCACGGAGGCGGCAGGGCTGGCAGTGCGGGTGCGGGGCATGGCGCGGCGAAGGTCGGCCACCACCCATCGCGGCAACCGTGCCTGGCAATGTGCACTGTCAGTTGTTAACAATTTTCAGGTGCTTTCCCTGAGCCCCCGGCGGGCCGGCCCGGCGTACTGTGTGGCCTTGCAGGCGCTGGCGGCTGTCGCCGCGGTGCCACTTCTTCAGGAACCGCTTCCATGGCCATCCACCGCATCGAATCCCAGGTTTCCGGCACCGTCTGGAAGGTCGAATGCCAGACCGGCGCCGCCGTCGCCGACGGCGACACCCTCCTGATCATCGAGTCGATGAAGATGGAGATCCCCGTCGACGCACCGGGTGCCGGCACGCTGCGCGAGCTGCTGGTCGCCGAGGGCGACACAGTCACTGAAGGCCAGGTGCTGGCCGTGGTCCACAGCTGATCCTGCGTGTCGACCGGGCTTGGCCAGGCGCTGCTGACAGCCTGCCGCCGGCACGGTGCGGCACCTGCACTGCAGGGTGACAGCCTGCGCCTGTCGCATGCCGCCCTGGCCGATGCCGCCGAGGCGGTGGCCACGCACTTGCGCACCGCCGGCTTGCAGCCCGACGAGCCGGTCCATGTCCAGGTCGCCAACCAGCCGGCCGACATCGCCGCCCTGATCGGCACCTGGCTGGCCGGCGGTGTGGTGGTGGCGGTGC
The DNA here is from genome assembly GCA_937864045.1 of uncultured Aquabacterium sp. GTDB lineage: Bacteria > Pseudomonadota > Gammaproteobacteria > Burkholderiales > Burkholderiaceae_C > Pseudaquabacterium. Next base: position 7,647 of record CALMIF010000046.1, on the reverse strand, counting down.
ACCGCAGCACGCCGCCCGTGCTGGCCGAGGCGCTGCGCCAGCGCACCGGCGCGCGCTTCGGGCTCGACCTGACGCCCGATTGCAGCGGCCTGCAGACTTGGCCGGGTGATGCGCCGCCACCGCGCCCCCTGGTGGCCGGCGCAGCCTTCGTGATCTTCACCTCCGGCTCCACCGGCCAGCCCAAGGGCGTGGTGCTGACGCATGCGGCCTTCGCCGGCAAGCTGGCCCAGATCCAGGGCCTGCTGCAGTTCGGCCCTGCCGACCGCACGCTGCTGGTGCTGAACCTGAGCTTCGGCTTCGGTCTGTGGGTGGCGCTGCTGACCCTGCTGCACGGCGGCCTGCTGGTGATGGCGCCCAGGTTCGAGCCCGCCGCCGTGCTGCGCACGCTGGCCGAGGCGCGCATCACCCAGGCCGGTGTGGTGCCAACGATGATGCGCGCGCTGCTGGCCGATCCGGCGCTGGCGCCGGCACTCGACCGCGTGGCCGCGCAGGGCGACCTGCGCCAGCTGCTGATCGGCGGCGAATTGCTGGGCCTGTCGCTGGCCGAGCGGCTGCGGGCGCAGTTTCCGCGCACCGCGCTGATCGACATCTACGGCCTGACCGAAACCTCGACCTGCGATTTCTTCGCCTTTCCGGCCGACAAGACGCAACGCCCCGGCTGTATCGGCCGGCCGGCGCCGGGCGAGCAATGCCGCATCGCCGATGCCCAGGGCCGGCCGCTGCCGGTGGGCGCCGTGGGTGAACTGCAGATCCGCAGCCCGCACATGATGGCCGGCTACCTGGACGCGCCCGGGCTGACAGCCGCCGCGTTGCCGGATGGCTGGCTGCGCACCGGCGACCTGGCGCTGCAGCACGCCGATGGCCTGGTGGCGCTGATGGGCCGCAGCAAGGAGCTGATCAGCCGCGGCGGCAACAAGCTCAGCCCGGTGGAGGTGGAGCAGGCGCTGAGCGCCCACCCCGACGTGGCCGCCGCGATGGCCGTGGGCCGGCCCGATGCGCGCCTGGGCGAGGCCATCCACGTGCTGGTGGTGCCTCGTGCCGGCTGCACGCTGACAGTCGCCGGCCTGCGCGGGCATCTGGCCGGCCGGCTGGAGAAGTTCAAGCACCCCGATGCCTGGCACCGGGCCGAAGCCCTGCCGCTGGGCCGCACCGGCAAGGCCGACCGCGGCGCGCTGGCCGCGCTGATCGACGCTGGCCAGACCGAACCGTTGCCATCCTGAACCACGAGACCCTCGCGATGGACTTCCAGTCGATCACCTGCAGCGTCGCCGACCATGTGGCCCAGCTGACGCTGAACCGCCCCGAGCGACTGAACGCGCTGCACAAGGCCGCGCTGGACGAGATCAACGTCGCGATGGACGCGGCCGAGGCCGATGCCGACGTGCGGGTGATCGTGGTCAGCGGCGCCGGCCGGGCCTTCTCGTCGGGCTTCGACCTGAAGGCGCAGATGGAACAGGCGCCGCAGGGCGACGCCGTGTGGCGCCAGATCCTGGACCTGGACTTCGACACCACGATGCGCTTCTGGAACAGCCCGAAGCCGACGATTGCCGCTGTCCACGGCGCGTGCCTGGCCGGAGCGTTCGAGCTGGCGATGGCCTGCGACATCACCATCTGCGACGAAGACGCCACCTTCGGCGAGCCCGAGCTGAAGTTCGGCGCCGGCATCGTGACCCTGCTGCTGCCCTGGATGACCAGCCCCAAGCAGGCCAAGCGCATCATCCTCAGCGCCGACGACCGCATCCCGGCGGCCGAAGCGCTGGCGATGGGTTTGGTCAGCCGCGTGGTGCCGCGCGGCACGCACCTGGACGCGGCGCTGCGCACCGCCCGCGGCATCGCGCTGATGGACCCGAACCTGGTGGCGCAGACCAAGAAGGCGCTGAACCGCACCTACGACATCCAGGGCATGCCCACCGCGCTTCGCATGGCGCTGGACATCGACCACAGCATCGAAAGCCACGGCTCGCCCGACAAGCGCGCCTTCATGGACATCGCCCGCGCGCGCGGCATGCGTGAGGCCATCGCCTGGCGCGACGCCCGGTTTGCGAAGGCGCAAGACGGCGGCGGCTGAAGCCCCCCTGCCCACGGGCGCGCGGCCCGTTCCTTGAACCGGTTCAAGGAAATATCCCGACTGGATCCGTAGGCTTCCGACCATTCCTTAAAGACGGTCGGAGGACCCATGAGCCCAGGCTTCACCAGCCAGACGGCCCGCAACATTTTTTACGGTGGCACGGTGTTCTTCGTGCTGCTGTTTGCGGTGCTGATCTTCAACACCGAGCAGCGCATCCCGCAGCGCAGCAATGCCGAGCAGATCACCCCTGCGGTGCTGCGCGGCAAGCACCTGTGGGAGACGCGCAACTGCATCGGCTGCCACACCCTGCTGGGCGAGGGCGCGTACTTCGCACCCGAGCTGGGCAATGTCTACAAGCGGCGCGGTCCCGACTTCATCAAGGCCTGGATCAAGGCCCAGCCGATCGGCGCGCCGGGCCGCCGGCAGATGCCCAACTTCAACTTCACCGAGGCGCAGCTCGACGACATGGTCGAGTTCCTGAAGTGGACCAACGGCATCAACACTGAGAAGTGGCCGCCCAACATCGAAGGCTGAGGGATCACACGATGACCACCATCACGCTCAAGTACAAGTCGCAATCGGTCGCCAAGCCGTACTTCATCGCCGCCATCGGCCTGTTCGTCGGCCAGATCGTCTTCGGCCTGACGCTGGGCCTGCAGTACCTGATTGGCGACCTGATGTTCCCGGCGATTCCGTTCAACATCGCCCGCATGGTGCACACCAACCTGCTGATCGTGTGGCTGCTGTTCGGCTTCATGGGCAGCGCCTACTGGCTGATCCCGGAAGAAGCCGAGACCGAGCTGCACAGCCCCTTCTTCGCGAAGCTGCTGTTCTGGGTCTTTCTGGTCGCCGGGGCCGCCACCATCCTGGGTTATCTGCTGGTGCCCTATGCCAAGCTGGCCGAGCTGACCGGCAACGACCTGCTGCAGACGATGGGGCGCGAGTTTCTCGAACAGCCGCTGCCCACCAAGGTCGGCATCGTGCTGGTGTGCCTGGGCTTCCTCTTCAACATCAGCATGACCGTGCTCAAGGGCCGCAAGACGGCCATCAGCCTGGTGCTGCTGATGGGCTTGTGGGGCCTGGCGCTGATGTTCCTGTTCGCCTTCGTCAACCCGGGCAACCTGGTGCGCGACAAGATGTACTGGTGGTTCGTGGTGCACCTGTGGGTGGAGGGCACCTGGGAGCTGATCCTCGGCGCGCTGCTGGCCTATGTGCTGATCAAGACCACCGGCGTCGACCGCGAGGTGATTGACAAGTGGCTGTACCTGATCGTCACGATGGCCCTGGTCACCGGCATCCTGGGCACCGGCCACCACTTCTTCTTCATCGGCCTGCCGGGCTACTGGCACTGGGTGGGCAGCGTGTTCAGCGCGCTCGAGCCGATCCCCTTCTTCATGATGACGCTGTTCGCCTTCAACATGGTGCAGCGCCGCAAGCGGGAGCACCCGAACCAGGCGGCGGTGCTGTGGGCCGTGGGCACGGCGGTGATGGGCTTCCTGGGTGCGGGCCTCTGGGGCTTCATCCACACGCTGAGCCCGGTGAACTACTACACCCACGGCAGCCAGATCACCGCGGCCCACGGCCACCTGGCCTTCTACGGTGCCTATGTGCTGGTGGTGATCGCGATGATCAGCTACGCGATGCCGCTGCTGCGTGGGCGTGAAGCCAACTGCCGGCGTGCGCAGGGCGTGGAGATGTGGAGCTTCTGGATCATGACCATCGGCATGGGCGTGATGGTGCTGGCGCTGACCGGTGCCGGCGTGCTGCAGGTGTGGCTGCAGCGCATGCCCACCGAAGGCGCGATGGGCTTCATGGCCACGCAGGACCAGCTGCGCTTCTTCTACTGGGTGCGGGTGGGCGGCGGCGTCATGTTCCTGGCCGGCCTGCTGACCTACCTGAGCAGCTTCTTCATCGGCCCCGCAGCCGACGAGCAGGCCGCGCCGGTCGGCCGCCTGCGCACCGCCTGATCCTCGGAGCCGATGATGGAGATGACCAGCGCCCGCCAGGTCGCCGCCGTGCCCTACTACGCGGCGCAAGGCGAGGAATGCACGCTGTTCGCCCAGGCCCACGCGTCGCGGCTGCCGCTGCTGATCAAGGGCCCCACCGGCTGTGGCAAGACGCGCCTGGTCGAGCACATGGCCGCGCGCCTGGGCCGGCCGTTGATCACGGTGAGCTGCCACGACGACCTGAGCGCGGCCGACCTGGTCGGCCGCCACCTGATCGGCGGTGGCGACACGCAGTGGTGCGATGGCCCGCTGGCGCGTGCGGTGCGTGAGGGCGCGATCTGCTACCTGGACGAGGTGGTCGAGGCGCGCAAGGACACGACCGTGGTGCTGCACCCGCTGGCCGACGACCGGCGTGTGCTGCTGATCGAACGCACCGGCGAGCAACTGGCCGCGCCGCCCGGCTTCATGCTGGTGATCAGCTACAACCCCGGCTACCAGAACCTGCTGAAAGGCCTGAAGCCCAGCACCCGCCAGCGCTTCGTTGCGCTGAGCCTGGGTTATCCGACGGAGGCGGTCGAGCGTTCCATCGTGCAGGCCGAAAGCGGCTGCGACGCCGCCACCGCTGCCGCATTGGTGAAGCTGGCCCAGGCCCTGCGCCGCCTGACCGGCCACGACCTGGAAGAGACCGCCAGCACCCGCCTGCTGGTGATGGCCGCCCGCCTGGTGGTGGCCGGCGCGCCGCTGGGCACGGCCTGCCGCGCGGCCATCGTCGACGCGCTGACCGACGATGCCGACACCACCGCGGCCCTGGCCGAGGTGGTGGACGCGGTGGTGGGGCGCTGAGCCGCCACCCCTGTTGCCCCGGCGCACCCTGCGCCTGTTCCCATGCCTGCCCTGACCCCGCCGCCACCGCCGCCACCGCCGCCCACGACCTTTCCCGTCGGTGCCGCGGCGCTGGCCCAAAACCCCGACGCCGCCCGTCTGCAGCGCCTGCAGCGGCTGCGCCGCGCCACGCAGGTCGGCTTCTTCATCCTGTTCCTGGTCGCCCCGGCGCTGAACCTGCTGCGCTTCGACCTGCACGACACCCAGCTGTGGCTGCTGGGCCGGCCCTGGCACCTGGGCATCGATGCCTTCCTGCGCCACCAGGCCAGCGCCACCGATGCGGCGCTGGGCATCGTCTTGCGCGGCATCCTGCCGGCGCTGGCGCTGGTGGTGGCCTTCCTCGCCATCGCCTACAAGTTCGGCCGGCTGTACTGCGGCTGGCTGTGCCCGCATTTCTCGCTGGTGGAAACACTCAACGACCTGCTGCACCGCGCCTGCGGCAAGTTCAGCCTGTGGGATGCCGCGCCCACGCCGCGTGGCGACCGCACACCGCAGCGCCGCTGGTGGCCGCTGTTCTTCATCAGCTGCCTGGCCTTCGGCTTCACCTGGGCCATCACGCTGCTCAGCTACCTGCTGCCGCCGGCCGAGGTGTGGGGCAACCTGCTGGCGGGCACGTCCACACCCAACCAGGCGCGTTTCCTGGTCATCGGCACGGCGGTGTTCACGGCGGAGTTCCTGTTCGCCCGCCATTTGTTCTGCCGCTTCGGCTGCGCCGTGGGCCTGTTCCAGAGCCTGGCCTGGATGGCCAATCCGCGTGGCCTGGTGGTCGCCTTCGACCGCAGCCGCGCCCGCGACTGCCGCGACTGCGCCACGCCGCAAAGCCCGGCCGGCGCCGCTTGCGACCAGGTCTGCCCGATGCGGCTGAAGCCGCGCAACATCAAGCGCCTGATGTTCAGCTGCGTGCAGTGCGGCCAGTGCCTGACCGCCTGCGACAGCAGCAACACCGCACGCGACCAGGCGCCCAGCCTGGAGTGGCACATCGGGCTGGACGCGGTGCGCGAGACGCTGAAGCAGCGCCAACACGACAAGGGCTGACATGGAGGAGTGGATCGGCGAACGCTGGCACCGCTTCATCACCCGGGCGGCCGACCGCAACCATGCTGCGCAGGCGGTGACGCTGGATGCCGTGCAGCGGCCGGTGCAATTGCTGTTCCACGCGGCTGGCGGCGCACCGGGTGTGCGCGTGGTGCCGGCGGCGGCAGCGCGCATCGGCGGGCCGCGCGGTTGGCTGCAGCGCATCGCCGGCAGCGGGTTGCGGGCACCGGTCAGCCGGCTCGATGCCGACACGCTGGCGCTGCCGCCCACGATTGCCGTGTTCGACGATGCAGCGCTGAACCGCGACCTCTACCTGTGGCTGGCGGCCTTGGCGGCGGTTCATCAACCCGGTGCGGATTGGCTGCAGGCCAACGCCGCCGCCACCACCGCCGCGCTGGCGGCCTGCCCCGGCCTGGCGCCACGCTGGCAGCGGCTGCTGGCGGCGCACCTGGCGCAGCGGCCGTCACCGGATCGCCTGGCCGGCCCGGCGGCGCTCGCAGAATCCCGCGTGCAGGCCGCCCTGCGCGGCCATGCGCCGATGGCAAGTCTTGCGCCGCTGCTGCCCACCGACGTGGCGCCGGTCTGGCTGTGGCTGGAAGCGCTGCCGGAGGCCCCCGCATCCACCGACGCGGCCAACGACCCTGCGGCAGACGACGCACGCCGCAGCGACAGCTCGCAGTCACCGCCCGCCGACGCCACCCGCCGCCGCACCCGCCGTGCACCCAAGCCCTCAGGCCGCGCACCGATGCTGCTGCCGTCACGCGCCGAGTCGATCACCACCTTCGGCGAACACGTGCCGCTGGACCGCGGCACCGACGACGAAGACGACGGCCAGGCGCAGACCGCGGCCGACGACATGGACGCGCTGACCCTGCAGCAGGGCAACGGCGCGCCGGCCGCGCGGGTCAAGTTCGACCTCGACCTGCCCAGCGCCAGCGCCGACGACGCGCCGCTGGGCCCCGAGCTGACCCTGCCCGAGTGGGATTGGAAGCAGCAGCGCCTGCTGCCCCAGCACTGCCGGGTGCTGACCTTGAGCGCCAGCGCGCCACCGCCGTACACGCCGCCCCCCGCCCTGCACGCCACCGCCCGCACCATGCGCCGCCGGCTGGAAGTGCTGCGCGCCGCGCCGCTGTGGCAGCGCGGCTGCACCGACGGCGAGCAACTCGACATCGACGCCTGGGTGCGCCATGCCGGCGGCGGCGCGGGCGCACACACAGGCGAGCCGGCGGTGTTCAGCCGCCGGGTGCGTGGCGGCCGCAGCCTGGCCACGCTGCTGCTGGCCGACCTGTCGCTGTCCACCGATGCGTACGTCAACAACGACGCCCGCGTCATCGACGTGGTGCGCGAGGCGCTGTTCGTCTTCGGCGAGGCGCTGCACGGCACCGGCGATGCCTTCGCGATGCTGGGCTTCAGCTCGGTGCGGCGCGCCCATGTGCGGCTGCAGCACCTGAAGGGCTTCGACGACGCCTGGAACGCCGCCGCCCAGGCCCGGGTGGGCGCCATCAAGCCGGGCTACTACACCCGCATGGGCGCGGCCATCCGCGCCGCGACGCAACAACTGCAGCAGCGCCCCGAGCGCCAGCGCCTGCTGCTGATCCTGACCGACGGCAAGCCCAACGACATCGACCGCTACGAAGGCCGCTGGGGCCTGGAAGACACCCGCCACGCCGTGGCCGAAGCCCGCGAAGCCGGCCTGCTGCCGTTCTGCCTGAGCAT
>CALMIF010000045.1 GCA_937864045.1 uncultured Aquabacterium sp. | reverse complement strand
GCTTCCAGAGCGTGATGTTCGACAAGGACACGCTGATCATCAGCTACGACGCCGAGCGGGGCGAGCCGCGCGGCTCGCGCAGCCGCAAGGTCGATCCGCGCAGCATCGGCAAGGGCGACTGCATCGACTGCGGCTTGTGCGTGCAGGTCTGCCCCACCGGCATCGACATCCGCAACGGCCTGCAGTACGAATGCATCGGCTGTGCCGCCTGCGTGGACGTGTGCGATGGCGTGATGGAGAAGATGAACTACCCCAAGGGGCTGATCCGCTACGACACGCAGAACGGCCTGGCCCAGCACCTGAGCCGGGCCGAGCACATCCGGCGCATTTTCCGCCCGCGGGTGCTGGTGTACACCGCCATCCTCGGCGTCATCCTGCTGGCCTTCTTCTGGAGCCTGGCCACGCGCCATCCGTTCAAGGTCGACGTGGTGCGCGATCGCGCCGCGCTGGCGCGCCAGGTCGACGACGGTCAGATCGAGAACGTGTTCCGGCTGCAGATCATGAACGCCACCGAGCAGCCGCAGCGCTACCAGGTCGGGGTGAACGGCTTGCCCGGCATCGCCATCGAGAAGCTGCCCACGCTGGACCTGGCGCCCGCCGAAGCCCGCTGGGTGACCCTCAACGTGCGCGTGTCGCCCGAGACGGCGGCCCAGGCTGGCCCGGGTGCCCACGAGATCCACTTCCAGATCGCGCTGCAGGCGGCCGACGCCAGCGGCCGGCCCGCTGCCGGTGCGGCCGTCAGTGAAAAATCAACCTTCGTGGTGCCACGCTGAGTGGCGCCCACAGGAGATCCGACATGATCCGTTCATCCGCTTCCGCCAACGCCCCGTCGGGCACCGACAAACAGTCGACCGCCTGGTGGCGCGTGGGCATGGTCTGGCTGGTGCTGGGCGGCCCTGCCATCGTGGTCGTGGCCGCCATCGGCACGGCCGTCATCGCCTACCGCGGTGCCGACCCAGTGCTCAGCGAGGCACCGACCGCGCAACAGGTGGTCAAGGACCTCGGTCCGCAGACGCCGGCGATGGCCGCACGCAACCACGCCGCCACGCCCGCGCCGCGCTGACCCGGACGCCGTCCCCATCGCCATGGCCCGCCGCCGTCCCGCCCTGCGCATGCACCTGCTGGCCATCCTGTGGCCGTCGTTCCTGATGGCCGGCGTGCTGGAGATGCTGGTCTTCGCCCTGGTCGACCCCACCACGCTGCGCTGGATGGGCGGCGAGACGCTGACGCTGTCGCCCGGCGCGGTCTACACGCTGGCGTTCTTCGTCTTCTGGGGTGTGATCGCCATGGCCGGCCTGCTGACCCGATTGCTCGAAGGCGACCCCGAGCACATCAACCGCGAAGGTGCCTCAGGGGCCTTCCGGCACTGACCGCCGCAGTCGCGGCGATGCTGCTCAGCAGTTGGTGCCGTTGACCAGGCCCTGCAGCTTGTCCTGGTCCAGGATGCGGATCTGCCGCTGCTTGACTTCGAGGATGCCCTCGTCCTGGAACTTGCTGAAGGTGCGGCTCACCGTCTCCAGCTTCAGGCCCAGGTAGCTGCCGATCTCCTCGCGCGTCATGCGCAGGATCAGCGCACTGGCCGAGAAGCCGCGCGCCTGCAGGCGCTGCGTCAGGTTCAGCAGGAAGGCCGCCAGCCGTTCCTCCGCGCGCATGCTGCCCAGCAGCAGCATCACGCCATGGTCGCGCACGATCTCGCGGCTCATGATCTTGTGGAACTGGTGCTGCAGCTCGCTGAACTCGCGTGACAAGCCTTCGAGCTGGTCGTAGGGGATCACGCAGACCTGAGAATCCTCCAGCGCCACCGCATCGCAGGTGTGGTTGTCGGTGCTGATGCCGTCCAGGCCCAGCAACTCGCCGGCCATCTGGAAACCGGTGACCTGGTCGCGGCCGTCCTCGCTGGACACGCAGGTCTTGAAGAAGCCGGTGCGCACCGCGTACAGCGATTGGAAGGCGTCGCCCGCACGGAACAGCGTGTCGCCGCGCGCCACCTGCCGCCGCGTGGCCACCAGGCTGTCGAGCCGGTCCAGGTTCTCGCGGTTCAGGCCCACGGGCAGGCACAGCTCACGCAGGTTGCAACTGGAGCAAGCCACCTTGAACGGCTCGAGGCGCAACTTCTGGGTGTCGGCAGACGTGTTCATGGGGGTCATTATGGGAGGTTGCTGCTTGTCCGGAATCAAGATTGCGCAGGGTGGGCGCAGAAAGCCCGGCCGCCTCTCGGCGGACTGCAGCCATTGTTTTGGGCTGGCTCGCCATGCGGATTGAGGCAGATCAAGCGATGGCGGCCGCGCTTTGGCACATTGCGGTCATGCCCAAGATCGCTGCCGACACCGTGCCCGAGCTCACCGAGGCGATGCTGCGCCGCCTGGACCGGCCCGGCCCGCGCTACACCTCCTACCCGACGGCCGACCGCTTCGTCGAAGCCTTCGGGCCGGCCGAGTACGCGCAGGCCCTGGCCCAGCGTGCCAGTGGTGCAGTGGTGGGCGGCAAGACGGCGCTGTCGCTGTACGTGCACATCCCGTTCTGCGAGTCGGTGTGCTACTACTGCGCCTGCAACAAGGTCATCACCAAGCACCACGACAAGGCTGCCGAATACCTGGACGTGCTGACGCAGGAGGTGGCACTGAACACCGCCGTGCTCGGGCGAGGCCAGGCGGTGTCGCAGCTGCACCTGGGCGGCGGCACGCCCACGTTCCTGTCCGACGACGAACTGAGCCGGCTGATGAGCATGCTGCGCGGTGCCTTCAAGCTGGCCCCGGGGGCCGAGATCTCGATCGAGGTCGACCCGCGCACCGCCACGCCGCGGCGCCTGCAGCACCTGGCCACGCTGGGCTTCAACCGCCTGAGCTTCGGCGTGCAGGACTTCGATGCCGACGTGCAGAAGGCGGTGCACCGGGTGCAGCCCTTCGAATCAGTGCGCGACCTGATGGCTGCGGCGCGCGAGATCGGTTTCGAGTCGATCAACGCCGACCTGATCTACGGCCTGCCGAAGCAGACGCCCGAGTCCTTTGCGCGCACGGTGGCGCAGGTGGCCGAGCTGCGGCCCGACCGCATCGCGCTGTATGCCTACGCCCACCTGCCGCAGCGCTTCAAGCCGCAGCGGCGCATCATCGTCGAGCAACTGCCGCCGCCCGACCACCGGGTGGCGATGCTCGGCGGCGCACTGGCCGGCTTCATCGCCCAGGGCTACACCTACATCGGCATGGACCACTTCGCGCTGCCCGGCGACAGCCTGGCCGCGGCCAAGCGCCAGGGCCGGCTGCACCGCAATTTCCAGGGCTACAGTACCCAGCCCGACTGCGACCTGATCGCCCTGGGCGTGTCGGCCATCGGTCGCATGGGTGCCACCTACAGCCAGAACGCCAAGACCATCGACGAGTACTACGACGCGGTGCGCCAGGGCCAGTTTCCAATCGTGCGCGGCCTGGCGCTGACCCGCGACGACCTGGTGCGCCGGGCGGTGGTGATGGCCCTCATGTGCCAGGGGCGCCTGGAGTTCGAATCGATCGAGCTGGCCCACCTGATCAAGGTGCGCGAGTATTTCAAGACCGAGCTGGAAGACCTGCGCGAGCTGCAGGAGCTGGGTCTGTGCGAGTTGCTGCCCGACGGCGTGCAGGTCACCGCCACCGGCTGGTATTTCGTGCGGGCCGTGGCCATGGTGTTCGACAGGCACCTGCGCGCCGACCAGGTGCGCGAGCGCTTCTCGCGCATCATCTGACACGTCGCCGCAGTCACCGACGGGACCGCCGCGCATGGATCAAGCGCTGCTGCTCAGCGCCGTGCTGATGGGCTTGGCCGGCACGCCGCACTGCCTGGCAATGTGCGGTGCTGCCTGCACGGCCGCCAGCGGCGGCGGGCAGGGCGGGCGTCTGCTCGCTTTCCACATCGGGCGCCTGGTGGCCTACGCGGCGGCTGGCGCCGTGGCGGCGGCCAGCGTCGGCAGCCTGGCGGCGCTGGGGCAGGCGGTCGGCGCGCTGCGGCCGCTGTGGACCCTGGTGCACATGGCAGCGCTGGCGCTGGGACTGTTCCTGCTGTGGCAGGGGCGCCAGCCCGGCTGGATGGAGCGGCTGGGTCGTGCGCGCACCGACATGGTGCAGCATCGCGACAGCAACGGCTGGCAGGTGGTCCGCGGCCCGGCGCGCAGCGCAGGCATCGGCCTGGCCTGGGTGGCCTGGCCTTGCGGCCTGCTGCAATCGGCCCTCCTGGTGGCAGCACTGGCCAATTCGGCAGCGGCGGGGGCCCTGGTGATGGGTGGGTTTGCCGCGGCTTCGGCGGCCGGCCTGCTGCTGGGGCCGGCCCTGTGGTGGCGCATCACCGGCGGCCGGCCGGGTGCGGCGGCGGCATCGCCCGCGGTTGCGGTGCGCTGGGCCGGCGCGGCGCTGGCGCTGGCGTCTGCCTGGGCGCTGGGCCACGGCCTGTGGATGCGGGTGGTCGCCTGGTGCCTGGCTTGATTGATCTTGCGAATCTGCAGCCAGAAATGACAAACGCCCGGCAAGGCGGGCGTTTGCGCTCATCAGCCTGGCCGCGCAGCGCGACCGGGCGAAAGTGCAATTTACTTCTTGGCCGAAGCGGCAGCGGCGGGAGCGGCAGCCTTCTTGTCGTCCTTCTTGGCGTCAGCCTTCGAAGCAGCGGCGGCGGGGGCCTCGGCCTTCTTGTCAGCGGCGAAAGCGCCGGTGGCAGCGAAAGCAGCGATGGACAGGGCAGCCAGGAGCTTGGTCATTTCAGGATCCTAAAAAAGTTGGTTTGAGACGCCCACCTTCTTCGGGCGAGCCATCCCGAAACGCCGGCTCCAGCCAGTCGGTTGACAAGGTCGGTGACATAAAATTTTTGGGGTTTACCCATCGAAGCGCAGCGCGCGGAGCCATCGCACATGTACCAGCACATCCAGGTGCCCGAGGGCGGGCAGAAGATCGCCGTCAACGCGGATTTCTCGCTGAACGTCCCTGACCAGCCCATCATTCCGTACATCGAGGGCGACGGCACCGGACTGGACATCACGCCGGTGATGATCAAGGTGGTCGATGCGGCAGTGGCCAAGGCCTACGGTGGGCAGAGGAAGATCCACTGGATGGAGGTCTACGCCGGCGAGAAGGCGACGCGGGTCTACGGCCCGGACGTCTGGCTGCCCGAGGAAACCCTGCAGGTGCTGCGCGAGTACGTGGTGTCGATCAAGGGGCCGCTGACGACGCCGGTGGGCGGCGGCATCCGCAGCCTGAACGTCGCGCTGCGACAGGAACTGGACCTCTATGTCTGCCTGCGGCCGGTGCAGTACTTCAAGGGCGTGCCCAGCCCGCTGAAGGAGCCCGAGAAGACCAACATGGTGATCTTCCGCGAGAACTCGGAGGACATCTACGCCGGCATCGAATACGAGGCGAAGAGCGAAAAGGCCGCCAAGTTAATCGAGTTCCTGCGCAACGAGCTCGGTGTGCGCAAGATCCGCTTCCCCGAGACCTCGGGCATCGGCATCAAGCCGGTGTCGATCGAGGGCACCGAGCGTCTGATGCGCAAGGCCATCCAGTACGCGATCGACAACGACAAGCCCAGCGTGACCATCGTGCACAAGGGCAACATCATGAAGTTCACCGAAGGTGGCTTCCGGGACTGGGCCTATGCCCTGGCCCAGCGTGAGTTCGGTGCGGTCGAGGTCGACGGCGGCCCCTGGTGCGCACTGAAGAATCCGAAGACCGGCAAGACGATCACGATCAAGGATTCGATCGCCGATGCCTTCCTGCAGCAGATCCTGCTGCGCCCGGTCGAGTACAGCGTGATCGCCACGCTGAACCTGAACGGCGACTACGTCTCCGACGCGCTGGCGGCCCAGGTCGGCGGCATCGGCATCGCGCCGGGTGCCAACATGTCCGACAGCGTCGCCTGCTTCGAGGCCACCCATGGCACGGCGCCCAAGTACGCCGGCAAGGACTACGTGAACCCGGGCTCCGAGATCCTGTCGGCCGAGATGATGCTGCGCCACATGGGCTGGAAGGAGGCCGCCGACCTGATCATCGCGTCGATGGAGCGCGCCATCGCCAGCAAGAAGGTCACCTACGACTTCGCGCGGCTGATGAACGGCGCGACCCAGGTGTCGTGCTCGGGCTTCGGCCAGGTGATGATCGACCAGATGGATTGACCAGGCGCATTCCGCGCCGGTCCCGCCTCGACAAGCCCCGGCCGGCCCGGGCCTCCGGGGCATTCTTGCGCCCGGTCTGCGCACCTGGGGCAACCACCAGGGTGAAGCCGGCTGGAAGCGCCCCTTCGCCAACCGCGCAGTCGGTGTGTGCACGCCCGCGCATAGACTCGCCCGCAATCCGCCGCAGCCAAGGCGATGCAGTTCCACCCGCGAGCAGACACCATGCGCACCCCGATCCTTCCCAACCTCGTCGCCCTGGCGGCCGCCGCGCTCTGCGCTGGCAGCGTGGGCGCGCAGTCCCAGCCGGACAAGATCTCCGACGGCATCGTCAAGATCGGCCTGCTCAACGACATGTCGGGCGTCTATGCCGACATCGTCGGCCCGGGCGCGGTGATCGCCGCGACGATGGCCATCGCCGACTTCGGCGGCAAGGTGCTGGGCAAGCCCATCGAACTGGTGGTGGCCGACACCCAGAACAAGGCCGACATCACCGCCGCCAAGGCCCGCGAATGGTTCGACACCCAGAAGGTGGACATGCTGGGCGACGTGGCCGCCACGGCGCCCGCGCTGGCCGCGCTGCAGGTGGCCAAGCAGAAGAACAAGATCGCGCTGTTCCCCAGCGCAGCAAGTAGCCGGCTGTCGAACGAGGACTGCTCGCCGATCAGCGTGCACTGGACCTACGACACCTATGCGCTGGCCGCCGGCACGGGCCGCGGCGTGGTGAAGTCGGGCGGTGACAGCTGGTTCTTCCTGACTGCCGACTACGCCTTCGGCACCAACCTCGAGAAGGACACGACCGAGGTTATCAAGGCCGAGGGCGGCAAGGTGATCGGCTCGGTGCGCCATCCGCTGAATGCGTCGGACTTCTCGTCGTTCCTGCTGCAGGCGCAGTCGTCAAAGGCCAAGATCGTTGGCCTGGCCAATGCCGGCGGCGACATGATCAACGCGATCAAGGCGGCCAACGAGTTCGGCATCACCAAGAACCAGCGCCTGGCTGCGTTGCTGGTGTTCATCAACGACATCCATTCCATGGGCCTGCCGGTGGCGCAGGGCATGCTGCTGACCGAAGCCTTCTACTGGGACAGCAACGAGGAGACGCGCAAGTGGAGCCGGCGCTTCTTCGAGCAGCACAAGCGCATGCCGAACATGGCGCAGGCGGGCGTGTACTCGGGCATCACCCACTACCTGAAGGCCGTGGCCGCCACCGGCACCGACGACACGGCCACGGTGATGGCGAAGATGAAGGCCACGCCGGTCAACGACTTCATGACCAGGAACGGCAAGATCCGCGAGGATGGTCGCCTGGTGCGCGACATGTACGTCTACGAGGTCAAGAAGCCGTCGGAGTCGAACTATCCCTGGGACTACTACAAGCTCAAGGCCACGATCCCGGCCGAGCAGGCGTTCATTCCGTTGTCCAAGAGCATGTGCCCGCTGGTCAAGAAGTGATGGCTTGATGCAGGTGCTGCGGCGCCTGCAGTGCGGATGCGCCTGGCGGCATGGCCAGGAGGCGCCAAAGACAAAGCCCCTGGCGACTTGCATCGCCAGGGGCTTGTGCTTGGTGGGCCCTGAGTGACTCGAACACTCGACCAACGGATTAAGAGTCCGCTGCTC
>CALMIF010000044.1 GCA_937864045.1 uncultured Aquabacterium sp. | reverse complement strand
CGCCTCGGGCATGGGCCGAGGAGCCACCGCAGCGGCCGGTGCGGGCGCAGGCGCAGGTGCCGCAACCGCCGGGGCCGGTGCCGGGGGTGTGTCCGGCGTGTTGGCCACGGTCGTCGGCGGTGCGACGGGGACCGGGGTCGGCGCGGGCGCCGTCGTCAACCGGGGCAGCGGCACCGGCTCCGGCGGCGTCGGGGTCGCCGGCAGCGCCGGAGCGGCGATCGTCCGTGCGGGCTCGCGCGGCGGCGTCGGCAAGCGGGCAGGCGCGGGTGCGTCGGCGACAGGGGGCGGCGCGGGCGGCAGGTCCGGCAGCGGCACGGCAGCCACCGGTGGTGGTGGCACGGGCGCGGCCGGGGCGGTGATCGCCGCCGCAGCTGCACGCGGTGCCACGCGGCGGGCGGCGGGCGCCGGCAGGGCCAGGTCCGGGAGGGGCGCGGGGCCGGCGGCCGGAGCCGCCAGCGGGGGCGGCGCCAGGGCGCGCTGGCTGCTGCGGCCTGCGGCGGGCACGCGCGGCGGCGGTGCGGGCTCGGGCGGCGTGGGTGACGCTGGTGCCGGTGCCGGTGGCAGGTTCAGCGTCGGCAGGGCCGACAGGCTGGGCGCGGGCAGGATCGGCACCACCGGCGGCTGCAGTGCCGGGGCCGCCTCGGCACGCCGGGCGGGCACGGGGGCCCGCTCGCTCGGCGGCTCGGCCGCAGGTGGGGTCGGCGGCGGCTCGGCATCGGCGGACCGGACCGGCGGCAGATCGGCGGCGGTGGCCGCAGGTGGGTCGACCGGCAGAACGGCGGGCGCCTGTGCCGGCGGTGTCACCGCAGCGGGCGGCGTCGCGGCATCGGCGGGGGTTGGCGGCGCTTGCCAGGTGCCCTCACGTGCCGCGCCGGGTGTGCGGTGAGACTCGGGCCGGTCCTGCGGGCTGCGCAGGGCGCCGCCCCAGCGCCGCTCACGCGCCTGGCCCTGGGGGCCGGTGTAGACGTCGCTGGCCACCGTGGCTTCGGGGCGGCCGGTGGGGTCGGTGCCGGCCAGGCGCACGTTCAGTCCGCCCCACACGCCCTGGCCCGGTTGCGCGGCACCGCCCTGGGTGTTGCCGAAGACCAGCACCAGCAGCAGGTGCAGCAGCGCGGCCAGCAGCAGGCAGCGGCGCAGCAGCGGCGACAGGCCCGGGCGCAAGGACCAGGGAGACGGGCCGGGCAGCGCCTCGGTGCTCATCGCCTGGATGGTAGGCGCCCGCGTCCCGGCGCAGCCCGCGGAAAAGCCGCGTCAGCCGCGGCCGACGAAGGGCATCTTGGTCGCCATCACGTTGACGAACAGCATGTTGGCGCTGGCGGGCATGCGCGCCATGGTCATGAAGGCGTCGACCACCGACTGCAGGTCCATGCGCGCCTCGGGCTTGATGCTGCCGTCGGCCTGGGGCACGCCCTTGGTCATGCGCTCGGTCATGTCGCTGGCGACGTTGCCGATGTCGATCTGGCCGACGGCAATGTCGAAGGCCCGGCCGTCCAGCGCCGCGGCGCGGGTCAGGCCGCTGACCGCGTGCTTGGTGGCGGTGTAGGCGATCGAGCCCGGCCGCGGCGCGTAGGCCGAGATCGAGCCGTTGTTGATGATGCGCCCGCCCATCGGCACCTGGTGGCGCATCATCTTGAAAGCGCCCGACAAGCAGAAGAACGCGCCATTCAGGTTGGTGTCGACCGCGCGGCGCCAGGTGGCGGCGTCCATCTCGTCGGGCGTCAGCACCGGCAGCGAGACGCCGGCGTTGTTGAACAGCAGGTCGAGCCGGCCGAAGCGCGCGCCGATGGCAGCGAACAGCGCGTCGACGGAGGTCTCGTCACCCACGTCGCAGGGCACGGCCAGAGTGCGCTCGGCGATGTCGCCCCAGGGGTCGCCCGCCTTGGCGATGGCCGCCTGCAGGGCCTCGGCGCGCCGGCCGGTGTAGACCACGCGCCAGCCGTCGGCCACCAGGGCGGTGGCGCAGCCCAGGCCGATGCCCGAGCCGGCCCCGGTGACCAGGGCGACGCGGTTGTGGGGAGTGGTGGCGGCAGCGGTCATGGACTTGTCTCAATGGTGTGATGATTGGGACAGTCTGCCACAGGCCGCTGCGGCGCCCGGCGCCGCTCAGGCGCCGGTCGGCAAGCGCAGCAGGCCCGGGCGCAGATGCCAGGCCCACAACGCCACGGCGCCCAGCCAGAACTGCGCCGCCAGCAAGGCCAGCGGTTGACCACCGGCCGGCCACAGCGGGGCCAGCGTGGCGGCCAGCGCCGCCAGTTGCGCCGCGATGGCGCTGAACCACACGGTGTTGTCGATGCACGGCCGGCGGTTGGCCTGCTGCAGCAGTTCGGTGGTGGCGCGGGCCATCACCAGGCTGCCCAGGCAACCCAGCAGCAGCGGCGCGGCGGGCGCCGCGTCGGTCCAGACCAGGTCCAGGCCGGCAGCCGTGCCCAGCCAGGCCCAGGTGCTGCGCTGCAGCCAGCCCAGGCGGCTGCCGGCCGGCGCCAGCGTGCGGCCATCGGCATGCAGCAGGGCGGCGGCCAGCGGCACCAGGCCCAGCCACAGCGCCCCCTGCAGCGCGGCATGCAGCCACTGCGGCTGGCCCAGGGCCAGCGACACCGCCCCACCCCAGGCCGCCACGGCCAGCACCACCAGGCCGGCAGCGGCCGCCGGTGCCGGCGTGGGGCCGGCGGCGTGGTAACGGTGTTCCAGCCAGGTCAGGCCGACCAGGCCGGCCAGCAGGGCCAGGCCCACGGCGACCGCGGCCAGACCCAGCGCGGCGGCGAGGTGACCGGTGTGCAGGCCGAACAAGGTCAGCGCCCAGCCGCCGGCCACCGCGCCCAGCGGCGCCAGCAACAGGCGGGCGGCCAGCGGCGGGCAGCCGAGCCAACGCGGCAGCGCGGCGCACAGCAGACCGGCCAGGAACAGCGGCCAGGCACCCAGCGCCAGCAGCCACGCGAAGCCGTCGTCGGCCGACAGCAGCAGCGGCAGCGGCCGGCCCAGGGCCGGGGCGAGCTGCACCCCCGCCCACCACAGCGCGGCAGCCACCAGCAGCACGCTGCCGGCGGCAAAGGCCAGGCGGTGCGGCGCGGCCAGCAGCCGGCGCAGCGACGGTGCGGCGATGGCGGCGCCGCGACGGCCGCCGAAGCTGCCGGATGGCAGGCCGGCGGGTTGGGGTTGGAAGTGGTTCATGACGGAACAGCAGGCAATGCAGGAACGGGGTCAGGCCAGCGCCAGCGCGGCGTCGGCATCGGCCGGCGCTGCAGCGGCGGCCGGGCGCAGCAGGTGCTCGATCAGCGCGCGCACCGGGCGGATCTGGTCGCCGAAGGGCAGGTCGCCGGCGCCACGGAAGTACAGGCCCTTCTTCGGGTCGCCGCGCAGTGCATTGGCCAGTTGCTGGTCGATGCAGAACTGGCCCCAGCCCGGCAGGCCGTCGCGCAGGCCGCATTGCGCCAGGCAGTCGAAGGCCTGCGTGCAGCGGCCCTTGGTGTGGACCTTGGCCTGCAGTGCCGGCTCGGCCTTCAGGTAGTTGACCAGCCAGGGCGTGGCCACGGCACGCGCCGGCAGGCCGGCCACGCTGGTGAAGGTGAGCATGTCCTGTTCACGGGCGCCGGCCAGCACGCGCTTGAAGCCCTCGCTGGCGTCGCCCTCGGTGGCCACCGCGAACGGCGTGCCCAGCTGCACCGCGGCGCCGCCCAGGGCCTGGATGCGGGCGATGTCGGCATGGTGGCGGATGCCGCCGGCGGCGATCAGCGGAATGCGGCCTTCCAGCCCGGCGCCGCGCAGGAAGGCCAGCGATTCGGGAATGCAGCGCTCGAAGTCGAAGCGCGGGTCGCCCAGGTCGGCGATCCTGGCCGCGCCCAGGTGGCCGCCGGCCAGGCGCGGGTGCTCCAGCACGATGGCGTCGGGCAGACGCTTCTTGCGCTCCCACTTCTTGACCACCAGGGCCACGCCGCGGGCGTCGCTGAGGATGGGCACCAGCAGCCGGTCGGGGAAGTCGGCCGCCAGGTCCGGCAGGTCCAGCGGCAGGCCGGCACCCACGACCACCGCATGCGCGCCGGCTTCCAGCGAAGCGCGCACATAGGCGGCGTAGTCGCTGACCGCGCGCATCACGTTCATCGCCACCAGGCCGCGGCCGCCGGCCAGGGTGAGCGCTGCGCGCACCTCGCGGTGCAGGGCCTCGATGTTCGCCGCGTCGATCCGGGCCTTGCTGTCGTCGTCCATGCCCACCCGCTGCGGCAAGTGGCGGGTGCGTTCCATCAGGTCGGGGTGGTGGCGGCGCAGGTCCACCGAGCTGAGCGTGCCCACGCCGCCCAGCGCGGCCACGGTGCCGGCCAGCTTGTGCGCCGACACGCCCACGCCCATGCCGCCCTGCACGATGGGCAGCAGGCCGCGGCCGGCCAGCGTCAGCGGCTGCAGGCCGCTGGCGGCGAGCAGGGGCAGCAGATCGGGAGGAACGGCAGCGGTCGGGGTGGTCGGCATGGGGGCCGGCCGCGCAGCGGCCGTGATCAAGGCAAAACAGGCGGCAGTCTGGCGGCGCGCCAGGTGTGGGGACTTGACCAGGATCAGGGTTCACCCCGATCGCCTGTGCTGCGCTGCACAGGGGCCTCGCCAGGATGCGAGGGAACGATGGTCTAGCATCCCTGGCCTGGAATTGAATCCCCCCCGAAGCGCCTGCGGCGCTCCCCCCAGGGGGCGCCGCCAGCGGCCCGGCAAAGCCGGTTCCGCGGCGACCGCTTGCTTCGC